>CAYFJU010000014.1:0-48050 GCA_964343505.1 uncultured bacterium
ATTTATCAAGTAAGGAAAAAGTAACTGTTGAATAACTAGTATACACCAAAAAGTAAACGACTTTTATACACTTAATCCTAATAAAGCCTTCGGGGAAACTCGGAGGCTTTTTGTTTTATGCCCAGGTTTAATGGCTAAATCACCCATTGTTGAAATGGATTATTTATCTAACTTTTATAGTCAATAAACTCACTAATCGGAACATTCATGAAACGGATTGTCTTTTTAATATTTTTTATTCAACTCCTCACTGCACAAAAACCGGTGGATTATGTCAATCCACTCATCGGTACCTCCAACTATGGTGCTGCCTATCCCGGCCCGGTTTACCCGAGGGGGATGGCCAGTGTATCGCCATTCAACGTTGCCGGGAAACAAAATGTTTTTGAAAAAGACAGCCAATGGTTGTCCAATCCTTATGTTTGTGAAAATACTTTCTTGACCGGTTTCAGTCATGTGAATCTCAGCGGTGTGGGGTGCCCAGACTTAGGCGTAATTCTATTAATGCCAACCAATGGAAAACTGGAAACAGATCATTTGCAGTATGGATCCACATACTCTGAAGAAATAGCAAAAACTGGCTATTATAGTAATCGACTTGATAAGTATAATATTAAAACGGAAATGACGGCCTCGAAACGGGTGGGTGTCAGCCGATATACCTTTCCCCAAGGGGAGTCTCATATTTTACTGAATTTAGGATTGGGTCTGACTAATGAGCAGGGGGCCATGGTGCATATAGTATCCCCTACCGAGGTTGAAGGGATGCGTTCGGTTGGCTCTTTTTGTTATAATAGTCCGGAGAAAGCTTACCCGGTTTTTTTCGTGGCACGATTCTCCCGTCCCGCCGAAGAATTAGGTGTATGGAAAACACCGGATAGATACGAAGGCGTAGAGGCGCAGTGGATGGGGTATAATGGGAAAACACGTCTGATGGATGGGGCCACCCAAATGGTGGTTGGAGACAGTATCGGTACGTACTTTACTTACCAATTTGATGAGGAAACAGATGTGGAAGTAAAAATAGGCATTTCCTATGTGAGTATTGAAAATGCCCGGGAAAACCTTAAAAAGGAAGTGGGCCGAAAATCATTTGAACAACTATATAAAGAAAGTGTATCTGCATGGAATGAAGTCCTGTCCCGAATTGAGGTTGAAGGGGGTACGGAGGAGGATAAGACCATTTTTTATACAGCCCTTTATCATACCCAAATTCATCCCAATACTTTGAATGATTATAATGGGGAGTATCCCAAGATTAACCGTAGTGAAATCGGGAAGACGCAAGAAACGCGTTACACTGTTTTCTCCCTCTGGGACACGTACCGAAACCTTCATCAATTATTGTCCTTAGTTTATCCAACACAACAATCGGATATGGTGAAAAGTATGCTGGATATGGCGGATGAAAATGGGTGGCTGCCCAAATGGGAGTTGAATTCGACGGAGACATTTACCATGGTGGGGGACCCGGCGAGCATTGTGATCGCTGATACCTATTTGAAAGGTATACAGGATTTTGATGTAGAAATGGGTTACCGTGCTATGCTGAAAAGTGCCGATCAAATTGAGGGTAATCCCCTGCGCCCCGGACTTCGGGACTATATTCAAAAAGGGTATTTGACCACAAACCATAAGGGCAGTGTCTCCACCACATTGGAATACAACGCCGCGGACTTTGCCATTTCAAGGATGGCTGATGCACTTGGAAAAAAATCGGATCATAATCGGTTTTCAAAAAGGTCACAATCCTATAAAAAATTATTTGATTCGAAGTTGAATCTTATGCGTCCACGAAATTCGGATGAGTCATGGTATGAACCATTCGACCCTTACGCCGGGGCCAACTTCACGAAAAATGAAGGATTTATCGAAGGGAACGCATTTCAGTATTCATTCATGGCTTCCCACGACATTCCCGGATTAATCGACCTTATGGGCGGCGGTGAACCATTTGTCAGTCAGCTTCAGCAGGTTTTCGATAATAATCAATTTGACATGGCCAATGAGCCGGACATCGCCTATCCATATTTGTTCAATTATATAAAAGGGGAAGAATGGCAGACGCAAAAAACAGTTCGCCAACTGGTTCTAAAATATTTTCAGAATATTCCCAAAGGCTTACCCGGGAATGATGATACGGGGACCATGTCGGCTTGGCTGATTTTTTCGATGATGGGGCTTTATCCCGTCATACCGGGAGAACCGGTTTATACCCTTTCGGCACCCATGTTTGACAAAGTCACCATTCAATTGGATCGGAAATATTATCACAATAAAAAAATTGTGATTAATCGGACGGGGGCAAAAGACGGTTTTATCAAAAAGATTGAACTAAACGGGAAAGCTTATGAAAGTTATTTTATTAATCATGAGGATTTGGTAAACGGTAAAATAATAGACTTTGTTCTGGAATAATAAAGAAAGGTTGGAATGGTGGACTATAGATCAATCTATGACAAAATATTTTTAAGTTTTCTCACGCTTCTCTTGTTTTCATGTAAGACTGGAAACAAGATAGTATTGGTCTATAATGGTCAGACCAATTATGAAATTGTGATTGCCGATATTTCCTCGGAACGAGAACTGCATGCCGCACAGGAATTACAAAAATACCTGGAAAAAATATCAACTGTTCAATTTCCAATTGTCAATCATAATGGACTTGATCCGGAAAAGGATCATATCTTTATTGGTGGCGCCAATTCATCCAAATTATCAGCTCATGAGATAAGGATAAATAGAGATGGAAAGGATTTGATCATAAAAGGTGGGTCAGAAGAATCAACCGTATTTGCCGTGTATGAATTCCTGGAAAAATTTATCGATTGCCGATGGTATGCTCCCGATGCAGAATATGTACCCAATCAAAAAGATATTGTATTAAAAACACCGATAAATCATTCATATATACCCGATATCACCACCCGCACCGTTCATTCAAAATTGTTTTACCAAAACCCAGATTTTGCCGCTAAACATAAAGTAAGCACTTTAGCCTTCCCATACTACGTCCCCAAAGCACGGGTACACACCTTTCATAGTTTTATGCCGGAAGAGGTCTTCTATGAAGCCCATCCGGAATACTATGCCTGGCGCGGTGAAAAAAGGTTGCCGACCCAGCTATGCCTGACTAGCGTGGATGTGTTTGAAATTGTCAAAGATTCGGTGCAGACCTATTTCGACCAATTTCCAGAGGCATCGGTGATTTCCGTCAGCCAGGATGATAACCAGCAATACTGTCTGTGCGAAAATTGTGAAGCCATTAATCAGGCCGAAGGGAGTCCTGCGGGGTCTGTCATTCGTTTTGTGAATAAGATTGCATCCCACTTTCCTGACAAGACAATTTCTACTTTGGCTTACCAGTATACACGGTCACCGAGCATGACCAAACCGGCTGAAAATGTACTGATTACCTTATGTTCCATCGAATGTGACCGGAGCGGACCTATATCCGAAAAATGTAAAGCTTTCGCGAACGATCTAGAAGGGTGGAGCCGGTTGACCGAAAATGTGAGGATCTGGGATTACACCACCCAATTCACCAATTTTCTGGCGCCATTTCCCAACCTCCATACGCTTCAACCCAATATTCAATTATTCCGGGACAATAACGCCCAATGGATATTTGAACAGCACAGCTATAACCCCAGTGAACTGTTTGAATTGCGCTCCTATGTCACGGCCAAACTATTGTGGAATCCAGACCGGGATGTGGATGAATTGATGGATGAATTTTTAAACGGCTATTATGAAGCCGGGGGGAAGTATATCCGTAAATATATTGATCTCATCCATCAGCAAATTCAAAAAGATACGGATTTCTTTTTATTTCTCTATGGGGACCCTTCTCAGGCATTTTCATCCTTTTTGAGTCCGGAATTGTTGCAATCATATCATCGAATTTTTGATCGGTCAGAAGAGGCTGTGAGCAGAAAACCGGAAGTCCTGCGACGTGTGAAAACGGCCCGGCTGGGGGTTGACTATTCCACTCTGGAAGCTTGTCGGAAAAATATATCAGCGGAATTCAAAATGGTGGATGAAGCAGCGGATGGTCAAAAATCAATCAACCTTTTGACCGAAACGCGCCTGGAAAATTTTAAGACGATCACCGAACAGGCCCAGATTACACGAATGAATGAGATGGGCTTTACCGTCGGTGAATATTACACCAATTATAAAAATGCCCTGGCGGTAGCAACCAAGCCCAATAAGGCATCGGGGATGCCTGTTACCCTGTTGACGGAAGCGAAAAAGTATGCCAATGAAGATCCCCAAGTTTTAACGGATGGCGCCTTGGGGGGCAGCAGTTTTTATGCCAACTGGCTGGGGTTTGAGGGGAATCATATGGAAGCGGTGATTGATCTAGGCGAAACCCAATCAATCAGTTCAATTAGTACCGCTTTTCTCCAAGTGACCAACCACATTGTCTTTTTTCCCGTATCGGTCACCTATTATTATGCTGCTGCTGATCGAGTCTTTAAAAAACTGGGGAGAATTGAAAACGGCAGTCCCCTAACGAAAAAAAGTAAAGTAAACGATATCCAATATTTCAACCTGGAATTTAAGGCACGGGGAGCCCGTTACATCAAAATAGAAGCGCGGAATGTATTGGAAGCGCCATACTGGCACCATGGTGCCGGCTTGCCGGCGTGGATATTTGCCGATGAAGTGATTGTGGATTGATTAGAGTAAAGTTTACTAAACCTTCAAGGTTTAGTAAACTTATTGGAAAGCGTCAAGACCGCAGGTAGGATGCGCCATTCACATCCACGATGCAGCCCGTGAGAAAGTCATTTCCTTCTGAGGCCAGCCACAAGGCGGTGCGTGCCACCTCTTCCGGTTTGGCGACACGGTTCAACGGGCTCTGGGCTTTAATCGAATCATCGACAATATCAGCCACCCGTTCCGTTGCAACAAATCCTGGTGCGATTGTATAAACAAAAATATTGTCCTTGGCCAGGGCCAGGGCCATGGATTGCCCCAAGGCATTGAGACCCGCTTTGCTGGCCCCGTAGGCCGGCGCTTTGGGTTCGCCCCGAAAGGCGCCACGGGAGGAAATATTCACAAACTTTCCGCCGCCATTTTTTTGCATTACTTTCGCTGCGCAGAACATGAGATAAGCCGGACCCATTAAATTCGCGCCGATCGTCCGCCCCCAAACATCCAGCCAATCATCGAAAGAGAGTGAATCAAAGTTGTACTGCTCTACAACCGCTGCATTGTTCACCACCACATTGATTGAGTCGACCGATTGAACCAGGTTTTCCACTTCACCCGGTTTTGATAAATCTGCCTGAAGGGTTGAATGACCATCTCCCGATAAAGACGCGAGTGTTTGCTCTGCACCATTTTTATTGGAATGATAATGGACAGCAACAGTAGCATTTGCATTTGCGAACACTTCACAAATGGCCCGGCCGATCCCACCGGAGCCGCCGGTGACCAAAACGGTCTTTCCTGTAAAATCAATCGTCATGAGATAAGGATTTAAAATATTGTATTAAGGCGTATATTTCCACGCCCATTCCGGCCAAAAGGAAAATTACGGATGCGGGTTTCAAGAAACTTAAATGTGTCCAGACAAAGACAGCGTATAAAAGGATGCCTGAAATTATGCAGTATTTTCCGATTCGATGAAAGGGGCTGGAAACTTCCATGCGGCGGACGCTTTTTGGATATTCTTTTTCAACCCAATCGTCCAGTTCCTTTTTTTCTTCCGGCGTCATTCTCATTTGATAATCTTCCTTAGGCCAATCCTCATAAAAGAGAGCGCAATTGCAACCACCACATCTGCTAATGGTGGTACGGCCGGAAAACCAAAATTCCAGGCCACAATGCCTGAGAGCCAAATAAAATAAATTCTCATTTTTTGTCCGTTAAAATTTGTTGAATATGGGCTTCCAAAGATCCCTTCGGTTCCTCAATGATACGCCCGATTTCCTGATCATCCTGGTAAAAAATGATGGTGGGCGTTTTCTGAATATCAAAATGCGAATAGTCCTTGAAATACCCTGTTTTATCTTTTTTCAATCCAATGATTTCAGATTTGGTATCATCATAATTCAGGTCATCTAAAATTTTGTAGAGCCGCGGGACTTCCCGTTGGCTGTCATGGCACCAGGTGCCCATGAACACTTTGATTTCTGTTTTATTCAGCATGGATAAATCGAATCTCTTCAGATTGGGTGAATAAGTGTCATAGTGCTCTGGGAACCAGGTATAGGCATCATGGTTTTGAAGCAGTGCTTTGTTCAAAACGCCAAAATGGTATCCATCTTCGAATACCGGATTGTGTTTAAGCCCAGGAATTCGTCCTGCGCAACCGGACAAAAAGACACACAACAGGATAATTATGATTGATTTCATGGGGTGGAAATTAAGTCAGATTTAATTGTTGTTATAATCGGGTTTAACACCCTAAATCCATTTACATTGAAAAAACCAGCACAATGGTTAACAATGCTAATGAATAGGATTATACAAACAGTTTACGATCCAGTTCATACCTAAAAATGTTAAGAACTGAATTTAGATCCTACCGGCGCCCTGTATTTCTGAAAGGGAATCATGAGCAGGTTTTTGATGTTTGAGTTTTCTATGGGAGCCATGTGGGTATCAATACCGTAGGTGAGCTCATCCATGCTTTTTACGGCGATGGCGGTGCGGAAAATGTGATCCCAAAGGGAGAAGATATTACCATAATTCCGGTCCGTATGGGGTTGGATATAATGGTGGTGGACCTTGTGAAAATGGGGTGTAACAAATACATAGGCCAATATTTTATCCACGGTGCGGGGCGCTTGGATATTGGCATGGGTGAGATGGGCAAAAAATCCTGAAAGTGTTTGATACAGCATGACCACACCGAATGAAGCACCGGACACGAAAACGGCCAACGCCGTGAATAATAATCGGAAAACACTTTCACCGGGATGATGACGTAAACCTGAAGTGACATCAATATAGGGATCGGTATGATGGATGATATGAAATTTCCACATCCATTTGACTTGGTGCTCGATCCAGTGAATCAGCCAGGCACCGATCAAATCCATAAGCATTAATCCAAAAATGACATTGAGCCAGAGCGGCATTTCAAAAAAGTTTAAGATTCCCGTGCCATTGCGAGCATTATAATCCACTGCCAATAAAATAAGGGTGGCTCCGATCAGGTTGATGACTAAGGTGGTAAAGGTAAAGAAAATATTGAGCAGGGCGTGTTTTGTTTTGACGTAATTAAACCGAAACAGGGGAATGCCTGCTTCAAGAAGCAGAAAAAAAGTAAGTCCAACAACCAGGAAAACTGACCGGGTTGAGGAAGGGATTGTTTCAAAAAATTGAATGATATTTTCCATGAAAGCCTGTTATTTATCGGTGGAGACTAAAGAAATGGAAGGATAAATTCAAATAAAAATCACCATTACTAAATATTTTAGATGAGATCGTGGATTAGCAATATTTAGTAATTTATGGCCGTTAAGGTACTATAAGAAGTACTATATTCAGTATAAAATAAGGATCCAAAATGAAAACAATTTCCGCCCAAGAAATTAAACGCCGAGGCATATCAGCAGTTGATGATGACCTGAAAAACGGGCCCGTTCACGTGATCAAGAATAACAAACTCAAATATGTGGTCATGGATGAGGAGAGTTATTCTGCTTTAATCTCAGAACAAGAAACAGCTTACGAAAATCGATTGAAAACTGCACTGACATAAGTGAGCCAGGGAAAATTGCAATCTCACAATTCCGTTGATGACCTCATGGACGCCATTGATTTAACTGAAGAATCATAAATGGGTCTTCGCGAACGAGTCCGCCAAAAAGTGGGGGAGTGCGGCAATCTACTTTGCAAAGGGATATAATATTGGGATTGCTTCTCCCCGATATTGTCGGGGATCGCAATGACAGGTAAGGTATGTAAGTTAATCAAACCGCCTTCCTTTTGGCGGACGGCGAAGAAATTCTTTAAATCACATTCGGATTTGAGGAAACGGTTTAAATCAATCATGGAAATACTGGTAAAAGATCCAATGAATCCTGCATTAAGCCTTCATCCTTTGGGCGGAAAATTGAAGGGGCTCCATGCCATCCGCCTCACCTATCAATATCGGATCACTGTCATTTTAAAGATCACTGAAAAAGAGATTATTCTGATCGATATTGGAGGCCATGATAATGTATATCGGTAATAAAACAGTGTGAAGGGGTCAGTCTAACATACGGGATAAGGTCCATCGGCTTCGAAGGCCTTTATAGATTTTTGCTTTATTTTTTATTTTCGGATCTTCTTGAGCCAATAATATAACTTTTAATGATTTCGTTACTTTGGTCGCCCGTGCCACATCTTCTGCACTTAAAGTCATGACACCTGCCCGTTCGGTTAATTCAAATGAAATGCCGCCCACACCATCGTAGGCGCGATAAATCAATTCGGTGCAAACTTGGAGGGAGGCATCGTTAAAATCAAATGAAAAGTCGTAGGGGTTTCCCAAAAATGCATAGGCAGTTTTGATACCATTCAGAATATGTTTCTCATCCACTTTTGGCCGAATAATCATGAATCGATTTACACCCTTATCCATCAATACATGATCAATAGAATTTGAAATGACCCCTTCAGATACCGATTCCACAATATCATGATGGGGTTGAATCATGTCTCTTTTTTCCTGTGAAATTTCCAGGGAATTAATTTCCGATGGTGACCATTGAGAAAGTGGGCCGGTATAGAGGATGCCATGTTTAAATACACCGGGGAGGAAAATATTGCTCAAATACCCTTCTGAATAGGTGAGAATAATATCACCGGGTTTCAGGATAGATTTGATGGTTTTCATTTGTTTGACTGAGAAAGAAATGGGCTGACTGGCTCTGGATTTAATATCACCAATCTCTGTATATACAATGGCGCGAATTACTTTTAACCGATTTCCCAATTCTTCAATCAATTCATCCACGTCTTTTTTGATTTGGCTGTGGCGTAACCCATTGGCCAATTCGGGGGTGATAAGGCTGTGGTGGTTGAGAATCTGGTCCCGGGTAGTGTGATAATTATTAAACAGCACATCCAAATCGGTAAACATAGATGTGAAAGTTTTTTGTTTGGCTAAACCGTTTAAAATGGAGTTTGAGTCAGCCATTTCCTGTCGGTACAGTTCCCATGCGATGTTGAGATCATTCAAATTTTTGGGATCGGTTAAACTGTTGAGGATGCGATCGTAAGACCCTGCTGAAATGCCCACCCGATAATAAGATTCATTCAACTTATCAATGATCTGGTCATCGGTCATATAGGTTGTGACCAATAAGCCGCTGTATTTATATAAGGTGAGGGCCGAGTTTAAACCAATGACAAAAGCTTTCATATTGGCTGTTTTATCCTCATACATATCAGCATACCCGCGGTAACGAGATATGATCTGCCAAATGGATTCCCGGATGATTAAATACCGGAACAGGAGGTTTTCTATTTGATCATGTTCCATTTTGGAGATGTAACCCTTGTCATGGCGGGTTGTGGTTCTTTTTTGAACCATCATATCCTGGAACATATCTTCCAAGGCTGTAGAGAAAACAGTTAATTGCTTGATATCATCTGTGAATTGATCGCCCTGGATTGGGGAGGTACTGAAGAATAAAAGAATGGAGAATATGAATTTATTCATTGCGCTAAATCTAAGGACTTCTGGAGAGAAATAGAATTTGATAAATAAGAAAAACCCACAGGCGAAGGCTTTGAATATCTACCCTATGGGTGGAAAACTGAAAGGACGCCGCGCTATCCCCTTAACCTGTCAAGACAGGGTAACAGGCAACATTTGGATCACGGGGAAAGAGATTATTCTAGGGGATATTTGCGGCCTTGGTAATCGTATAGGAAATGAAAACTCCCAGGCTAAGGGATGAAGATTACCGAAAAGACCTTGAGTAAATAGGTGCCTGTCGGGTAAAATATGGGTATAAATCCGATGCCGTCCGGGAGACTGGCATCCGGGAAAAATGAATCAAAGGTAAAGGAGAATATCATGGATAACAGATACGTCGGACTTACTATCATTATTGCATCAGGTGTTTTGATGGTACCCGTTTTCGTTAAGGCCGCTGCAATGCCTATTAACCCAGTCGTTATATTCGTATCCCTTTTATGGGTTATCGGTATCGCCTTGGGTTTAACAACGATGGAGAGAGAGATCCATGTGTCCAAATTTTTCACTGATTTTAACCGGGACCTCATATATGCAGGATACATGGGAGCTCTTATCATTATGATCGTCTTTTTAGGGCAGGTGAATCAAGTGAATGGGCTTGAAACAATATCCAGGGCTGTATCCCTTTCACTGTTAACCATTTTTTGGGGATTTTTCCTGAGCCATGTTTTGGCCCCGTTTTTCAAACCGCACATTCAATGATCGAAAACGGATTGAGTGGTCAAACAATAATAATCAGCGCATACCGACAGGAAAAATATCCAAAATAAAAGCTGTTTCCCGACGGGAATTCCTCGCCGATTCCTGCTTGCAGGGGGCCAGCCTGTTTTTCGGCACATATACCATAACGGTCCTGGCTGGATGCTCGGACAACGGTCCAACAGGACCGGAGGATGGCAATGGAAACGGGAACGGGAATGGCGGCCATCCGGTGGTGATTACAGTTGATATTTCCCTGAACGAAAATAAGGCCCTTTCTACCGTCGGTGGCACATTAGCTCTTGGGTCCAATGCTTTGGATAGCCAAGGCATCCTTTTGGTACGGGTTAGCGAAACGAAAGTAAATGCGTTCAGTCGCAGGTGTACACATCAGGGCTGTACGATTGGTGCTTTCACAAACGGAATTTCAACCTGTCCTTGTCACGGGAGTCAATTTTCAACCAATGGCAATGTTGCCGGCGGTCCGGCGCCGAGTTCCTTACAGGAGTATACTGCGACGATTGAAGGGACATTGGTTACAATTACGAGATGATTAAGGCCTGAGGAAAAAGCCCCAAAAAAGGGGCTTTTCTCGTCGAAAACGAGGAGCGGGACCGACCCGTCTACTCCGCCAGCCGGCGGAGTAGACGGGCAGGCGAGACTATAATTGCCTCCTACCATGCTCCATAAAACAAAAAAGCCCTACCATTCGGTAGAGCTTTTTGTTTTAGCGGGACCGACGGGACTTGAACCCGCGACCTCTGGCTTGACAGGCCAGCGTTCTAACCAGCTGAACTACGATCCCAATTATTAAAATTCTAATTTTTCAAAAAGCGAGTTTAAGTCTTTCAGACTTTCTCGCGACCTTCCCGATAAACATCGGGACGTTCAATAACCAACTGAACTATTTACCCGACAAAATCTGCATGTTGGCAGATGTTGGCGGGCGATCCATTTGTAAAAATCTTTGCTATTGGCGGTTCTGTTGCCGGTAAACTAAAGCCAGCGGAATCACAACTACATATCCTAAAAAGAGGAGAATCGGTGCTAAGGTAAGGCTCTGGAAGCTGTTTACCGTCCCGGTTGCCATCGCCGCATAACCGACTAAAAGCAGGATCACACCAATGGCAAACAGGATATAATTAATTTTCCCAAAAGCCCATCCTTCAAAAAGATGGACGCCATTTGTGTCTTTTTTATCGCTCATAGCGGCGGCAAAATTACACGTTTCGATTTGCACTGCCAATGAGTTTTTATGATTTTTAAACGATTGATGGTGATTAAGATTTCGTACAATAGAATTTGCTCTGCATAGGTAAAAACCAATAACTTTCGCCCCCGTAAATGATGAAAAAATTTCAGTTTCATCTGGGTCAAAGTTTTATTGGAATTACAGCGGCTGTCGTGCTGGGCGTTTTATTGGCTTTTTATAGCCTTGTTTTATTGTGGCCCCAGGGTAACCCTTATGATTCTGTAAAGGTGACCATCCCTAAAGGTGCTTCCCTGAAAGAGGTGAGTGCCCAGTTGCAGGATCAAAATGTTATCCGCAACGAACGGTCGTTCCTGTTGGCTGTTAAGGCCTTGGGATATGAAAAAGATTTTCCGGCGGGACGATTCAAATTGGTCAAAGCGGAAACCAATTTTGATATTATCGACCAATTGGTCAATGGGATTCAGATGAATAAACGGGTGACCATTCTGGAAGGGTGGACAGTTTCAACGATTGCGAAGGAGCTGGAAGAGAAACTGGGGATGAATCCGCAATTATTTGAAAACGCCTGTAAAAACAAGTTGCTACTTTGGAAATGGGGTATTGAAGGCGAAACGTTTGAGGGCTATCTCTTCCCGGAAACATACCGGTTTTCTGAAGATGAAGCCCCCCAGGATGTGATCAGCCGCATGGTGGAGGAATATGAAAAAAATTTTACCGATGATTTTAACAGGCGTATGGTAGAATTAAGAATGACGGAGACAGAAGTCCTTACTTTGGCTTCCATTATTGAGGGTGAGGCGATTTATAATCGCGAGCGCCCGGTGATCTCAGGCGTGTATCACAATCGGCTGAAACGGGGGATGCGTCTCCAGGCGGATCCAACGATCCAATATATATTGGAAGATGGGCCGCGTCGTTTATTGAATAAAGATTTGAAAATCGAGTCTCCTTACAATACCTATTTGAATTATGGACTTCCCCCGGGCCCCATAAACAACCCGGGGATTGAATCCATCAAAGCAGCCTTATACCCGGCTGCTACTGAATATTTGTATTTCGTGGCCCGGGGAGATGGGTATCATACATTTTCGCGCACAAAAGAAGAGCATAATAAAGCCAAACGTAAATTTCAAAAGATTCGTCGTCGAACCAGAAGCCAAAGAGCTAAAAAGGGATAAACCACATACCATATGAGTAAACGAAATCTGAATAAAGTGCAAAAAGCAGCCGTAGAAGCCTTTGGTAAACCGGTGTTAATCTTTGCCGGGGCCGGTAGTGGTAAGACCCGCGTTCTAACCCATAAAATCGCCTACTTGATTGAAAAGAACCTGGTTCCTGCTGAGCATATCCTGGCTGTTACATTTACCAATAAAGCAGCACAGGAAATGAAAGCGCGTGTGAATAAGTTGGTTAAGGGCAAGGAAGCGACATTAAACATTGGTACCTTTCATTCCATCTGTGCGCGGATCCTCCGACACGAAATTCATCATCTGGGATATACTTCCGATTTTTCAATTTTTGATGTTCAGGATCAGGTTGCCCTGGTCAAGGTTGTGCTCGAAGGCATGGATATCCCCAAAAATTATGTCACCCCACAAGAGGTGCGGCACAAAATCAGTTATTTTAAAAATAAACTGATTCATCCAGATGAAGCGAAACATAAAGCACACCTGGTCATTGAAAAAACCTACGCCGATATTTATAAAAATTATCAAAAGGCACTGGTTGAGAATAATGCGGTGGACTTTGACGACCTGCTACTATTGCCTTTGGCATTATTTGAACAGCATCCAAATGTTCTGGATAAGTACCGCCAAAAATGGCAGTACATCTTGGTGGATGAATACCAGGATACCAATAAACCGCAATTCATGCTGGTAAAATATTTAGCCCAGAAGCACCAACAGATTTGTGTCGTCGGAGATGATGATCAATCGATCTATGGCTGGCGTGGTGCGGACGTTCGCAATATTCTTGATTTTGAAAAGAATTTCGGCAACTGCGAAGTATTCAAACTGGAAAAGAACTACCGCTCTTCCGGGCATATTTTGGAAGCGGCAGCCTCCGTCGTGAAGAATAACGAAAACCGGGCACCGAAGGAATTGGTCTCCCACAATGGCGCCGGGGAAAAACTCGGTTTAATTGAAACCAATGATGAAATGGAAGAAGCGGATGCGGTTGTCAATGCATTGGAAAAAGAGATCAAACTCCAGAAACGGAATTTCAGTGATTTCGCCATTCTCTACAGGACCAATTCTCAATCCCGTGCTCTGGAAGATGCTTTCCGCCGTTCGGGAATTCCCTACAATATTGTGGGCGGGATTCGGTTTTACGAACGGAAAGAAATTAAAGATCTAATCGGTTACCTATCCCTGATCGTAAATCCCAAGGATACCATCTCCCTGCGGCGTGTAATCAATTTTCCGCCCCGGGGGATTGGGATGAAAACAGTCGATAAATGTGTCATCCAGGCTGAAAAGAAAAATACCGATATGATCGAGGTCCTGAATTTTCCGGAAGACATGGGTATCCGCGGAAAACAAGCTGATTCATTAACTTTCTTTTTCACCATTATTAAAAAATATAATGAATTGCTCCCCAAACTGAATGCGGGTGAATTAGTTCGAACTGTAGTTGAGGAAGCGGGGATTATTCAGCATTATCGCTCCAGTTCGGCCCCAGATGATCAGGAACGATTGGACAATGTGATGGAATTCCTCAGGAGTGTGGATGAATTCATGGCCCGCAGTCCGGAAGGGGGCCTATCCCAGTTTTTAGAAGAAGTCTCCCTGCTGACTGACTTGGACCAATGGAATGATGAAACCAATCGTGTAACATTAATGACACTCCATGCGGCCAAAGGATTGGAATTCCCAGTTGTCTTTATCACTGGTTTGGAGGATGGATTATTCCCGCTTTACAGCGCCCTGGAAGCAAAGGAAAAACTGGAAGAAGAACGCCGTTTATTCTATGTCGGTTTGACACGTGCTATGGAGAAAGTCTATCTCATATACGCCAATCACCGCCGTCGGTTTGGGTCCGAGGATTTATACGGTATGGTCTCTCGTTTTGTCCATGAAATGCCGGAAGATAAACTGGAGAAGATTTCATTCACATCGGCCTTGACCCGAAAAGTCGTCGGTGGCCGCCCCGGAAAACATACCAAAACTGCCGTTAGCCGTACCGTTGTTGTTTTTGATGATTTCAAAGTCGGTGACTTTGTTGAACATGCCATTTTCGGGATTGGTAAGGTGATGGCCCTCAGCGGTCAGGGTGAAAACCAGCGCGTTGGTATTGTGTTTAAGGATGGGCTGAAGAAAAAGCTTGTCGTTAAATTCGCCAACCTGAAAAAAGTCGAATCACCAGAAGCCTGACCCTGGCCGGAATCGGCTGATTGATTTATATTTTATCTTTATTGGGTGGGGTGTTTTGTCTTAATTTATGAGACTCAATCTCAATAAATTGGAATGATTTTATGGCTTCCTCCAAACCACTGAAAAATGCCCTAAGAAAAGAAGGGTTACGCTATACCCAGCAGCGCCAGGCCGTCTGGGATGAATTGTGCACCACCGATGAGCATCGCGATGCAGAAGAAATATATTTAGCTCTCCGCAATTCGGGCTTTAATGTTTCCCGCGCCACAGTTTACCGAACGATTGATGTCCTGGTAAAAAACAATATGGTTCGCAAACTGGAATTGGGCGACGGCCGCGCGCGCTACGAGAATAAGATGGATACAACCCACCATGATCATTTGATTTGTGTGCAATGCGGTAAAATAGAAGAATTCATGGATGATGTTATTGAAGCCCGCCAGGACAAGATCGTGGAGAAATTTGGATATAAACTCATTCGCCACATTCATCAATTATTCGTCATTTGTGATGCATGTCGGGCAGCATGACTTTAACGGATCTCAACCCGGGGGAAACGGGAACAATTAACGGCATAAAAGGGGACAGTCATCTCCAGAATCGTCTGGTGGAATTGGGCCTCTTGTCCGGGACGGAAGTGCGCTTAGTGAAACATGCGCCATTTAAAGGTCCGGTTGAAATAAAATTCCGTGATTCCTATTTGTCAATTCGCTGGGAAGATGCCCGCCAAATTGAACTCAGGTCATGAAACCGCATTTTATAGGGAAGCAAAAAAAGACCATTCCTGAAACGGGATGGGTGGCTTTGGTGGGCAACCCAAACTGCGGCAAGACAGCCATTTTTAATCTGCTGACAGGATTAAACCAAAAAGTATCCAATTATCCCGGCGTCACCGTTGAAAAAAAGATTGGTACGGTTCACGGCAATCAAAATACATATCATATCTTAGACCTCCCCGGGACCTATAGTCTTTCGGCAGAATCATTCGATGAACAAATTGTTTCTGATCAGGTCCTGAACTGGGCCAAGGGAGATGACCCGCCGGCGATCATTGTTTCTGTCGTGGATGCATCTAATTTATCGAGAAACTTGTTTCTCACCACCCAGCTCCTTGACTTGGATATTCCCGTCGTGGTGGCCTTAAATATGATTGACCGCCTGGCAGATGCCAGCCATGTTGATAACAAAGGATTGCAAAAAAAATTAGGCGTTGCGGCCGTGGTACCCATATCGGCAAAATTGAATCAGGGCTTGGATGCCCTAAAGGCAGCGATTGAATCAACAATCGCTGCTGAAGACCGGGCGAACCATCCATCCACATGGATGGACCCGTCCCTTGAGGTTCGGCTGAAACCTCTGATAGATCATCAATTCGCATCGCCAAAATTTGCAGCGGCACATGCCTTAAGGTTGGTATCCCGAAATGTTTCCCTTAATGGAAATACGTCCCAAATTGAATCCATTCACAGCTCAATTTCAGCATTAGGGTATAATGCCCATACACTTGAGGCAAACCTGCGATACAAGTGGATCGATCATATTGTCAGTTCGATTCAGCCAAAAATAAAGCCCCTGATCCGAAAGACATCCCGCAGTGAAAAGTGGGACCGCATCCTCACCCATCGCTGGATGGGTCCGGCCATTTTTGTCACAATTTTATATTTTATTTTCCAGTCTATATTTACTTGGGCCACCATACCTATGGATTGGATCCAAGCAGGGATGGACCAATTTTCTGCATTTGTTTTATCCCATATGTCATCCGGAATGCTGCGTGACATTTTGGTGGAAGGCATTATTGGCGGAGTGGGAGCTATTGTCATATTCCTGCCCCAGATTCTGATATTGAGTTTTTTCCTGACCATCCTTGAAGACACGGGCTACATGGCCCGGGTGGCCTTTATGCTCGATAAGGGCATGACGAAAATGGGCCTTCACGGCAAATCCATATTACCCCTCATGAGTGGTTATGCCTGTGCCATCCCGGGGATCATGTCCACCCGGACAATCGATAGTTGGAAAGAACGCCTGGTGACGATTCTGGTTTTACCGCTCATGAGCTGCAGCGCCCGCCTGCCGGTTTACACCCTGTTGATCGGGGCCTTTATTCCACCCATAACCATCGGTGGTTTTTTCCATCTCCAGGGCCTGACACTGGTAATCATGTATTTCTTGGGCACGGTCACGGCACTCGTCCTGGCAAAACTTTTCAGCAAGTTTATTAAAGAAAAAGCGTCATCTTCCTTTGTGATGGAATTGCCGCCGTACAGAGTTCCGATTACACGCTCTGTGATTCGCCATGTGTTCATCCGTGGGAAGTTATTTTTGGTGAATGCAGGGAAGATCATCATGGCCATTTCCATTGTATTATGGTTCTTGGCCTCCTTCCCGAAAGTGGATCAGTCTGCCGCTGACGTGAACCCGATCCATCATAGTTTTGCCGGGAAGATCGGCCATGCCATGGAACCGGTGATCCGTCCCCTGGGTTTTGACTGGAAGATCGGAATTGGGCTGCTGACCTCCTTTGCCGCCCGGGAAGTGATGGTGTCCACCATGGCAACCATTTATAATGTAGAGGATGCCGGGGATGAAACGGTCAACCTTCGGGAGGCCATGCGCAATGATATCAATGAAGACACAGGCCGGCCGGCTTATACCCCATTGATTGCATTAGCCTTAATGGTATTTTATGTATTTGCGGCCCAGTGTATGGCCACCTTTGCCATTGTGCGCCAAGAAACCAATTCATGGAAGTGGCCTTTATTTATGGTGGCTTATATGACAGCCTTGGCCTACGTGGGCGCCTTGGTGGTTTACCAAGGTGGATTATTGCTGGGATTTAGTTAATGGACTGGCAAACTATTATCGCGATCATGGTCGGTTTAGTGGCTGTGGTATATGTAATGCATATTTTTCTGCGGCAGTTTAATAAACCGGAAGTAGATCCCAAATGTGATAATTGCCCTGTCCCGGATTTGATGAACGAAAAAGAAAAATCAGACTAATTTTTTTTCCAGCATCAGGCTGCCCCATTTGGAAGTACCTGTTTCTTCATACCCCAATTTTTCATATAATTTTTTCGCCGGTTCATTTTTTGGCATCACCCGCAGGGTCATAGTTTCCATTTTTTCTTTTCGGGCCAGTGATTCAAGATGGTCCATGATCTTTTTACCTAATCCTTGGCTGCGGTATTCCGTATCAACAAAAATATGCAAAGCATGGGCCCGCTTTGATTCGGTAAAAAACATCATGTTGCCAATTCCTACGATCCAGTCATTTTCCTTGAGGGCAAAACTGGCAATATCATGGTCGGCATAGGTCATGGAGACCCATTTTTTAAAATTGAAGGGGTAGGCCATCCTGGGATCCGTCAGATTCAGTTCCTTGGGATTTCTAAACCATTCAGTCAGGACCGCTTCCAGGATGCGGGCATCCTTTGGTTTGTTATAACTCACTTTTTCAATTGTGATGGACATGGGTGTTCTTTACTGATATTTTCGTAAGTTTAAGCCTGAAATTTAGAACCAATGAAGCCCATAGTTACCATTTCAAAATTCAAGGAGGGTGATACAATTCAGGGGTTTTACCTCTGTGTCGAAAAACACCTGCGTCATACCCGCGCCGGCGATCTTTATCTGGATCTTATCCTGAGAGACCGCACCGGACAGGTACAAGGCAAGGTGTGGGATAAAGTGGCCGATTTCAATGAGAAATTTGCCAGCGGGGATGCGGTGGCCATCAAGGGTGAAGTGGACCTGTTTTTGGAACGCCCCCAATTGACGGTCAAGCGCATTAACAAGGCCACTGTGCAGAATTATGCCCGCTACGGCTTTGATCCCGCCCTGGTGATGCCGACGGCTGAAGCTGACCCGAAGGTCATGTGGAAGGAACTTATATCCCTGATACGGAAGATGAAAAATCCGTACCTGAAAAAACTGTGTCATAATATCTATTCAGAAAATAAGGAAAAACTGTTCACCCATCCTGCTTCCGTATCCATGCATCATAATTACCGCTCCGGGTTTTTGGAACATATCTTGTCCATGGCACGAATGGCGAAACAGTTAGGACCCCATTATCAACTGGATACGGATTTAGTCCTGGCGGGAGTGCTGTTACATGATATTGGTAAACTCCATGAAATAGAATCGGATTATGACGCTTCCTTTACGGAGCATGGTAACTTGATCGGGCATATCGTCATTGGCCGGGATATGGCCCGGGCCGCCGCCCGGGAGATTAAAAAATTTCCTAAAAACCTCTTGTTAAAAGTGGAGCACATTATCCTGGCTCACCAGGGGAAATATGAATGGCAGAGTCCTAAAAAGCCCGCCTTCAAGGAGGCCCTGCTGGTCCACCTCATCGATGTGATGGATGCTCAAATGAATATCATGGATATGGCTCTGAATAAGGACCAGGAGGCGGGGGATTTCACCAACCGTCATAATTATTTCCGCATTCCATTGTACAAGGGGGAGAATGGCACTCAATAATCTGGTCCGGGCGGCTATTTTTTGCGCCCTGGCCGTGGGAATGGGATTTTCTCTGATGCTGGTTCCCAATGTAGAACTCATTACGGTAATTGTATTTTTATCCGGTTTAACGCTTGGAAAAGGCTTGGGTGCCTTAGTTGGGGGTACGGCTATTTTCATTTATTCCGGGTTGAATCCCATGGGATCGGGCCTGAGCTTCCCGCCATTATTTATTATGCAAATTATTGGCATGTCCATTACCGGTGCAGTGGGCGGAGTGGTCCGCCCGGCATTTTTTAAAAAGGAATTCAATGCCATATCATTGGTGGGATTAAGCGTTTTGGGATTTACACTCACCTTTATTTATGATGTATTCACATTAATATCCTACCCAATATCAGCCGGGTTGGGATTTACGGGCGTGATGGCCGCCGTGGTAAAAGGCCTGGGCTTTACTGTTCTGCATGAGGTATCTAATGCGGTTGTCTTTGTGGTGGCTGTGCCACGCGTGGTAAAATATTTAAAATAAATGTTGGGCAGATATATTGTTTATATGAGCCTGTTTGCAGGCTTGTGTGCACAAAGCACTTATTCAATTCCATTTGATTGGGCCGGGCAGAATGGCATCATCATCACCGAAGGCGCCTTGTTCTGGAACCGTTCCTGGACCTCCGGTATGCTGCTGTTTGACGGAACTTACTCAAACTATCCCCAGCGATACGGCACGCATACTTCCAACCAATTTCAAGTGGCAAAAACAGGAAAGTTACCAGCATTCCACGAATTGCCCGATTCGAACAACATTGAAAGCTTTTTTGATTATTATAGTGGTGATTATCTGTATAACCAGTTGGAAGTTGGGGCCGATTTTGAAGAACCAAATAAACGCTTAGGGATCCGCGGGTTTAAGCGCACCCACGGGGGGAATACAGGACATTATCTTCATCCGAGCGGCGGTTCATCCCCGATCCACCATTCTTATCGGGTAGACTATGCTGCTGAAAAGGGCGAAGAGAGATTAGAAGCATCAGCCGGACGTTTTGTCACCCGCAGTGGATTGCCCGACTCCACCACAAACGGTTTGGAAAATGAAAATATTTTCAGCGCCGGCCTCCGCTATCAACGTCCTCTGGGCAATTGGATTCTGGACACTTATGTGGGACAATTTTTTCAGCATCGCCTGGTTCACCATTCATCCATGATTGATTCCAACTATCGGGATATCAATCGGAACCGCATTGATCTTTTATTTCAGTCACCCACCGGTTTAGGAATTGGTTTAAGCCGCCACGCACAGCAGATCAATGCCGATACGTTGAACCGCTCGTTAAGTTGGACGACTTTTTACGCACAAAAGGAATTCGCTGGTTTTAATATCCGAGCTGGGGTACCTCTTTTAAATTCTAACGATAAGCGCTACCTGGTTTGGGACATTCATTATCAAAAACAGTTTAGCCGTGGGTTTATTCATTTTTCAACCTCAGGAATGCCAAACCCGATCCATCCGGACATGGATAATCCTGAAGACAAATCAAATTTTGAATATTGGACACGATTCATGTTAAAAAGCGGATTTTCAAATGGTGGTTTAAGTGGCATTGCATTTACTGCACTGGTCCAAAAAGAAAAAGATGAAATACTAAAATACGATTCAAAAATCATGTCTCTTGGGGGTGAAATACAGTTTGATTTCGGGAAAGGTTGGTCTGTTTACAACCACGTCATCACACAATTAGACACTTCAATTTATGGGGGTGGTTATGGCACAGCAACCACAATGGGAATACGGGGGAAAATAACCCTATTCAAAAAATTTATGAAAATCAATGCCCACTTATGGGGCAATGGTACATCCGGCAGATTGAAGTCCTATGGGTTTGACCCAATCAGGCAAATACCATTCAGGAATTCAAATTCGTACTGGGAATTACCGAACCGTTGGCTGCTCCATTTTGAAGCAGTGGCGAATATCTCCGGTGTGTTAATTACCTATAAAGTGAATAATATTTTAAATGCCGTTTCAAGCATTGGAGGATCATCACCGGATAATGAATTAATATGGGCGCGCCCCAACCATGTATATCCACAATTGGGGCGCATGATGCAATTTGGCGTTACCTGGACTTTTAAGAATTAATCCACTTCTTTTTCAAAGACCGCGAAGGAACCGGGAATAGCGCCCACCTGGTACTGGTGCACCAGGGTTCCCCTACTGTCATAGACGTAAACATTGTCCGGGGCCTGGTAATCCGTATCTGCTAAAAAAATATATTCGCCAAAGGCGGCGGCGGCGTACGTGCCGCCGGTTTTCCCGATGATCCTTTTAGTATCGGCGGTTAAATCAGGATTAAGGGGGGCAATTCCACCCTGGTAAGCGCGGTAAACCGTATGGTTAAATGCGACCAGGTCACTGCCATAATCATTGGATTGGCCAATATCCTTTTTTTCCACCTTATCGGTCTTCAGGTCTATGACGGAATTTCCCACATTTTTACTCCAATCGGGTCCGTAGTACGTGCTGGATACGTAAAGTTTATCATTATCAATGACCATTTCACCGGGCCCTTTGGCCACTTCATAGGATTTAGACAGGGTGCCGTCATAATAGATTTTTAATACGCGGTTATCTGAGCTCCAGTCGCTCTTCATGGTTATGCTGGTGTACAGGTAATTATCATGGACCAGGATCATTTCCGGTAGACCGTTCACTCCAATTGTATCTTCAATTCCATAGGTGTTCATGTTCATCACCAGGATACCGTTTACATTCCAGGCGGTGATATACGCTTTCCCTCGGTGCACGGCCATGTGGCGGGGGCTGGCCCCGGCCAGATCAATTTTTTTGACGTGGGCTACAGCCTCGCTCCCCAAGGCAAATTCTTCGATGGAATGGCTGTTATTATTCACCACGAACAGGCGGTCCTCTACAACGGTCATGGATTGGCCGATGTCTCCCAGGGGTTGACCGGTCTGGTTTTGATAAATGGGCCCGGAAACTTCCGATTTTTCAGGATTGAACATCCACAAGCTGGCGTTTGATTGGCCGAAATTTCCTTCGCACAGAACGAAAACATTCATTTCCATGAGTGGATCGGAATCATTGTTAAAGAGGTTCTCACAGCCGATGAAAATCATCACCGGAATGAAGAAGGCGAGTTTGAATAAGCGTTTCATTGTTTTATCCTATTTAATTTGGGGTTTGTATTGAAGTGAAAGTGAAAAGCTGCGCCCTGGTTCGGGGTAACCGTTCACTGTCATATAGTTTTTGTTAAGCATATTTTCGATTGAAAAAAGAATCGTGATGCGTAGAGTCGGAGACCAATTAAACCCACCGGAAAGGATGAAATAGGGGGCCATTGTGACATCCTTCGGCCAGCTGTACATGGTAATTCTTTTCCCAACATACTGACTTTGAATCCAGCCATTCACAGGGAGAGATTCAGACTCCAGACTGAATGCGCCTAAAATATCAGGTGCATAGCGCAGCGGTTTATTTTCATTCAAATCTTTCGAATTGTTATAACTGAAATGAGTGGAATAGCGTATGGGTTTGAACAATTCTCCATCCATAGTGATTGTCAATGTATTTCGGCGGGTTTTGGCAATATTCTGGGGCTGCCAGAAATTGTCTCCCGGTACCCATTGGATCAAATTTTTGCTGTGTTTAGAACTGGCGCGGATGGATACACGATGATCTTTTATTCCGGCGTCCCAATGAATACGGACCCAGTTTGTCGTTTCCGGTAAAAGGGATGGATTCCCGCCGGGCTGCCAGTACAAATCATTAAAGGTAGGGTAACGAAATCCATTGCCGCCCATAAGCGAAACAGATCCTCCTTTCATTTGATATTGAAACCCGGATTGCCAGGTCCAGCTACTGAACTTATTGCTTTCCCGGTCGAAACGAAGCCCGCTTTCATTCGATAAATTTTTGAAAATGGACGACCGCATTGTATTGGCATAAGACTGTACCATTCTGTTGTGATCATCCGTATCCGAACTGGAAATTGTTTCTTTTTTTAGGGATAACTTTTGATCCAATTCGATTGATTCAACCGGAGCAGTCTTCCATCCCAGTTCAATATGAGATGCGGTCAAATCATGCTGACTATCAACGGCATATTGGGGATTGATATAGTGTTCATCACTACTGCGGGTGGTGATTGACACGGAAAGTAAATGGTTGGGAATTTGCCAAAAGGACTTGAGATTGAATAGTCGCATCTCATCATCCCGGTGGGCCTCCGGAGAGGGGGAAAAAACTAAGCCGGGGATGCCCCGATCTTGTTGACTTAGAAGGGATTGAAGCGACACATACCAATGTTGAGATAGGGTATGATCGGTACTCAATGAATAAAAAGTTTGGTTAAAACGATTATTTTTTATTTCCCCGGACACACCCTGGTGATTATAAGGGAAATCCCCGCCTGATTTTAGTCTGCCGAAGCCCACCTGTGTATTCCATTTCTTAAGGGGGATTTCAATTTGTCCCGCCAGGGATCGCAGTCCAAAACTACCAGACGTAACATCAATCCGGGAAGAATTCGGACTGCTGATGGCGATGGATCCATCAATACTGCCAGAGCCATAAGTCAGGGCGGGCGTCCGTGAAATGGAAATTTGGTCAAACAGGAAAAAGGGCATTTGCGAAATATCCGTTTCCCCATTCTGAGGGCTGGTGAGGTCAATCCCATTCCACAATATTTTGGTGTGGGAGGTGAGTCCCCCATCAATGGAAATGGTCCCCAATCCGCCAATGCCTCCGTAGGTCCGCAGCGTGAGTGATGGTATGGATGACATGGCGGACGAAAGGTTTCGTCCTGCTTTAACGGGGAAATGATTGGTTTGGATCGGGCGATGTCCGGTAACATCAATGGGTGCCATCTCCAGCGGTTTTAAATTCAGTTGGATGCTAAAATCTGCTTGTGGAGGGATAACGATTTGTCGCTCTTTAAATCCATAATGGTAAACAGTTATACTGTCCCCTGTTGAGCCGGTCGAAGAAAAGAATCCATATTCATCAGTGACGGACCAGGAACCGGTCAGGTGGTGGACGATGATTGCATTGGCCACAGGGATATCACCATTTCGGACAAACCCTTTTACTTGGGGCGTTGCACCCCAGGATAAAGTTATCAGAAATGTGAGCGGAAGAATTTTAGACATGATTTCCCGCTGGCAGGGGCGAGAAAATGTCTACGATGTAGGAACTGAGTGTGAAATCAAGTGCTCGAATCATGACCTTTTTTCCCGAAAGTCAGTGGATATACATTTTTGCCCAGGTCTCCTGACTTACGCTTCATCAACGGCCCTAATCCTTCTCCCTATGGATGGAATGAAAGGGGTCTCAGCGATCACAGTAGCGGGTACTGTGCCCGATTAAAACGGGCTTCCCTGCCGTAAAAATGTTTCAAAAATCACTGCCAATTTACATGAATTCTGGCATTTCAAAGAAACTTCAATTCAAAAAACAATTTTTTCTTTATTTGCCCCACTTATACATTCTGTCTGAAGAAACAAAAGCGTAAATTCCGGGCTATGATTTCACCATCTTCAAATGGATCTATTCTCAATCGTTCCGTTCTGGTGCTGAATACCAATTATGCGCCCATGGATATTTGCACCGCCAAGCGGGCCATTTGCCTGTTTTATAACGAAAAGGTGGATATTTTAGAATCATATAAAGAAGCGGTTCACTCGCCCTCGGTGACCCTGTCCTTGCCAAGTATCGTTAAACTAAAAGATTTTGTGCATCACAACAGAATGGATGTGGTCCTGAGCCGAAAAAACCTGATGATTCGGGATAAACATCAATGCCAATACTGCTCCGTCAAAAAAGGGCCCCTGACCTTGGATCATGTATTACCGAAAAACCGGGGCGGGATGGACTCTTGGGATAATTTGGTCACAGCCTGTCAGCCCTGCAACCGCAAAAAGGGTAACCGGACGCCGGAAGAAGCAAAAATGCCCCTGAAACGGTGGCCCAGAAAGCCCAATAAAATTCACTATTTCCAGCAATTTATTCGCGAACAACAAACCGCCTGGCGCCCCTATTTATTTTTGGAGTCTTTTTAAATGAAACGTGTATTAAGCGGCATCCAGCCATCAGGAGATCTGCACCTTGGGAATTATTTTGGCATGATGTCCCGCATGATTCAATACCAGGAAGAAAACGACCTGTTCTGTTTTATTGTGAATTATCATGCCTTAACTACAATCCAGGATAAAGACCGCTTGGCAACCAATACCCTGAATGCAGCCATAGATTTTATGGCTCTGGGATTAGATCCGGATCGATCCACATTCTGGGTCCAGAGTGATGTGCCCCAGGTCTGTGAATCCACCTGGCTCATTTCCAATATTGTCAATGTGGGCTTATTGGACCGGGCCACCTCTTATAAAGATAAACTGGCTAAAGGAATTACGGCCAATGTGGGGCTGTATTCCTACCCCATTCTCATGGCTTCCGATATCCTATTATTCGGCGGTGAAATTGTGCCGGTGGGCAAGGATCAGAAACAACACCTTGAAATGACCCGCGATATGGCCATTCGTTTTAATCAAATTTTCGGGAATGTATTTGTTGTCCCTGAAGCGGACATTGAAAAAACAACCCAATTAGTTCCCGGGATTGACGGCCAGAAAATGAGTAAATCCTATGGCAATACGATTCCAATTTTTGGTTCCGAAAAAGCGATCCGAAAACAGTTTATGTCTATTGTAACTGATTCCACGGGAATTGATGAACCCAAAGATGCCAACGGAGCCTTGTTCCAACTGTACAGTCTTTTCCTGGATGAAGAAGGACAAAAAAATTTGGCGGACCGTTATGCAGCGCCTGGTCTCCGTTATGGCGATGTAAAAAAAGAACTATTCGAATCCTTTTGGACCCAATTTGAACCCTACCGGGAAAAGCGGGATTACCTCACAAATCATAAGGATTATGTCCTGCAAAAATTAAAAGAAGGAGCGGAGAAGGCCGGCGCTGTTGCCGAGACCTATCTCATAAAGGCCCGGGAAGCCATGGGATTGCATTACGGAGATGCCCGTGTATAAAGTGCAACTGGACCAGTTTGAAGGGCCCTTGGATCTATTGCTGTATTTCATCCGGCGGGATGAAATTGACATCTATGACATCCCCATCGCTCAGATCACGGCCGAATATTTGCAGATTATTGAAGATGTGAAAGCCATGAAACTGTCTGTGGCAGGTGAATTCATCCTGATGGCCGCCACCCTAATGCGCATTAAATCCAAAATGCTGCTGCCCCGTCCGGAATTGGATGAAGAGGGTGAACCGATTGATCCACGGACAGAGTTAGTCCAACAGTTGTTGGAATATCAGCGGTTTAAAGATGTGACCGCAGAATTATCCATGCACAGGCACGAACAAAGCTATCGCCATGAGCGGACAGTGGTGCAAAAGGTGGAAGGCATCGATGACGCAGGCGTTTATTTAAGAAAAGTAAACCTGTTCGATTTAGCCCAATATTTTAAAGAAGCCATGGACAGGATGCCCGTCATTACGTCCTATGAACTGCACCGAGAGCCCGTCAGTCTGGATGATAAAAAGCATTATATTTTAAAATCCTTTGATGGAGACGGTGTGCTGACATTCAAGCATTTGTTGTCAAAATGCGAGGATAAACTTGAAGTCATTGTCACATTTTTAGCTATCCTCGATCTGATGCGATTGTTTGAAGTCGTGGCGTTCCAAAATGAATTATTTGATGATATGGAAATCCATCGACTCGAAAAGAATTAACAGATAATTATGGATAATATTGATCTCATTATTGAGGCCTTGCTGTTTGCCACTCCAGAGCCCCTGACGCAGAAAAAAGTCAATCTGATTTTTGAAAATGATCCGCCCGATTTGGCAGCTGTTTCGAAACAATTGTCCCAGCGTTATTTAGACCGGGGGAATGCATTTGAAATTCAACACGTGGCCGGGGGGTACCAGCTCAGAACACGTCCAGAGTATGACCTCTACGTCCGTCGATTATTAAACAAAGCGGGGCAACTCCACCTTTCCCAAGCGGCCTTGGAATCCCTGGCGATCGTGGCCTATAAACAGCCCATCAGCCGCTCCGATGTGGAAGCCATCCGCGGGGTGGATTGTGCCGGTGTGCTTAAAACACTTCTGAAAAAATCACTGATCAAAATTAAGGGCAGGGATGAAGGTCCCGGACGGCCATTAATGTATTCCACCACCGATGAGTTCCTCCAAGCCTTCGGTTTGAGCCGCCTGGCTGAGTTGCCCAAACTCAAAGAAGTGGCTGAATTATTGGAAGACCAGCCCGCCTTAACCGAACAAATCGATGCGTTTAAATAAGTATTTGGCCCAAGCCGGGATTGCTTCCCGGCGGGAAGCGGATGATCTTATCAAGGCGGCTACGGTCACCGTGAATGGCGTTGTTGAAGTGAATCCAGCCTATCATGTGCAGGAAGCTGATGAAGTGCGTTATGATAATAAACGGGTTAAGCCTGAATCGAATACGTGCGTCATTTTGCTCAATAAGCCCGAAGGATATATCACTACCGTAAAAGATCCCCTTAAGCGTAAAACAGTGATGCACTTAATCCAGACTGAAGAACGCTTGTTTCCTGTGGGCCGTTTAGATAAAGATACCACCGGCCTTCTTTTACTCACCAATGATGGTGAGTTGGCCAACCGCCTGATGCACCCCAAAAACAGGATTCCGCGCATTTATAAAGTGGAAATTGATAAAACATTTCGCAGCTGGGAAATCAAACGCATGGCCACCAAAGTGTATATTGGTCAAAAAGAATGGGGCCGCGCTGAAGTGGTTGAACAACAGCAGGTCAAAGGCCGTACTACTGTTCTGCTGCGGCTCTACCAAGGGAAAAAACGGGAAGTACGGCGATTGATGTACCGCATGAAACGCAAACTATTCAGTTTAGAACGGATCCAGTTTGGGCCGATTGAATTGGGTACTGTTCCATTGGGCACTTGGCGGGATTTAAATTCCCGTGAAATGCAGGCCCTGAAAAAGCTTAATGCTTAAATTTTATTCTCTTTTTCTATCCGTCTAATTTATTGGTAATCTATTAAGAAAGCTGTAAATTTCTTGGCTCATTGAGAGTGGAAAAAAGATGATTGTCGCGATAGACGGACCGGCTGCAACAGGAAAAAGTACTACGGCTAAATTAGTGGCCCAGAAATTGAGCTTCACTTATTTGGATACGGGAGCGATGTACCGTTGTGTGACATTGTCCGTTTTGCAGAATCAAATTGCCATGGATGACGAACCGGCTTTGGGCCATTTACTCGACGGGGTTGAGATTCAACTTGACCAAAAGGGTGGCCAATTGGTTGTCCGCTTAAACGGGGAAAATGTTACCACCGAAATCCGCAAGGCTGAAGTAACTTCCAATGTGAGTGCCGTCAGTGCCTTGCCTCAAGTCAGAGAAGCCTTGGTACGCATTCAACGGCAAATCGCGAAAGGTCAGAATTGTGTCATGGAAGGGCGCGACATCGGAACAATTGTGTTTCCCGATGCGGAGTTCAAGTTTTTCCTGGTTGCAGATGATTTCGTCAGGGCCAAAAGACGCCAAATGGATCTCACCGCAATCGGAGAAGAAAAATCCATTGATGAGTTGGTAGAAGAGATTCGCCGGCGGGATGCTTTTGATTCCGGACGAAGCCATTCTCCCTTACGGAAAGCGGATGATGCAATCGAAGTGAACACATCTGAAATGACCATTGATGAGCAGGTTGACTTTATCGTCAACAGAGTTAAAACATTAACAATAGGAAACTAAACCAACATGAGTGAAACAGTACAAGAACCTGTCGTTGAACAGACCAATGATTCCCCGGAATTAGCGGTCAGCGCTGAGGGTGTAGAAGAGGCGCCTACGACTTCTAACGGAGTTGAAGCTCCTGGCGTGGTGGCGCCTGCCGAAATGGCAAAAACAGAATTGAATTACCTGGCCTCGGACCTGTTTAATGATGTGAAACAGGTATCCATCGATGAACTGATGGATACAGAAGTCACGGAAGAAATCCCCCAGGAAGAACAAGACCGCTATTTATCGACTTTTTCTGATATTAGCGAACGTGAAATTGTCACCGGCCGCGTCATTGGGATGAATGAAAAAGAAATCCTGATTGATATTGGATTTAAATCTGAAGGTATCATCCACCGGGATGAATTCCCCGAAGATGCCCTGCCCGATGTGGGCGAGAAACTGGATGTGTATCTCGAACGTATGGAAGATGAAAGCGGCAAAACGGTCCTATCAAAAGAAAAAGCAGATTTTCTGCGCCGCTGGACTCAACTGCGGGATATCCATGAAACAGGTGAAATCATCAGTGGCCGGATTGTCCGCCGCATTAAAGGTGGTATGGTTGTGGACTTAGATGGTGTACAAGCCTTCCTGCCCGGCTCCCAAATTGACGTCCGTCCAGTGAAGGATTTTGATAAATATATCGATACAGACATGGATCTGCGGGTGGTTAAGTTTAATGAATTCCGCAAAAATGTTGTTGTATCCCACAAAGCAATCCTGGAAGAAAGCCTGGCTGAACAACGGGATGAATTGTTCAAGAAACTGGAAGTGGGCAGCGTCATGGAAGGCCGCGTCAAAAATATTACCGATTTCGGTGTATTCATTGACCTGGGCGGTATTGACGGATTGCTGCACATCACTGATTTAAGCTGGGGCCGCGTCAATCATCCCTCTGAATTAATCGATATGGACGACACTCTTTCAGTTAAAATCATCGATTTTGACAAAGATAAAAAACGCGTTTCCCTGGGCCTGAAACAACTGACGCCCCATCCTTGGGAGAATGTTGAAGAGCGCTATCCCGAAGGAACCAAGATTAACGGTAAAATTGTCAGCATGACCAATTATGGCGCATTTGTTGAAATTGAACCGGGAGTAGAAGGATTGGTTCATGTATCCGAAATGTCCTGGACGCGCCACGTGAAAAACCCCTCAGAAATGTTTTCCCTGGGCGATGAAGTTGAAGCGGTTGTGTTAGCCATCGATATCGAAGAGCGGAAAATCAGCTTGGGCGCCAAACAGCTCCAGGCCGATCCATGGGACCAGATTGAAGAAAAATATATGGTTGGAACGGTCGTGAAAGGTAAGGTCATCAACTTGACCCAGTTCGGCGCCTTCGTCGAATTGGAAGAAGGAATTGACGGCTTGATTCATGTTTCCGATTTATCCTGGACGAAAGTGGTCCGCCACCCGAAGGAAATCATTGAAAAAGGGCAACAGGTCGAAGTACGCGTGTTGGAAGTTTCCCGCGAAAGCAGGCGCATCGCCCTGGGCCTTAAACAAGTGGAAGATGATCCATGGCCTGAATTGGTCAAACAATTTGAAACGGGTAAGGAATTTGAAGGGGAAGTCGTCCGCGTTCTGGATAAGGGCATTATTTTAATGCTGGAACAGGATGTGGAAGGTATTATTCCTTTCGGTCGCCAAACCAAGCGGCAGCGCAAAGCACTCTCTTCGAAATACAAAACCGGTCAAAAAATGAGCGGTGTTGTGATGGAAGTGAAACCGGATGATAAAAAGGTTGTCCTGTATGTGGAAGAACTGAGCGCTGATAAGCCGTATAAGAAAGACGATGTCCAGGAATACCTGGAAAGTCAGGATGCCCCCGCCGGCGAAAAGATTGAAATCCCGACTGACGCAACAGAAAAAACTGAAGGCGACACTGAGGCGGCGGACGAATAATCCCCGCCTCTAAGCCGCCCAACCGATCATGGGGAAGGTATTCAACCCAGACAGCCTAAAGTCCTTCCTCTCCTGGCAGAAGCTGGGAATCCGCCTCGGTGCTATCAGCCTGGCCGTACTGCTATGGTTGTTTGTTGTCAGTGAGAATGAATATACCATGGCGGTGGATGTGCCGATAGAAGCGCGCAACTTACCCGCCGGCCACGCCCTGAAAAAAGAAGTGCCTTCCTCCGCAAAAGTCCGCCTGCGGGGCAGGGGCCGTTCACTATTCAAAACGGTCATTCTAAAGAAATTTATTCCTGATTTTAAACTGGTTCTGGATTTAGAACGCATATCAGAAGAATATGATTTCAACCTGAATGATTATTTTGAACGGTATCCGCAAAAAGTTGTGATTCCTTCTACCTTTGATGTGAGTTATGTTGAAGTAATTTATCCCAGTTCGGTTCACATCAGCCTGGACGAGTATAAAGAAAAAGTTGTTTCGGTTCGCCCGGATATAATGATTCAACCAGCCCCCGGTTATACTTTGGTGGGTCCACCTTTGATTTCACCCGAATCCGTTAAAATTGCCGGTTCCTGGAATATTGTTGAAAATGTAATAGAAGTCTTCACAGAAGCCGATACGGTATTAAATGCGACGAATGATATTTCTGTTAGACTTTCTTTAAAAGCTGCTCGTGGACAACTGGTTGAATACACACCTAAATCCGTATCTTATACGCAAAGTGTGCAATCCATCAGCGAACGGATTATCAGTGAAATTCCCGTAAAAATATTGAATGAGCGGGACGACTTTCAGGCATTTGTAAGTCCCCAAACAGTGGCCCTCACGGTCGTGGGCGGAACAGACTTTATTGCCAATTTAAAAGCGGATGATATTTCAATCACGGTTGATTTTCGCCAGTGGAATTCCCAGCAGCAATTTTATAATTTAAAAGTCCAAACACCCACCGATGTGATTGATTGGATGGACCTATCTCCCCAAAGTATTGAACTGGTGGTGACCAAGAGGGTCGGTTGATCGTTCTGGGGATTGAAACATCCTGCGATGAAACCGCCGCCGCGGTCTGCCGGGATGGGACAATCGTATCGAGTCAAATAAGTACCCAAACCATCCACCGAAAGTATGGTGGTGTGGTTCCGGAAATTGCATCCCGGGAACATGAAAAACTGCTGAATGAGATGGTTTCAGATACCCTGAAGGAGGGGGGGATTTCCAAAAAAGAATTAGAAGGCATTGCCGTCACCCAAGGGCCCGGATTAGCAGGGACTCTCATAACAGGGGTATCTTTCGCAAAAGGGTTAGCGCTGGGGCTTGGACTCCCCATGATTGGCGTCAATCACCTTGAAGCCCATATCTTCGCGAACTTTCTTGCGGACCCTGCGTTGAAATTTCCTTTTATTTGTCTCCTCGTGTCCGGCGGACATACCCAATTGTGGCACGTTAAAGATGTGAATGATTATGCCTTGATGGGGGAAAGCCGGGATGACGCGGCCGGGGAGGCTTTTGATAAAGGGGCCCGCATTTTAGGATTAGGATTCCCCGGCGGACCAGAAATCGAAAAATCAGCTGCGGGTGGGAATCCCCAGGCGGTCAAATTTCCCCGGGCCCTGATGCAAAAAAATAACCTTGAATTCAGTTTCAGCGGATTAAAAACATCCCTTCTATACCATATGGATAGCCATAAAAATGAACAAATGAATAATGTTGCTGCCAGTTATCAAAAAGCCATTATTGATGTGTTAATTACCAAATTAAAATGGGCAATGGATCAGACGAATTGTAACACGTGCGTCATTGCCGGTGGTGTGGCGGCCAATAAATCATTACGTAACAGTGTCGAATCAATGCTGGCTGAAGAAAAAGTCATCTTCCCTGAGTTGGCCCTCTGTACCGATAATGCGGCCATGATCGCCTATTTGGGTGAATTATATCTTTCAAAAGGATATGAGAGCCCCATTGATTTCCCCATCCTGCCTAATATGAAACTCGCTTAGGAAATGAACTTCTCATTCCTCCATGAAGCAGATTTAATCCTGTGGTTAACCCTTGTAGCGGGCTGTGGATTGTTTTTTTATTTATATCGAATTCTTTCCGATGAAAGGTGGTATCAATTATTATTAGGTTGCCGCATCCTTATTTTTATTACACTGGGACTCATGCTGTTTAACCCGATTCTTAATCTGTCCGGTGAAAAAGAAAAAAAGCTGGATTGGGCCGTTTTTATTGATAATTCTGCCAGTATTAAATACCACCAGACCCCTTCTTTAAATGCGATTCAATCGGGCATGCAGTCCTTCGTGGACCGCTTGGCAGAAAAAAATATTTCTTATCATCTATTTCAATATGCTGACGAAATCCAAAAGGTGAAATCGCCTAACCTTGACGGAAATGGTGTTACCACCAACTTGGGAATCGTTTCAGAAACAATAAAGAAAAATGAAAATGACCTTGCCGGTGCGGTGATCATTTCCGACGGCTTAATTACCGAAGGTAAAAATCCCATTGAAGCATTTAAAGAATTAGATTTTCCCGTTCATACCGTTGGTATTGGTGAGGGCAGTGAACTGGTGGATGTAGCGATTCAAACGATTGATGTGCCCACGGTGGTGTTAAAAAGTGACGGTGTGAATGTCAATGTGACCATCCAATCGGTGGGCAATGTCAGTGACCGGCTCAGTGTCTCCCTTTACAAAAACCGTGAATTGCTGGGCTCTAAACATATCCGGCTGGTGGGACAAGGATCTAAGAGAGAGGTCAATTTTCGCTTTCGTCCGAAAGATATTGGTAAACAAAAATATGAAGTGCGTGTTTCATCGGTGGAAGATGAAATTAACATTAAAAACAACCGTCAAAACTTTAACCTGTTGGTTTTAAAGGACCGTTATAAGGTGTCCCTTGTCACCGGAAGCCCCAATAAAAATACTTCTGTCTTGAAACGGGTATTAAAACACAATCCACGGATTGAATTGGATCATTTTACCCGGATAACGGAAACGCGATTTCGCCCCGCCATCAAATCCTTTTGGGAAACACCATATGAATTAATCATATTTGATAATTATCCGATTAAACCACTGTCTTCCAATTTTGTCCGAATCCTGGGAAAAAAAGTATTATCAAACCAGGCGGCCCTCATGTTAATCTCAGGGCCCAACCAGTCCAATGCTTCTTTAAAAGGAATGACACCCATTTTAGGATTGGCGACGGTGGATAGTACGATTGAATCCAACCCGGTTTATTGGGATTTTGTTGGGGATCAATCGAATGGGGGCGCTGATTTACCGCCCCTGGTTCAAACACTTTTAGTCACCGGAAAAGACAATTCATCCGACACCTTAGCCATGACTGAATCCGGTTGGCCTTTGTGGATCCGAAATCAAAATGGAAATATCCGCACCATGATGTGGACGTCACCGGAAATCAACACCCTCTATTTTCATGATCAAAAATTATCCCGGGATGGATCCTTTTCAACCATTTGGGATCAATCCATGTCCTGGCTGTTAAAGACCGGCGGTGAACACGAAAACTTCTTCAGACTGAATAAAGATCGATACCAGCAGGGAGAAATGGTCCAGATTACCGGGACACAACCCTTTAAGCAATCGTCCGATGAATCGAAGAATATTATCATTACCGTAAAGCATGAAGCTGCCGATATGATTACACGGGATATTTTATTTAACATTGAAGAGCAGCGCTGGGAGGGCGAATTCCGCGCTCCGGGACCGGGAGATTACACTTATTCAATTCAATTTGAGTCTGAGCAGGATCCCATTCAAAGCGGCTCTTTCCAGGTGCTGGAAAGCCAGATTGAACTCAACCGGGTGCATTTAAATAAAAAACTGCTGACTACCATTTCAAATCAAACCCATAGCCGCTTCTTTATGTGGGACGCACGGGATAGCCTGTTCAATGAAATCAACCCAAAAGTTCGTCGTGAATTCAAGGCAGAAATCATTAAATTGAGTGAGAGTAGAATCTTATTATTTATCATGATTCTCCTATTATGTATTGAATGGTATATCCGTCGCAATAGAGGATTATCCTAAATTAAACTGCAGAAAGAATTTTCAATGAGGCAAATTACATTTATTGGTACGGGATATGTTGGTCTGGTCAGTGGCTCAGGTATTTCCGGATTTGGTCATCATGTGACCTGTACCGATATTGACGGGGATAAAATTGATCGATTAAAGTCAGGTGAAATTCCCATTTATGAACCAGGACTGGAGTCCCTTGTCACGCAAAATGTAAGCAAGGGACGGCTGCACTTTTCCTCAGATGTTCCCGGGGCGATCCGGGATTCGGATGTTATTTTCATTGCTGTCGGCACCCCCCAGGGGAGCAATGGTGAGGCGGACTTGGGGGCCGTCGAAGCGGTGGCTAAAACAATCGGTGAAAATTTAACCGGGTATAAACTCATTTGTACAAAAAGTACGGTCCCCATCGGCACTGGTAAGCGGATTGAAGATATCATTCGTTCGGTCAACCCCAATGCAGATTTTGATTATGTTTCGAATCCGGAATTTTTAAGGGAAGGGGCCGCGGTGAAGGATTTTATGCATCCGGACCGTATCATCATTGGCACGCGCACCCCCAAAGCACTTGAAGCGATGCGCGAAGTATATCGGCCCCTGTATATCAATGAAACACCCATTGTTTCTACTTCGGTTGAAACGGCCGAAATGATCAAGTATGCCGCCAATGCATTCCTGGCCTTGAAGATCAGTTATATTAATGAAATTGCCAATTTGTGCGAAGCCGTTGGGGCCGACGTCCATGAAGTGGCAAAGGCTATGGGTCTGGATGGCCGCATCAGCCCGAAATTTTTACACCCGGGGCCCGGATTTGGCGGTTCCTGTTTTCCCAAGGATACCCACGCCCTGGCGGCCACAGGCCGCAAAAACAACAGCCCTTTACCCACGATTGAAGCAGCCATTGAAACAAATGAATCTCAAAAGGGCCGCATGGTGGACAAATTAGAACGGCTCCTGAATGGTGAACTGAATGGCAAAACGGTGGCTGTCCTGGGCTTGGCCTTTAAGCCCCAAACAGATGATGTGCGCGAGGCCGCTTCCAGAGTGATTATACCCACACTGGTGGAATCGGGAATCGCGGTCCAGGCCTACGACCCCATTGCCATGGGAAATTTTAAAAATCATCACCCCGATATTCAATATTCTGATTCCTGGCAGGAGGTGGTAAAGGGGGTGGATGCCTGTATGATTCTGACCGAATGGAATGAATTCCGCGGGATGGACCTCGTTGAATTAAAAGGCTTAATGAAAACGCCCATTGTACTCGATACAAAAAATATTTTAAGCATCCACCAATTGGATGCCTTGGGTTTCACCTATGACAATGTGGGCCGGAAGCAATCCCCATGAAGGTAAGCAAAACATCCATCCCCGGGGTGGTTAAAATTCAGCCTAAAGTGCACAAGGATCAACGGGGCTATTTTTTTGAATTCTTTAAAATATCCGATTTTGAGAAACATGGATTACCCAAAAATTTTGTTCAGGATAACCAAGCCAAATCATCCCGGGGTGTCCTGCGCGGTTTGCATTACCAATTGGACCATGCCCAGGGGAAGTTGGTTTGGGTGAGCCGGGGAAAAGTTTTGGACGTGGCGGTAGATATCCGGCGGGGATCGCCTACCTTTGGTCATTATGAGTCAGCCATTCTGGATGATGAAAGCCATACCCGCTTTTACATTCCACCGGGATTCGCCCATGGTTACTATGTGTTATCAGAATCGGCTGTTTTCCAATACAAATGCACCGATTTGTACCACCCGGAAGATGAATATGGCCTCCATTGGGATGACCCTGAAATTGGAATTGAATGGGGGAATGGCGATAAATTGGTGTCTGCAAAAGATCGTATTCTACCCCATTTAAAAGAGATGGACCCAAAATTGTTACCCCCATATTTTAAGGAAAATTAAATGTTGCCGATTGATATCATCCGCAATAATCCCACAGAGATAGCCCGGCGATTGGCTTTGAAGGGTGAGAACCATTCTATCGACGAGATCATCAAATTGGATGAATCATACAGAGCCGATTTGGGACAGGCGAATGCGTTGCGGGCCCGGCGGAATAAAGCTTCAGAAGCAATCGCCCAGGCCAAGCGGGCCAAGGAGAATGCGGATGAGGCCATAAAGGCCATGCGTGAAGTTTCACAGCAGATCAAGGAACTGGAGGAGAAAACACAGGCATCCAAAGCAGGACTGGACGAACTGCTCCTGAAGCTTCCCAATTTACCCCATGCATCCGTTCCCTCAGGTAAGGATGAAAAAGATAATCCATTGGTGCGGGAATGGGGAGAAACACCGGACAGAGATTTTGAGATTAAAGCGCACCTCGAATTAGGGGAGTCCCTAGGCCTCTTTGATTTTGAACGGGGGGCGAAAATTTCCGGTTCCGGTTTTCCGCTTTATACGGGTCAAGGCGCCAAATTGGAACGGGCATTAATTAATTATATGTTGGATGTCCAAACGGAACAGCACGGTTATAAAGAAATTTTTCCGCCTTTCATGGTTCGTTCCGAAGCACCGCTGACAACCGGCAATCTTCCCAAATTTGGTGAAGATATGTATCCTTCTGAAAAGGATGGCCTTTGGCTGATTCCCACGGCGGAAGTGCCTGTAACTAATATCCATCAGAATGAAATTTTGACCGAAGACCAGCTGCCGATTAATTATAGCGCCTATTCGGCCTGTTTCCGGCGCGAGGCCGGTTCCTACGGCAAAGATACACGGGGATTTTTAAGGCTGCATCAATTCAATAAAGTCGAATTAGTCAAATTTGTCAAACCGGAAAATTCCTATGATGAATTGGAAAAACTGGTGGTGCATGCGGAGGCCATTCTGCAATCATTGGGTTTAAAATACCGTGTGATTGAATTGTGTACCGGTGATTTGAGTTTTGCCGCGGCCAAATGTTATGATCTTGAACTGTGGGCCCCGGGGGAACAAAAATGGCTGGAAGTATCCTCCTGCAGTAATTTTGAAGATTTCCAGGCGCGGCGGGGCAATATTCGCTACCGCAAGACAACCGATAAAAAAGTGGAATTCGTCCATACTCTGAATGGCAGCGGCGTGGCCACCCCGCGCTTACTGGTGGCCTTGTTAGAGACCTATCAAAATGAGGATGGTACCATTTCCATCCCGGAAGCACTTCAATCTTATGTCGGCGCGGAGGTCCTCGATTAATTTTCGGTCCATCTGGTTTATCCTCAATGTGGTCCTGTGGACCGTAGTCCTGGCTATAGTCGGTATAGTTGGTTCTCTGTTCGAATGGCGGGGTAAATTTTTAAGCTGGATCGCCCAGGCCTGGGCCAAGCTTTTACTGGCCGTCGGCGGTATCCAATACCGGGTTGTGGGGTTGGAAAATTTAGACCCCGATGGTCATTACGTGTTTGCGGCGAACCACGAATCAGCCATAGATATACCCCTGGTATTTGGGGGGCTGCCCTACCACCTTGTGGCGATTGCCAAAATTGAACTGAAACGAATTCCCATTTTTGGCTGGGCCATGATGGCCGGGGGGCATTTTTTTGTCGATCGAAGAAATCATTCAAAAGCCTTAAATTCCCTGGAAAAAGCGAAAGCATCCATGGCGAAAAATCCGCGCTCAATTATCATATTTCCGGAAGGAACCCGCTCATTAAACGGAGAAATAAAACGCTTTAAAAAGGGAGGGCTTGTATTGGCCCTGAATATGGGTACACCTGTGGTACCGGTCGCCGTATGCGGTACAGGAGATGCCCTCAAAAAGAAAGGCCTCACCCTCAATCGCCAAACACTCGAATTGCGCATTGGCAAACCGATTGAAACCGTTAATATCCATTATGATGACCGCAATCAATTTGTAGCGGATGTGAGAGAAAAAGTTGTGGCATTAAGAGACCGGGGGCCCGATGCTGCCTAAAAGAAAATATCGAAATCCCGATCAGATTCCGCTGCAGGGTGGGGAAGTTTTTGATGCACCCATATATGAAAAGGCCATTCTAGATACCTGGCTTAGGGTAAAGCCTGGCACCATTTTCAATGACATTCATGGTTCCCCGATCATGGTCATCAACCCCGGTATCATCAACCATAATGAAGGGCCCGATATTTATCAGGCAGTCATATTTGCTGATGGGAAATTCATCACCGGAAATATAGAATGCCACGTCCGCGCCAGGGATTGGTATTACCATGGCCATGAAGGAGATCCGAAATACCAGAACATTATACTGCATATTACCGGAATCCCCGATCAAGCGGATGATCAATTGAACCGCCGGCTGATTCATTTAAGCCCCCAGGGGGCGGCTCTGAGCTGTGATCTTCATCGGTCCAATGCCCGTCTTTCCAAGGAAAAATCGATTGTCGAATTCGGATTGGATCGCTGGTTCAGGCGAGTGCAGCAGTATCAATCCCATCACTGGAAAGAATATGCCCTAAAAGATAGTTTCAGGCTGTTGGGCAAAGGGGGGAATGAAGCAAATTTCCTTCGCGTGCTTGATTTGTTTCAGCAGGGGCTTGCGCCGAATGATGCGGCCTGGCCCGTAATCCAATGGCGCCACCGTGGGATCCGCCCGGGGGGCTGGCCCGAAAAACGGATTTTAGTTGCCCAGCACATGTTCAAATTGATCAATGCCTTTAGCGGGCCACCCGTTCACATTCCATCCCGAATGAAATTACAGGTCAGTCAAAATTTATATGTGGAATTGACCGGTAATATTTTCAACCCCTTAGCGGCCGCTGCTTGTCTTCAGCAGGGGGGCTATGAATCATACCAGCGCCTGAAGCTGGATTGGCTCAATTTAAAACTGGGCTATAGTTATAAGCGCTTCGAAAGACAGTTCAGTTCGGTGCTGACGGCCAGTCAACTCAAATCCTTTCCCATCCTCCAAGGCTTGCTTGAATTGGAGCAGTTATTCTGTAAAGCGCAGCATTGTATTGTATGCCCCCTCAAAAAATCATATGGCCATCTGGACCAGGGCTGAAGCACAGCAAAAAATCACCCAATTAAAAACAGCCGGAAACAAGGTTGTTTTTACCAATGGGTGCTTTGATATCCTGCACCGCGGCCATACCACTTACTTGAGAGCGGCCAGGGACCTGGGGGATTTTTTAATCATCGGACTCAACTCAAATGAATCGGTGAAACAACTCAAAGGACCCGGACGGCCCATCAATCCCGAAGCAGATCGCGGTGCGGTGCTGCTGGCCCTGGATTGTGTTGATGCGGTGGTGGTTTTTCGCGAAGAAACACCGCAAGAATTAATCGCTGATCTCTTGCCGGACGTGTTAGTGAAAGGCGGCGATTATACCAAAGATGAGATCGCCGGAGCGGCGGAAGTGGAAGCCAACGGCGGTAAAGTGGTCATTCTGCCCTTTTTAGAAGGATACAGTACCACAAAAATACTCCAAAAACAGGCGGGAAAAGGCTTGACTGGGGAAGGTCCAGACAGCTAATTTCGCCAACTAAATTTACCCTAAATATTCATGAAACAGACATTTACAAGAATTTTAATCCTGCCGGTGCTGGCCCTAAGTTTTGGTCTATCTCAAGAACAGAAACTGGCCCAACCCGCCCAGGAGCATTATGAAAACGGAAACGGGTTTGACCAAAGTCAAAACCGTTTACCGCAGCTTTTGCGTGACATAAAAGTGTTACTGTCCGACGCGCTGATCGCCGACGTGATGGAGGATACCCTGGAAGTCGTCTATACCCTGAACCGCATTTTTGATTTCTTAACTGAAGCGGATCAATATGGAGATATGAATGATGAGGACCGGGAGGAATTCAACCGGTTCGAGGAATCGCTGGTGGAACTTTACACCCACCGCTTCAATACCTTGGATAAGGAAGACGCGGCCATTACGGCAGAACATTTGCGGATGGATCTCACTTCAATGACGGAGCCATTAGAAGTGGAAATGGGAGCTTCTCAGTTCACGGTCATCGAAGACAGGGACGGACATATCCCCTTGGTTCGTAATAAAAAAGTGGACCAGGTGATCAATTATTTCCAGACAAAAGGGAAACGGCAATTTGAAATTTGGCTCGAACGCCTGGAAGTCTATGGCCCAATGATTTCACAAATCCTTGAAGAATGTAACCTGCCACCTGAATTGCTTTACCTGGCCATGATTGAATCGGGCTTGAATCCCAAGGCCTATTCTAAAGCAGCCGCCAACGGCATGTGGCAATTCATTTATTCCACCGGAAAATTGTACGGATTAGAGCGGACTTGGTATGTGGATGAACGGCGTGATCCAGAAAAAGCGACCCGTGCGGCCTGCGCCTATCTCACCGATTTGTACGATGAATTTGATAATTGGTATTTGGCCCTGGCCGCTTATAATGCCGGTGAAGGGCGGATTCGCAGAGGCACCCGCCTGCATCAAACATCGGACTTTTGGCAGCTCCATTCTCTGCCCCGGGAAACACGGAACTATATTCCATATTTTTTAGCCGCCACCATCATTGCCAAAGAACCGGAAAAATACGGTTTTTATGTAAAGGAGAAAAAACAACTTCCTTTAGCCTATGACCTTGTTACGATTGAAAAGAGCGCCGACCTCACTGTTCTGGCCAGATCGGCAGAGACCTCCTTTAAAACCATCCAGGCATTGAATCCTGAATTGCGTCAATCGGCGACCCCGAAAGATGAATATGCGCTGAAGATTCCAAAAGGGAAGAAAGATTTATTCATCAAGAATTATAATGCACTGCCGGAGAATGAACGTTTCGCACCCCAATTCATTGCCCATAAAGTCCGCAATGGTGAAAGCCTATGGACCATTGCTAAAAAGTATCGCGTATCCATCCACGATTTAGCGGCCGTCAATAAACTGAAAAACCGCAGTATGATTCGGATTGGTCGGAAACTGACCATTCCGGTGCCGGGGATGAATCTGGCTTCTATGCCTGTTTCAACCATGCCTGGTTATAATAAGGTGTCTTATAAGGTCAGGAAAGGCGATACCCTGGGCCATATTGCGGAAGATTATGGCACCCGCGCATCTACGATCAGGAAGTGGAATGGCCTCAAATACGGTCAGCATATTTATCCCGGACAAAAATTAACATTATGGATCAGACAAGGCTAAAACGACCCACTTCAAACCTGAAATGGCTCTGGTGGGGACTGGGCAGCTTTTTTGCCCTGGTGATTGCCTTCCGCTTGGGAGCCTGGTCAGCCGGATTCAGGGGGGATGGTCCGGGGAAAAAGGTGGGCATCGTGAATATTACGGGTCCCATTATATCCGCTGAAGCGGCTGTCAAGCAGTTGGAAAAATTACGCCAGCGCAGTGACGTGGCGGCGCTTGTAGTGCGGATCGATTCTCCCGGTGGATTAGTGGCGCCAACCCAGGAAATTTATGAAAAAATTAAAGCGGTCCGGGAGGAAAAACCGGTGGTATCCAGTATGGGGACCGTGGCGGCTTCGGGGGGATATTATATTGCCATTGCCGCGGATACATTGATGGCCAATCCGGGTACGATTGTGGGGAGTATCGGTGTCGTAATGAACTATCCTGTCATGACGGAATTATTAGATAAAGTGGGTATTGAATTTGAAACGGTGAAAAGCGGTGAACTCAAAGATGTGGGTTCTTATTCCCGGGAAGTAACCGATGCAGACCGCGCCCATCTGAATGAGATGGTTTTGGACATGTATGATCAATTTGTATCGGCCGTGGCCGAAAACCGCCCCATGGAAAAAGAGGTCGTCATATCCCTAGCGGACGGCCGCGTATATACAGGATTACAATCAAAAGAATTGGGCCTGATTGATGCCCTTGGCACCTATGAGGATGCCATCGCCTTGGCGGGATCAATGGGCCATATTTCAGGCAAACCAAAAACCGTCCAAAAACAGAAGAAACGCCCCTCACTGTTGGACTGGTTAACCGGACATTTGGGGCAAACTGTCAGCAGCTGGTTCGATGAGTTACCGGCCTATCGCTGGCGGATGGAGTAGTAATCATGACCAAACAAGATATTGTTGATATTGTTTCAGAAGCCACTGGATTAACCAAGGTGGAAACGGAGACGGTGATGAATGGCGTCATGGCCACCATCATTGAATCACTGGGACGGAATGAACGGGTTGAATTGAGAGGATTTGGAACCTTTGGTGTTAAACACCGCATGCCCAAAAAAGCCCGTAATCCCGGGACCGGTGAAGCAATTTATCTACCGGAACGCCATGTGCCGGTCTTTAAGCCGGCCAAACATATGCGCTCCCATGTAAACGAAAATCTGACAAAATAAAGAGGTGACATGCCCTGCGGTAAAAAACGTAAGCGGCGCAAAATGAATACTCACAAGCGGAAAAAACGCTTGCGCGCCAATCGTCATAAAAAGAAAAAAGTATAACACCCGTTTAAGATGAAACGGGCCAGGTTTATTTGGCTTTTAACCGTTCCCCTGGTCCTGACCTCTGCTGTCAGGGCTTGGGGGTACGACGGTCATCGTCGCTTAAATTATACAGCCTCCCGACAACTGAATGGTCCTTTCGGCCGTTTTCTGAAACAAAATTCAGAAGCGCTGAAATGGTACGCACCCGCCCCGGATTACATTAAAGGGAATGACAGGAATGAATTTCCCCGTCATTTCATCGATGCGGATTTTTACGACCAGTTTCCATTCAATAATATTCCCATGGATTATGATTCCCTGTTGGCCCGCTATGGTGAAGCCAAAGTGAAAAAAATGGGGATGGCGCCCTGGGCCATTGAATCCACCTGCGACCGTATCATATACCTGTTTAAAAATAACCGTTTTGAAGAAGCTGTTTTTTATATGGGTGTCCTGGGTCACTACGTTGCAGACCTCCATATGCCCCTCCATACCGTCATCAATTATGACGGCCAGTTGACCGGTAACGATGGCATCCACTTTCGCTGGGAAGGAAGGTTGACAGACGATTATATCGGTCGGATCAAACCGGTCGGTGCTGTAGAACCCATTTCAGATCCGCTCTCCTTCTCCATGGATATCGTTCGGGAATCCTTTGCGGTCCATCAACGGCTCTTTGATGCGGATTCCAAAGCCAGGAAAGTATTATCGCTCGAACAGGCGGAAGCATTAAATACCTATAATATTCTGCCATTCGAAAAGCCCTACCTGGATATCCTATATGGGGAAACTGAAGATCTATTAAAAGATCGTCTAGGCCGGGCGGTGGTACGGATTGCCGCCATTTGGGAATATTGCTGGCTGGAGGCCGGTTCGCCGGAATTACCATGACCCGGTCCAGGTCAGCCCTTTCCGTTTCCGAGATCACAGCCCAGATCAAGGGCCAAATCGAATCCCGCTTTTCCAATGTTTGGGTCCAGGGAGAAATCTCAAACTTTAAGCATCACACATCCGGTCATATGTATTTCACTGTGAAGGATGAAAAGGCGGAACTTAGCTGTGTCATGTTCCGGGGATTTAACCAGTCGATTCACTTCAAACCGGAAGATGGTATGGATGTCCTGCTGCAAGGAAAAGTCACTGTTTATGAACCCCGGGGCCAGTACCAGCTTATGGTGCAGATGATGGAACCGGCGGGGATCGGCACCTTGTATTTGGCCTTCGAAGCGCTGAAAAAGCAATTAGCCGCCGAAGGCTTGTTTGATGAAGCCTTAAAAAAGCTATTACCGGCCTATCCCAAGAGAATAGGAATTGTCACTTCCCGAACCGGGGCGGCCCTGCGGGATATGCTCAATGTATTAACGCGTCGTGCACCCCATGTGGAAATCGTGTTGCGACCGGCCTTGGTCCAGGGCGAAGCAGCAGCAAAAGATGTGATTCAGGGAATCCATGAATTGGAATCTTTAGGGGGAATGGACATCATCATTATCGGCCGCGGCGGCGGATCATTGGAAGACCTGTGGGCCTTTAATGAGGAAGCGCTTGCCCGGGCCATCGCCGATTGTTCTGTTCCCCTTATATCTGCCGTGGGTCATGAAACGGATGTCACCATCAGTGATATGGTGGCGGACCTGCGGGCGCCAACCCCCTCAGCGGCGGCAGAATTGGCCGCCCCCAGTGCGGATGAACTTAAACTGCAATTGTCCGGGTGGAATGAAAGACTGTCACTCACCATTCAGCACCAATTGAACCGGCTTTGGCAAAGACTCGATCATCTGTCGGACCGCCATGCCCTCCAGCAGCCCCAGGCTATTTTGGACCGGCATCGGGAAAAGTTGAACACCCTTTCCCACCAAATGTATATTTCCATGAATCACCTCATTTCCGTGGCCAAGACTAAATTGAAAGGATTTGAAAAGGAAATATCAGTATTAAATCCCTCAGATATTCTACACCGCGGATACAGTATCGCCTTCAAAAGTGATGGGTCCATCGTTCGCTATGCTGATGACCTGAATCAAGGTGAAACTTTTGTATTGAAAACGGGCCGCGGCAGTATGGAAGCGGAAAAAAAGAAAACGTTGCCCAATGGTGCCAAAGGTGTCAATGGTGATTGAGTAAATTAAAGATCAGGATTAAATTGAATTATGACCAAAGAGAAATCATTCGAATTTGAAGCTGCCTTGCAGCATCTGGAAAAAATTGTGAGTACTCTGGAAGGGGAAAGCGAATCCCTTGAAAAGAGCCTGGCCTTATTTGAAGAAGGTATAAAAATCACCGAATCCTTAAGAGACCACTTGGAATCGGCTGAACAGCGCATCAAAGTGCTCATGAAGGACGCGGAAGGGAAAGTCAAAACAGAGGATTTTGAGGGCTGATGCCGGCCAGGGTGAAAAAGCCAAAATCATTTGGCATCTGGGGAAATACGGATAAACCCCGTTTCTGGGAATTGCTGAAACCTATCATGGATTGGGCGGTTGAGAAACAGCTGACGCCTTATATAACCACGCGCATTAAAGGGCAGCTTACGCACCAATTGGAATATGATTATCAGGTCATTGAATCAGCTGAAGATTTTTATCGGATTGATTTTTTACTCACCTTGGGCGGTGATGGCACTATGCTTTCAGCGGCCCGGGCGGTGGGCCACCGCAAAACACCGGTATTAGGTATTCACTTAGGTGAACTGGGATTCATGGCTGAAGTGACAGTAGATGAAATGTTTGCTCGCCTGAATATGGTAGCCACCGGGGAATACAGCCTCCAGCGCCGGATCGTACTTAAAGCGGAAATCATTAAGGGGAATGGGCCGAAGGTATTTTATGCCTTAAACGATTTTGTGATTGACCGCGGCCGCTCCCATCGCATTGTCACTATGCGCCTTCTGGCCAATGACCGCTTTGTATCCGATTATAAAGCGGATGGATTGATCATCGCCACACCCACCGGTTCCACAGCTTATTCTTTGTCTGTTGGCGGGCCCATCGTGATGCCGCGGATGAAAGCTATGGTGGTGTCGCCCATCAGTCCTCACACCCTGACCTTAAGACCGCTTGTACTCCCGGATGATCGTAGCCTCGAAGTAAGCTTCCCGGAAGACGGCGCAGACGAAATTGCATTTGCCGTAGATGGACAGGTGAGCGAATATTTAAATCCCCATGCCAAAATATTTATCCAGCGTGCCCCATTTGAAATTCGCATGATTGATTTTGAAGATTCCAATTATTTCCATACCCTCCGCCGAAAGATGGGCTGGGGGAAAAGAGGGGAGTGAGGATTCCGCCTACGCGTCTGCTACGGCCAGGGATGGAAAATGGAATCCACCTTCGCTGAAGCTTTGGTGGACAAGGATGGTAGATGAAAGATGGATTAGGGGTATGGATCAGGAGAAAATGGTTTTTTTTAATTGTGCCACGATCATCCTTGATCGTGGGGATTGAACGAGAAGGATTCTCGTTCCACCTATAATTTATCTAATCAGTCTCTCCTGTAATAGATACTGGAGATTTCTTCGGCCATCTAATATACAATGGATAAAAACTCTTTTTTCGACGACCTGGTAAATTATGCGATATGGTTTATAATGCACTTCTAAATAATCTAAAACATTGATCCGTTTCAATTCGGGTGGTATATGGCCCCGTTCCGGTAATAATTCTAAACGGATACATGTTTCTTTTAATTTAAATAATACATCGGCTTTGTGTGGGGAGTCATTCTCCTTAAAATAATTATAAATTCCAAAAATATCATCCTCAGCTTCTTGCGTCAGATAAACCGAAAATTTCATTTCCGGGATTTTACTGATATTCTTTTTTCAAGATGGGAAAATGATTTTTTTGCCGTTTTAAACTGTCCATTTTTGACACTGGCTGAACTTTGGGCCAGCATTTTTAATAATGCAAGACTGTCCTGGGTTTGTTCATACAGGTGAATATCCTGCAGAACAACCTTGGCTTCGCCATTATGGGTAATAATCATCGTTTCCCGGTTGTTTGAGACTTCCCGGATCACTTCAGATGCGTGTGTTTTCAGATAGCTTATGGGTTTAATGGCTTCACTGAATTTCATAATAAATCCTCATTGTTATGACTAAAATATAGACTGTATAATAGTCGAATTCAATTAATACTTAACGCATAACTTCGCCGTAAAATGGGCTGGGGGAAGAGGGGGGGGGTGAGGATTCCGCCTACGCTAAAGCTTCGGCGGACAGGGATGGTTTATGGAAGATGGTGAATGGAAAATGGTGGATGGAGGCTTGCCCGCCTTCGGCTGGGTTGGCTGCCCTCGGCGGGGGTGCCTGCCTTTTGTGGTGAAAGAATGATTGAGTGATAGATTGATTGGGGACGGTATGAAGGAGTGATTAGCGGAATATTTTTATCAATCAATCCAATCATCCAATTACACTATCCTCATATATAATTGACGGTCTAATAGACAAAAGCGGTTGCTGATTTAGCTGTAATTATTTGATTTTTAGG
>CAYFJU010000015.1:0-47766 GCA_964343505.1 uncultured bacterium
TAACCACAGATAGTGATCCACTCTAAGTCCCAAATAATTTTCACTGGATACTTCCTCCCCTCGCAACACGAGGAGTTTTGAGTCCGTGGGGGACCAAACTTCAACAGATCCCCTTCCTATTATTTGATAATTTGACCCATCGTAATTACATGTGTAAACATAGTATTCATCCCGCTTGCCCCCGGGATACCTTGTATCGGGTACCCGGCGTTTTTCAGTGAAAGCAATCTGAGTACCCTCCGGAGACCAAGCCCAGGAATGGCTTATCAAGACTCCTTTTGGGGGAGTAATAAAGTGGTTTTCGCCTCTTTCCAAATCATACACTACAATACCGCTCTTGTTATTTACAAAGCCAATAAACGCAATCTTATCCCCTGCTTTTGACCACCTGAGCTTAGGAGCGCCACTTACTCTGCCCTCCCACAAAAGTAGTTCGCGGTTACCCTTTACATACCGAAGTTCCCCATCCACTCCTATCTGTCTGCGCTTGCGCCGTTGAGTTTCCTTAACATAGACGAAATCCTGAAGATTTCGTACCACTCCGGCGGGGCCCCAAACGATAGGCCGCCAAGCGATATTTCCCCCCACCTTTGATAGAGAAATAGTATGTCGTGCAAACGGCTCAGCTTTTTCAACTTCCAAGTTCTGAGCAGGGATGACTTGCCCAAAGACTACCCCTGGGTATTGAATTAAAAAAAGTAGAACAGCTAAATAGCCGTGCCAATTACGAAATGACTGTTTCATGATTTTCCTCCATTGTTCCGATTTGCAAAATCCTATGGGCATACCATCTTAGGGTTTGTCTCGAAGGGTTAAAATAACGATCTGGTTTGGACTCCCGTATATTTCTTGTTCGACGATGATCACATTTATATTCCTTATAATAATACACAAATTATCTCCTTAGCAATAATTGCCTTCCGTCTCATCACCATAAGTCCTCTCTTTTTATAGCGTATGTGGGTATGTCATTGAAAACCTATTGCCAATATACTACCATTAACAGATTATCTATCAATAGGTACAAGTCCTCATTTTTAATGAGTAATAGTACTCATTTTATATGGGTACATTGACCCATAAAGCTTGTTAGGGAGGAACTTGTCCTGTTTTACAAGCAATGGCTGAGTTGCCTGTCTGCCGACAAGGCAGGCACTTACAAGTTGACTTCAAGCAGAAAAATTAAAAGGGCACCCCTTCCGAGATGCCCTTTTAAGTATGCTATCATTTGCTATTTATTTTAATAGCACCATCTTATGGCTTTGAGTAAAAACCTGGTCACTTTCACTGGACTGCGCTGTCAACTTGTATATGTATATACCGGCAGGAACACGTTTTCCACTTGCATCCGTCCCGTTCCAAGTTTTTCGTTTATAGCCTGCTTGTTCGTTGTCCATGGCCCAACGAATTACTTCATTTCCTCTCAGATCATAAATGACAAGGGAAACAGAACTGGCTTCCGGCAGACTGTATTTGATCATCGTAGAAGGGTTAAATGGATTTGGATAATTCGACTCTAAAGCGAAAGCATCGGGAATCGGATTACTGACATCCGCAATCTCATCCCGTTTCTTGAAAAATGATGTACCCCAAGTTTAAACTGAAACTGATTTATTTGATTCATTACCGCCATCATCAACAGCGGATACGTAATAAATAAAATTGTCAGTCGAACCATCATTAAGGGCAATCTTAACTTCAAAATCAATATGTGATGTTGAAGTTGTTGTAGCAATTACGTGCAAGGAACAGTCAATTGGATACATTCCATACACACATTTGCGCCAAACATTATAATGATTAAGATCTGGTTCAGTATTGGCGTTCCAGCTCAGATTGGGATTCTGTTCGATTTGTCCTGCGTTTGTTATTGTTAAACCAGTTGGGATGGCTGGTTTTGGATCATTCAATGGAGATTGAATTGCCTTTACCGCTTCATAAGCATTAACCCTGCCATAGCCATAATAGTTTGTAAAGTTATTTCCGCCCATTCCAGAAACCTTATCAGCGGTTTGACGAATAACATCCCTGATATCGCTCCAGGTTTTTGAGCTATTTTCCGATCGCATGATGGCCGCCACACCTGACACATGAGGAGCGGATGCAGAAGTACCAGTGAAGGAATTAGCATAATTACCTGTGCTATAGCCTACACTACCCGTTCTATCCGTAGTTGGAACGTGAGATGGGGCCATAATATCCAGGCTGCTGCCGTAGTTACTGTACGAGTGCCTCACATCGTTTTGATCAGTTGCGCCTACCGCTATAGTATTGGAATAGGCAGCCGGATAGCGCACTGGTCCATCATTATTACCACTTGACGCCACGATAACTACATCATAAACTGTGACTGCTTCGTTTATCGCTTGCCTGATCACAGTATAGTCCGCAAGAAATCCTGTGCTTAAATTGATAACCTTGGCACCGTTCCTGGCTGCATAGGTTATTGCTTCTGCAGTTAAGCTGTAGATTGCATTATACCCCCCATCTCTAAGAACCATAATTTGGGCTCCCGTTGAGGATCCCCAGCCTCCAGCTACCCCAGCGATTCCTCTATATGAACCACCCTCGTAATTGTGGGTCTGGGCTGCTGCTATGCCTGTAACGGCAGTCCCGTGTGCGTCGGTATCCATCGGCTGGTTATCAGGAGTGTATGGAAAGGATGGATTATTCCCCTCCCCAGCAAAATCCCAGCCAAGGAGGTCGTCATACTTACCATTCCCACCATTATCCAGCCCATCCAAATCACCACCAGAACTCGCTGGATAAAAGTCCGCAACTCCATTTAGGTTTATATCCTCCTGCGGGTTTACCCATATATTGCCATCCAGGTCTTCATGGACATAATCAATGCCGCTGTCGATAATTCCTAATATCACCCCCTGACCTTGTCCGTAGTCCCAGGCTCCTGGCATATTTATCTTAGGCAAATTCCACTGGTTTAAATAGAGCGGATCGCTTGGTACTATACTTCGCTTTCCGTAAGCATCAAAATCAATTGATTCAAATAGCCCGGTTGCTTCCAATGCTTTAGCCAATTTGAATAAATTTTTATTGGGATTAGCTGAAATTGTATAAAATCCGCTAAGGAACCTATTTCCTATACTAATCGAATCCGTTCGGACAACCTGCCGGACAATGTCCTCAGCGGGGCCTCCTTCCTTCAATCGAACGATCAATCTATTGGGAATGATCTCATCCCCTAGGTTCCCGTTAACCATATTCCACCATTTCCTATTATCAAATTTATGTTGGCGGCCCATTATGGTGAACTCGTTCTGCTGACCAAAAACCGGACTGTTACTAACAATGAGAAAGCCAATCATTATGAGCATCGATCCAATACCCTTCAGGTTTATTTTAAATGACAACATTTATGATCTCCTTTGCTTGTTTAGCTTTTGCAGTTACTGTTAAAAGGTCCTACGATAAATACCAAAACCAGGATAAGAAAGGCTCACATAGAACACCCGGCGATCCCAATCCACGGCGAGGGCGAAAAAGACATTCTGATCGGGGACCGGAGAGTCGATATTTTCCCAAGTCATGCCACCGTCCAAGGTATGGTGCAGCCAGATACCGGTAACAAACAGCTCCTGACTGTCATTTGGATTCATCGATATTTTTTCATGATGACCGATACCATTTTCCCAGTCTAAAATCTTCATCCATGTCTCTCCACCGTCCGCGGTCTTCAGGATCATTGCGATCATACCGACATAAAATGTATTCTTATCCTCTGGATCAATGGCAATATCGAAAACAACATTATCTACGCCCACACCAACTGGACCCGGTGGGAAATTTTGGTATATCATCTCCCATGTTAGCCCATTATCGGGTGATTTGAGGACAAATGGAGCAAACCTACCTGTTTGACCCCCCGCCAGCAGGTATTTGGGCTCATCAGTTTGGTTTGTAATAGCATTGATCCCCAAGCCCCCTGCACCGGTGTTGCCCCAGATTAATTCCCATGATTTACCGCCATTAATACTTCTATACAATGTGGTGGACATACCTACAAAAAGGGTACCTGGGTGGGAGGGCAGTCGGTAAAGCGATTGGACCTGACTGCTAAGATTTTTCCCGATCCCGCTGTCCGAAGGTGCCCAGGTGATTCCTTGATCCTCTGTGATCCAGATACCGTGGCCGCGGAGGTGTTGATCTGCATATCCGGCCATAATGCGGCCTGTGGATTCATCAACCAACACCGAGGTCACTCCTACTTGCCGGGCGCGTATCAATGTTGTATCGCCCAATCCCAAATATTCCCATGTATTATTGTCTTCGTCTAAAGGAGTACGGTATAGACCGTCACGCCCGGCACAGGCGTAAAGATGGTTTCCGGCTAAGGTAAGGTTGTGGACCAGTTTACCTTCCAGGCCAAGGAGTTCCCATTGATTTGTATTCTGAGGCTTGGTTCTTTCATCACTACAAGATGTCAGAAACAATATCACCGCCATAACGAGCGAAAAAGTGGCTAAATGATACTTTCCTATATGGTTTCTATTTGTAATGGACACAACTGTTTTGGTTAGCCATTCAGTTAAATATTTTAGATCGTGACTATCAAATGTTGCATCATACTTCATGATCTGTTGTTTGCCTTATGTTCTCCTTATTTATAGCGAATGTGGGTATGTCATTGAAAACCTATTGCCAATATACTACCATTAACAGTTTATCTGTCAATAGGTACAAGTCCTCATTTTTAATGAGGAATAGTACCTATTCAGATTAATTCTGAATCATTGTGGATCTTGGTATAACATACGTCGTCAGTCCGCCAGGGTTGAACAGTAAAACCATCAACATACCTATGAGACTGGGTTTGGTCATGGTAGTCTCCTTCCTTTCTTGTTATGTTGTTCTTCAATCAACCTGATAATCATAAAGCCACGTCTTCCATTTAAGATGTCCGTCGATACCACTCCTGATCAATGTCCCCACGAGGCCTACCCCAGGAGCGTAATATTCATAATAGTCCCAATCCTCTATAGGTAAGCCCGGTTCCTCCCATATCGTAACCCGGTGGTGGTAAACATAGCAGGTGAAGGTACCGGCGGGCGTTGTAAACGCCTCATCGGTGGCAACGCAGGTGTAGATTGTCGTGGTATCTTCAAGCTCAAATTCCTGCGTGTAAAAATTGTAGAGCAAGCGTTGAATCTCCCAGCTATCTCCTTCCTGTGCGGGGTATTTATACCCCAGCATCTTGTGCACTAGGGTATCGGTGCTTGACATCCCACCCAGCAAGTACAGGCCGTTGTCCCCATTCCGGTAGAACCATTTGAAGTCGGTCGGGTTGCCGAGCGGATAGAACCACTGCAGGATAGCTGCCCGGTAGGAATGCCCTTCGAAGGTGACGGTGGTGGTACCTACGTTCGCCACTTTGGCCGAATCTGTCAAGCCACTTATAAACCCTCCTCCCGAGCGGGTGGTCAACTGCTCGTAGGCCCAGTAATTGCCGATGGTAAGGGGCAGTAGAATATCAGCTTGATCAGAGGCGGCAGGGTTTTTCCGGCATGACGGTAAGAAAAGCGTCGTTGCCAGACATGATATAGATAGGACTGAACATGTCAACAGCTTCCTCAATAGCTTTATCCGTACAAGAGAGCGTCTCATTTTCTTCCTACTGTCCTGTCAACTATCCTGGGTCGGATTTAGAGAATTTGAACCATATAAAAACTGGCAAAAATAACCAATAGTCCCAATAAGTAACTAATTTTACACTGGATTTCATGATCTTTTGTTTTCTCCTCGTCCTCCTTTTTATAGCGAATGTGGATATGTCATTGAAAACCTTGTGCCAATATACTACCATTAACAGTTTATCTGTCAATAGGTACAAGTCCTCATTTTTAATGAGGAATAGTACCTATTCAAATTCTTTCTAAATCATTGTTGATCTTGGAATAACATACGTCGGCAGTCTCGAGAAAACATCATCATTACAGATAAAAGAAAGATTTAAATAGTAGAACTGTTTTTTAAAGGCTTTGAAAAACTCATAACATAATACACACTGTCCGCCAGCTTGCGGGCATTAATATATATTTGATTGGGTTATAAAGAAAAGACGGTTCATTAATTCATGACAATATCATTTATTAATTGAATTTTTTCGTTCACCTTATCCATAAAATCATGTAAATAATCAGGAACGTGGTTTTTATCCTGGTCGATAGTCCAATGTCTAACTGCACCATTTGCTTTTAATTCAATATATAATCCGCCTCCATCAGCACAGTCGGGGCAACCAAATACCAATTTATCTTCATTCAAAAGTTTTGATGGAAAATATTTAATTAAATCTTTAGCTAAATTGAATCGATCGTTTTCAAGTTCGTAAAATTTTCCATTATACTGTTTTTGCCATCCGGGATAATAATCATTTGAGTCTTCAAACAGTCGATTTTCTGTCAGTTTAAAAATTTCAACACACAATTTTCCAATACATTCTCCATAGAAGTGTCCGAAAATTAAATATTCAAATTCGGCTTCCGATTTAGATTGGGATACAGCTTCTTTATGCTCACGGGTATTCATAAAAAACAAAAATATCACATAGAAGACCAAGGTCTTCTTCAGACTGAAAAAAGGTAAATATTTTTCATTCACAACCATTGCAATCACTAAATCACAGACGATGGTATTTGTACACCTGTAGTATCACGGGTCAAGGAATTAAAATGGATGTAAGATGCAGGAAAATTCCTGCAAAGAAAGAATACTTTTAGAAGCAGCCTTTTAGGGATGTATATCCCAAATAAGGTATGAGGATGTACAGAATGGAGTCGCGAATGAGATAAAAGAGGAAAAAGGCCACAATCACCCGCCAGCCTTTCTTTTTCATGAGGAGTTTATAGCCCCCTTCCCTTTTGATATCCCGCCACTCGTTAATAAACTTGGGACGGTAAATAGACATTAATTTTCCGGCTTAATCTTTCCAAATTTTAAGTTTTCGTATTTCTCCCAGATTGTTTCACCGGCGGCCTGCTGAAAGCGAAAGGCGAATGACAGGGCATCATCAAATGAATTCCCGGCAAACTCTTCATGGCGATAATATTCGTCAATCCAGCCAATAAATTCCTGCATCCCTATTAGATCAACTTGATCAAAGATACCGTACACCAATTCAGCTTTATTGTCATAATACCAGGTGGTGATTTCACCGTAGCCTAAGTCCTTGATCATTTCCTGGTGGGTGTCATACACTTGGGTGAGGTAGGAAAATAAGAAAATTTCTTTTTCTTTCGGCTCTAAAGTTTTCCAATAAACAGAAATTGCATTGGGCATAGGATCTTTTTTCTTTTCCTGTGCCGGTAGCAGCATCAATGTGCAGATCAGTGTTAAAACAAATTTCATATCAGTCTTCTTGTTGGGCCATTTCGAAATCTGAGATCATTTCTTCCAGCTTGTTAATAGCATCATCTTCTGAAACCTTACCGCGATTTTCACCCTGATAATACAAATGTCCGGCCCCTTTACCAAAGGCGATTCCAAGGTCCGTGTGGGAGGCTTCTCCGGGACCGTTCACGGCGCATCCCATGAGAGCTACGGTCATGGGTGTTTTCACATTCTGCAGTTTTTCTTCCATTTCACCGGCGATCTTGAACAAGTCCACTTCCAACCTACCGCATGTGGGGCAAGCCACAATTGTGACGCCCTTGCTGGCTAACCCCAGGGATTTCAATATTTCGAATCCAACGCGCACTTCTTCCACCGGATCATCCGTCAAGCTGACGCGAATCGTATCGCCGATCCCCTTGGCCAATAAGGTACCGATACCGACGGAGGATTTCACTGTACCGGATTTGGTGGGCCCTGCCTCAGTCACGCCTAAATGAAGGGGATAATCAAATTTTTCAGAAAACAGTTCATAGGACGCCATCATAAGATTCACATCGGATGCTTTTAAGGAAACAATAATATCCTCAAAGTCATGCTCTTTGCAAATGTCAATGTGACGCTTGGCGCTTTCCACCATGGCCTCAGGAGTGGGATAACCATATTTCTCGATGAGGTCTTTTTCCAGGCTCCCGGCATTCACGCCGATGCGAATCGGCAGGTTAGCCCCCTTCACCTTATCCAACACTTCTTTCACCCGTTTTTTTCCACCGATATTCCCGGGATTGATGCGAATCTTGTCAGCGCCCGCATCCACCGCTTCCAAGGCCATGCGGTAATTAAAATGGATATCCGCCACCAGCGGCACATTCATCCGCTTTTTGATCTCGTACAGCGCATCGGCGGCTTTCTGGTCAGGAACGGTGATGCGGATGATCTGACAGCCAGCTTCTTCCAGACGTTCCACTTCCTTGAGCGTAGCGGTCACATCGTGGGTTTTGGTGGTAGTCATGGACTGCACCGTAATAGCGTGCTCGCCACCGATAATAAGGTCACCTATTTTGACTTGTCTTGTTTTTCTACGATTAATCATGTTTTGGAGGCCGGGAAATTACAACGGTCTATCCTTGAAAAGGTTCATCCAAATATTGTTTGGCTAAAATAATGGCATGGGCATGGTTGTCCAGTTTTATGCATTTATTATAGGCAATCACCGCATCCATGCGCTGGCGTTTTTTATCATGAATCTGCCCCTTCAATAAATAGGCATTGGCCAGGATGGCGTCCAGTTCCGCATGATACAAATTGATGCATTGATCTAAAAAGCCCAGTGCTTTGTCATCTTCACCAGTGAGGAAATAATAATGTCCCCATAAATAGTTGAGATATGAAGTAAACCATTTCTGATGGCGATCCGTCTGCTGCGGTAATTTTTCATTGAGGTCATGCAATTCCTGTTTGGCCAATTTTAATTCACTATTCCGTATCAAGCTTTCAGCATAATGCACCTGGAAATCATAATTGTTGGGATATTTTTCCGCCAGCGTTCGGCTCACCTCCAATCCGCGGGAATTGTTAATATCGGAAAACTGATAAATGAATGAAAGAATACTCATGGCTTCCGTCCAGGCCCAAGGACTTTGGGTGGCGGCCACCTCCATCTTACGAATCCCTTCCGCCCGGGATGCGTCCAGGCCAAACAATTCCGCCCCGGCTTTCACCAGGATATTGCTGAGGCCGGCGTAGTATTCCACAATCCCTATGGGCAGGTAAGCATCGGTGAGATTGGGATCTTTCTCCAAAGCTTTCTGGATGACCCGAAATCCCTTGTAAGCCGTTATGAGTGTAGGAATCCATTTTTTCTGTCCTAAGAGGATGCGTGCTTTGAGACCTCGTGCCGTGCCGAGGTACAGCATATATTCAGGGTGACCCGGATTCGCCGACAGTAATGAATCATAGACAACCTCAATCTCGTCCAGGTTGGCCTTTAGGTTGACATAAATCTTATCCTGCGGTAAGTAAGCCTCATTCCGCCGCCAATAGGCCGCCGCCCAAGTGACATGCACAACAGGGTTCTCCGGGAAGTCTTTGCGGGCCTGAGTCAGTATACGAATGCCGTTTTCGTAGTCGTAATTATAAAATGCGTCAACCCCTACCCGCACAACATCATCGCCGGGATGTTGGCCGGCTATGATTGAAAACAGAGAAATGATTAAAATGATGTGTTTCATTATCCGAGAAATTAGGGTGATTAAATCCTAATCACCGATGATTTCGAACAGGCAGCGATAAAATAAATTCACAACCGGAATAAAAAATGGATTTACATTCCTTGTGCTACGGAAAATGCCAGGCTATTTTCAATCTCGATTCAGGGGTCATATGGACCGGCGGATTCACAAGAAAATTCATTTCCCATGTCATATAGATCTTTTAACGGATAACGCATACAGCAACCTATTTTTACCGGTATGAATTATCGATTATGATCTTTGAATATCAGCAATTTCCGGTAAAACAGAATCCTGCCATAGATGCGCTTTTTTATCAACCTATCCCCGGGGTACTGATTTGGTTCGAAATCAGTCCGGATAAGCTCATCATTTCGCTCCCTGGTCTTAAAGAAAAGTCCTCTCTTGAATGGGGTGTATCTTGCGTGCTATTCCTGGTTTGCTTTAATCCAATCTTCAATAACAATTAACACGGCTTCAGTGGTTTGCTTCACATCTAAATCATCAAAACGTAAAAATTGGACACCGAGTGTTTCTAACGCCTTTTGCCTTTCCTCATCAGCTTGAGTATTGTGTAAATGGCTGTCCCCGTCAATTTCGATAACCAAAGCCAATTCGTTACAGAAAAAATCTACAACAGCATTCCCCAGTGGTTTTTGACGATGAAAGTCATAGCCCATCATTTGTTTTCCCTTTAAGTATCTCCAGAGAATGATTTCTGAAAGGGTCATGTTTTTTCTTAAAGTACGAGCAATATGTTTGAGTTTAGGATTGTAGGGAAAAATTTTTCTTTTCATAATCTATTTACCTTTACACACCCCCGGCTAAAGCCGGCCCCTCTCAAGAGGGGACTTTTTAATCGGTTAGAATTCGTTCTAACCTAAACAACAATTCATTAATAATCATTCGTGCTAGGTATAATTCATTCAAGCGACTAATATTTAAGTCCCCTCTTAAGAAGGGCTTCGACGAAGTCGAAGGCCTGCCTGCTGGCTGGCAGGGGTGTGTTTTGGGACAATTATTTAAAATATAAAGGTTAAAAAACGATAATACATTTTACCGGACAGTATAGTTTGAACATCAATGCTCATGCGCTGCTTCTGCATGATTTGAAAACCCTTCAAAACGCCCTTTAGCATAAACTTGATGACAACTCACACATCCGTCCATTAACTTTCCTGAATAGAATGTGGCTAATTCGCCATCTTGTTTTTTGGCAGCCATAGCAAGCTTAATCGCATCATCATGGAATTTGGAATCCATTTCAACAAAACGTGCCGGAAGAATACGGTGTAAATCGTGCCTATCTTCTTCCGACAATTCCTGTTTTAGAATAAAACTTGAATGTATGTTATGGCTATTTTTAATCACCTTGTCCCATTCACCCTGAGCAAGGTTTGAAACCAATTCCTGATAATTTTCTGTAATCGAAATCATTTCATTAATCATTGCCCTTTTCGTTGCCGGCGTCCAATCTATCGCTTTCATTTCTTCTTTATTCTCGTGCCTCGCTTTATGATCAATGTGATTGCCAAAATGATGTTTTGCCAATATTGATCCAAAGATCATAACAATTATACCAGCAATAATCGTCATTAATTTTTTCATTTTCATTTCCCTTATCAATTAATATTCTTCGGGTCTTTGTGTCTTCCTGGCAAATGACTTAAAAACTGTATTTCACTTTTACATAAACCATATCATTATCATCATAATGGCCAAACAATCCTGAAATTTCACTATCTTCATTGCTTACAAAAATATTGGCGCCCACCAGTATTTCAAATCCATCGGCTAAATCATAAGACAATCTCGGGCGAATGAGCGCATCTTCGTTATTTAAGCCAACATAACCAAATAATTGAAGTGTCAATGTTTCCTGTAAAAATGTTCTGTTAGTCAGGAATGTCACGGTATTATCCAATTCTTCCTGGACAAGGGCCTCTTCCCAGTCCAAAATAGCTCGTTGAATAAATTGGGCGCTGAAACGGGTGGTCCCGATGGAAAAATCAGTACCGATTAAATAATGGACATAATCTTTTTCCAATAGCTCAAACGGTTGCTCAAGGGCGTTGTTTGCCGAAAATTGTTTTCCCATATAATAGGCAGCCTCACCACGGAAAATGAATCCGCCAATTTCTGAACTAAAACTTCCGCCCGCCAAGCTTAATCGATGATGTTTTGGTGTGATTAATAATCCCGTTGGCCGGGGATTATTTTCTTCTAATATCGGACGAATATGCATGTTTGGATCATCGTCCCACATGGTTCCTGCCATGAATTCATAATCCAAAACGGAAGACATGCCGGAAAATTTGAAAAAGCCTTCGCTATTTTCCAGTCGCCCGGGGATGGACTTTTCTGATTCATCAATGGTTATGGGCAAAGGAAATTCCGGAAGTCGAGACCAAATAGATGATTCATCAGGCATGGTGGTAGGTGTAAATGTGGGAATCCAAACCATTTCAAGAGTGTTATCGCCTAAATAGTAATTCGCTTTTAAGGATGTAATGCCCGTTCGGATTTCATCAAAGTCCCGCAGCAGGAATTCACCCAAATCTTTCGGAGACACAATGTCTGTGATAAACATACCATCGGCTTTTCCCCAGATGATTTGCTGCTTTCCTAACCGTAAATCCATGTTGTCGAAATACACATCCATATACGCTTCACGAAGACCGAATTCTGTTCCTTTATTTGCATATTGATACAAATAAGGATTCACAAAAAAGGAAACATTATCATCGGTCCGTTTGAGTTTCAAATCCAGTGTATTCTGGTTAATGGAATAATCATAATTGTCATTCGTCAAAATGCCCATGTAAGTCCGAACATACCCATTAATATCCAGGTTCTGCGCAAAGATGCTTGTTCCCATTGCCATCAACAACAATGGTTTTAGAAATAATTTTTTCATCATATTCCCCGTTTCATCAGGCGTTCTGTAAACGTATTATTTGGAATGCCTGTGTCAATTTCAATATCAGAAAATTCCATAATAGTGAATTGATTTTTTTGAACATTATCCATTTTTATATTGATTAAAATGATTACCTCACCGAAAGTTGTTTGGCTATTCACCGTTAAAACTTTCAGCAGTTCATCATCTTCATCATAAAATTCCTTTTTCAGGCCGATCCAGGAATCCTTAACGACCCATGTCACCGTCCGTGAATACATATATTCTTCATCTTTTGGGATACTTTCAACAACGATGGTTTCTTTTCCATCCACCACTTCTTCACGTAAGATCCGATGGTTATCATCGAATGGATGGCGATCGCCTAAATCGTCATAAGTAAAATCAGACCCCATGAAATAATCGCCTTTACTGTCGCTGGAAATCCGTTTCACTTTTTTGAGCGCCGGCAGGTAAATCCACTGGTCATCATTTTTGGATGCATCTTCGTAACTCCATGTCATGAAGGATGTGTTTTTTACGTCGGCAGGAGAAAGAAAAAACATGATTTTCTTTTCGCTGTTTCCAAAATTTTTGTTGTATTGTTTGATTTTCCTGACGCGTTGATTGCCACGGGAATTTTCAATGGTCATAATGAGATTGCCCGTCATGTCGGTCCCGGTTGGTCTGTTGTAGACATTTTGGATGACATCAAGACCGGTCAAATCCTGGGCAAATGTCAATCCTGAAAACAGGCTTATTGTGAAAAATATTAGTTTGAGTTTCATCATAATCTCCTTTTTATTGATTTGAATTATTATTTTTGCAAAAAAGTTTTTTCTGTTCAATGATCAAAACCATGACAGTAACCGTTCCTACAAAACTGGTAAACATGTTCAGCGATACCAGGAATCCTAATTCACGGTTGGGGGGGAATACAGAAAATAGCATAACCATAAAGCCTGCAATAACCACCGCTGCGTTAAATACGATCGCGCGGCCACTATGGTGCATGGTTCGCTGTATAGCCAATTCCATATCCTTTATTTTTCGCGTATTTTCCCGATACCGGTCGATGAAATGCACCGCATAATCGATGCCGATTCCGATCGATATACTGGACATGAGTGCCGTGGTGGTACTCAACGGAATTCCAAAAATCCCCATGATGCCAAAACTGATTGCAGCCGTAATAATGATCGGAACCGTTCCGGTTAATCCTGCTACAATGTTTTTAAACATTAAACCCAACAGCACAGCCACAATCACCAAAGACATGAGCAAACTGGTTATCTGTCCTTTCAGAATCAAATCCGTAAACATCAGTGCCTTATAACCAGAACCGGCATAATTCATGTCAACATTGTTATCATTAAATTGTTGGCGGTACGTTTCAATTCGGTCTAATGCTTGGTTGATACTTTTGGAATCATCACCTTTAAGCTGAAAGGTCACATTCAATTTTTGAAAATCAAAATCCGTCACCTGCCATAGATTTTCAGGATCACCGGACATTTCATACAGCAGCAAATATTGAGCAATTAAATCGGATGATTCAGGAATAGCGATAAAATCTTCTGAATCGGCATGCATGACTTTATTCATGCGTTTTAAATATTCAGTTAGCCCAAAAGAACTCCCCACTACTTCAATCGATTCCACTTCAGATTGCATTTCATCCACTAACTCTAAGATTTCAGGATTTTTGAATGCGTCCTTTTCTGTGGATTCCAAAACCAAATTCAATGTGGATGTTCCGCCGAAATTTTCATTGATGAATGTATCGGTAAGAACGATATCACTGTCTTTTTCAAACTTGTCCAAAAAGCTGGAATTAATCCATACTTTGCTTGTGCCAAAAATGGAAAGAACAATAATGATTGCTGTTAAGCCAAGGGTGAACCATTTGTATTTCAATAGTCCGGATGCAAACGTGTGAGCGAAGACAACCGCTTGTTTGTCATTTGCGCTGTGGACCCTGATTTTCCGGACTTTCGGCAAACCAACGAGCATCATCCCGGCAGGAATAAGAACCAACGAAAGAAGCATGGCCGCCAATACGCCAAAAGCGGTAAAAATGCCGAAATATTTGATGGGATATACTTGTGATGTGAGTAACGAAATAAATCCAACAGCGGTTGTAACGGATGTCATAACCACAGGCTTCCACATTTCATTCAGCATATTTTTCACCGTATCCACTTTAGACGCTTCAGGATTCGTGACTCTAAACAAATCAACATGACTAAATAAGTGAATGCCATCGGCCACTCCAATGGCAATAAGCATCACCGGGATTGTAGTAAACACAGCATATATGGGAATTCCCACGACGGCCAATAAACCGAAGGTCCAAATAGTGCTAAACAAAACCACTAACATGGTCAGTACCGTATTTTTAACACTTCGGAGTAAAACTAAAAGAATCAAAATGATGACTGCAATCACGACAGGAACCATCCGTTTCATATCTGCCGGCCCTAAAACAGCCATGGTCCCTTCGACAATCGGGCGCCCGGCTACATATACTTTTTCCGGACCTTCATAGGATTGAGCGAGTGCTAAAACCTGGTTGTAAAATTCTTGGGTAAATACATCATCATTTATGCGGGCGATGATTACCGAAACAGTTTCTTTTTCGGATACAAGCCGGCCCTGCACCATTTCATTCGAGCGCACCTTTTCTTGAAGTGCATCCAATTTTTCCTGTGTTTTGGGAACCCGTTTATAGAAAGCCTTTACATCCATTCCCTCTTCAGTACCGACTATATTGTCTGCTGTATATAAAGATGTGACATCCTGCTTTTGTATCTCATCCATTTTTTGCAAATCTTTTGTGAATTTCTTGATTTTGGTCAAAGTTCCGAAGTTGTAAATCCCATCTGGATTTTCTATGGCAATGATGATTCCATCCTTGATATCAAACCAATCTGCAGCTTTATCACTATAGACAAATGCCGGATGATCCTGGGGCATGTATTTATCCAAATCCGTTTCCATCCGCGTATTGTCTTTCATTTCCAACACAAAGAAAACGGTAATTCCGATAAAAACCGTCATAACCCAAAGGGGCCGTTTTAATAATATTTCAAGTAATTTAAGCATGTTTATTCCTATATTAGTTAATGTTCACTAACATTTTTGTGTAAAAAAATTTTATGTGTTTAGCACCGTTTCTACCGCATCTAACATTTCATTAACTTCTGTTTTCAAGTCAAAATCATAATTCATGAAATGCCATCTGCTCACCAAAAATCGAAAACTGCCAATCACCATTAAAGAAATTTGGGTCGCCTTGATATCATCTCGCACATCCCCAGTTGCCTGACCCTTTTCAATCATTGATTTCAATTTATTTTGATTCATTTTCATCATGGCCCGCACCGGTTTAACCAAGATGCTGTTATTCTTAAATATTTCTTCGGAAAATATTATAGCCGTAAGCGATGGATTTTTAATGAATCGATTCGTATGACCGAGAATCATTTGACGAATTGAATCGATCGTTTTGTTTTTTTCATTAATTTGTGAAAGTTCACTGTCGGTAGAATCCTTCATCCTGGAAATTATTCCAAGAATGATTTCATTCTTATTTTCGAAATGCCGGTAGATTGCCGGTTCAGAGATGCCGATAGCTTTTGAAATATTCTTTATCGTCAATCCCTGGATTCCCTTTTCGGCGATTAATTGGATTGATTCCTGAATAATTTGGTTTTGCCTGTCGGTGTAATCTGTCAAAACAATTAAATCTGGTGTTGTTTGTTAGTTTTCACTAACCCATCTTACAGTTTCAACCGATTATATGCAAATTGTTTTTTTGAAAAATTTCATAGACCTAAAAATAAAACGATGATCATCCCCCATTTTGGATGATTCTACATCAAATACAGAACCAATTACCCTGAAGTCTTGCCCGCCAACAACAGCCAACCACGGGCGTCATTGCTGTTGGGGTCCAGTTCCATAGATCGTGTCCATGCCGCTTTTGCCAAGCCTGATTCCTTCATTTTCCAATAGGTAATGCCGAGCCCCAAATAGGTTTTAGAATCAGATGGTTTGAGTTCAATCGCTTCCTGGTAGGCCGCCAAGGATTCTCGGAACATACCTTTTTCACGATAATACCCACCTAAGGTGCGCATGGATCCCGGCAACCAAGTGCCGGAATTTTTATTTACACTGAGCGCTTTGCGGAAGGCAGTTTGTCCTAACCCCGGTTCCCCAACACGATTATACTCTACAGCCAAAATATAATAGGCTTGGGGCAGCAAGTTCCGTACTTCCTGATTATGGGGATCATAATGGAGTAAATCTTCCCAGGCTGATGCGGAGCGACCCCATTCACTACCTTTGAAATAACTAAGCCCCTGATTATAGCGCGATGTTACATCGGCGGGATCCAAACGAACGGCATCACCATAAGTCAAGGCAGCATAAACGAACTTTCCTTGGCCAAAATACAAATCGCCCAAAGCCACATAGGATTCTTGGTAAGTGGGGTCTTTTTTAATTGCTTCATGATAGCTGGCTTTGGCTTTATCTGTATTGCCCAAGCCTTCAAATGCTTTCCCCTTCAGGAAAGTAAATCCGCTGTGCTTAGGAAATAATTCCTGACCGCCCTGGGCCAGCTTGGCCGCGTATTCAAAATTTCGCTCATCCAAATTTTTTCGAATCGTCTGCATCCGCTGGGCTGGACCCCTCGGGTCTCTTTCAGCAGATTTCGCCAGGACATCATCGGATAAATTCCGGTTTTCGTTTGTCCCGAATAAGGTGGCCATGGCTTCGATGGTGGCGCGGTGATTGGGTTGAACTTCCATGGCTTCGTCAAATGAATGACGCGCTTTGGTCATTTGTCCGAAACGGGAATAAAATGAACCTAAATGAAAATGGGCGTCGGCGTTGAATGGATTTTGGGCCGCTAATTTTAAATAAATCTCTTTGGCATCCTCAAACCGGCCTATCGCTTCATAATTGCGCGCTAAGTCAACCTGAAGTCGAAGGTCATTGGGCTCTGTTCGGGCCGCTTTTTCCAGTTCGGCGGTGGTAGGCGTCCGCCTGGATTCTACTCTGGCTACTTTCTTTCTTTCCGTATCGTCCAAATAATTTGTGGCACGGGCAAGGTTACGTGAACTGAGCTCAAATGCTTCGGCGATGTTGTAAATATCATTGGCGTATTTCACCGGACTGATGGTTGGGATGTCGGCCACTTTGGGCACCTTGGCTTTGGTTGGTGTCCCGGATGCGACTGATTTCCTACGCTTTTTTAAAATGGATTGAAGCTGCTGCACTCTCTTTTTATTGGTAGCAGACGGATTCAGTTTATAGGCTTTCTGGTAATCTTTTAAGGCGCCGGCGTAATCTTTTTTCTTGGCCTTTGATGAACCACGCTTGGCATAAGCCGTGGCTTGGGCGGCCTGTTTTTTCGTTGGTTTTTTTGAAGCCGATTTTCCACCCTGTTTTTTGGCCAGTGAGGTGAGTTGCTGAACTTTCTTTTTATAATTTGCCGTGGGATTCAGCTTATAGGCTTTTTTATAATCGGAGAGGGCGCCTCTGTAATCTTTCTTTTTGGCTTTTGAATTTCCTCGTTTTGCATATTTAGAAGCCTGGGAAGCCTTGGCTTTTTTGGATTGTGCCACAACGACCGCAGAATGGTTCGCCACAGGCAGAATCCCCGCCACAGAAATGGCCAGGATGATTCGGGTGGTCCAGAGGTAAATCAATCGCATGGTAGCGAATCGAATTTACGAAAGACCGAACGTTAAGAAAGGGCTATTTTAGCGAAATGCTTCGACGGGTATCCATTTGGTTTTGACGCTGCCGTCCTCGCCCCCTTCAGTCCAAGCAAAGAACAATTGGTCATCCACCATTTCCATTTGCGGATAACCGGACACACGTCCCGGTTGAATTTCTGACACGATCCGCGGATTTTGGACATCCCCGTCTTTCGAAACAATTGCCGTAACGATATTGGTTGTTTCTTCTGCGGATTCAATCCAACTGGCCATGACCTCATTTTCATTAATCCAAATCAGATCAACACGGCCGATGGGCTGGGATAAATCCACACGAATCGGTGCTTCAAAGGAAGCGCCTTCATCCTTGGAAAAGGCCACATGCACGGTTGGTGTTGAATTGGGCGAGGTGTACCAGGCGACGGCCACATCATTATTTTGAGTCGCCAGCATAGGTCCATTCACAGGGCAGCCGGCGATCTTCCACCCATCCTCATTTACAGGATAGGGTGCATACCACTGCCCATCTGCATATCGGACAATATTGATATTTCGGACTTCTTCTTCCGCCCGATCACGATAGGCAATCAACACACTATTGTCCGTACGGATTGCACTGGTGGGGCAACATTCACAGGTGCGTGAATCTATCATGACTTCTGACCCCAATTGGCCATTCTTCATCGATGAACGGTAAAGCGCCATATCGCCCATAGTATGGGTGACGGGATCATAGGCACCCATATGTCGGCCATCCAACCAGACAAATCCAACAGATTCATCCTGTTGTTGAAAAAATGATAAAAACCCATGTTCGCCCTTCGGATCTATATCCCCATGTGGTATTACCGATTTGGACCATGATTTACCCCTGTCGGTGGAATGGGAAATTTGAACATTATAATCGAAGGGTCCCTTCCCACTTTTTTGGAGCCAATGGGCCACCAAATTATCTCCACCTACTTGATAAATAGATGGAAAATCCGCCCAATTCACAAAGTAGGGATCACCGGCTGTAATGGATTGGCTTACTGTCCATTTTCCCTTCGAAAATTCAGACCATTGCAATGCCCAATTTGTCGAATCAACTTTTTCGAACCATGACATAAGGAGACCACCGCCCTGTGTCGGTGCCACACGAGGGTAACGGCTGCCTTCAGATACTGTTGGATTTGAAAATTCAGGCGTTGAACACCTGGCGAGGAACATAGATAGGATTAAAATTTTTTTCATTTTGTATCGATATTTCGTAGAGACGTAGCATGCTACGTCTCTACCATTCCTTTGTTGAGTGTAGAAAGTCCGCCAACCGGCGGACGTCTCGAAAATTGGGTCGACCCTTACTATAGGATTAATTGTCTTCGGGCATTTTACAGCAGATTTCCAGGTTGGCATAGGCTTCCGGGTCGGCCTTCGTACCATTGGCATCATAACCAACAGCAGCGATGGCTTTTTCAATGGAGGCCAAATCAAGGATGGAAGCCTTATAGGTCACCTTCCCGGACTTGTTTTTCACATCGATTTCAACCTTTTTCACCCCTTCCAGGCCTGCAACGGCTTCTTCTACGTTAATGGAGCACATCATGCATTGCATGGATGCCAGTTTTAATTCCGCTGTTTTTGTATCTCCGCTGCAACTCATTAAAAAGCTGGCGGCGAGTATGCTCATGATTGTTTTCATTGTCTTGTTTTCCTTATTTTAAATTAATGTTTTATGGATGAGAATGGTCATGTTTTTTCGGCACCTTTTTTTTATCCGACTTCATTTTGTTCAAAGAAAATAATTTGCGAATACTCAAGGACAGTTCCCATACATCGGTTTTGTTTTCCAATTTATCCTGTTCCTGACTGACGCTAGTTGTCGCGTAATACACCGGAGCCCGAAAGGATCCGGTGATAAGCATTCCGTTCCAATTCCAGGATAAACCCCCGCCCGTTTGCACAACACTTCCGCCGGAATTAGGCGCTTCAGTACCATCCCAAAAGTCGGGCGTCCGATATTGCCCCAGTAAACTGAAATAGGGCATGCCTCCCCACAGGGATTTAGTCTGTATATAAGCCAACAATGCACCGTGGATGCTGTTCCCCGGTTTAAATCCATACGAATTTGTTTCCAGGGGAAAATCCGCTTTAATGATTCCCCCCGGGAAGATGGACGCTATTGTGCGATTAAAATACTGGATTTCAACCAATCCCTTATAGACCCCCTCGCTCAAATCAAAATGGGTATGTTCCTTACCTTCTATTCCCAGTTGAAAAGGATTTTTTGTAACCGAATTTCCAGATGGAATTCCAATACCGGCTCCCGCAAAAATCCTTTGCCCTGGACCAAAAGTCGTATTTTCCATGAGGTATCTCAAGATGATCCGTGTATCGCCGATCCCTGCTTTATCCTCGTCCCGGTGGTGGATATTCGCTTCCCGATGGAAGTCCATGGAACGTACACCGGTCATAATATCCACGCTCAGGTTCCAATTGTCGGTTAATCCGTAAGTGGAATTGATTTCCAACAGTTCCGAGCTCAAATTGCCCGCATGGTCGCCCTTTTCATCTAAGGCGCTGTGCCACCAGTCAATTTGTTGGTACATAAAGTTGGTTCCGATTACCATTTCACCTTTATCCAAACCAATACCTGAATTGGCCGTCCCGACCGGGAGGCTGGGGTTCGTTCAGAGGGGTCATTGGCCCCGCAGAGGCGCTTGCACCAGGATGAGAATTCCCACGATTATGATCGCATGAATATCGAGACCTCTAAATATGAGATCAGGTAGAATACTCAACTTATATTTTCGCACCTCTTCGTTCCCTTGATTCCACCATTAATTCATCAATCATTTCGCAGGCTTGCTGACATTGGTCCGTTGGTGCTATGCTGTAATAAATCGTCAATCCATCCCGACGGTTTTGTACAAATCCACGATCTTTAAGTTTCCGAAGTTGATGCGATATGGCGGAAACATCCATATCCAAGATATCCGATAGATCACAGACACACAGTTCGTTTGTCTTTGACAGGCAGTCGAGAATTTTTAGGCGCGTGGCATTACTAAAGATAGACGGAGTTGTACTTAATGTATCGTAATCCTTCAGGCCCAAGTCGATTTGCAATTCCCGGATTTTGGCATGATCCACATAAGACCTCACGCACGATCGTTTTAAATCACCGTCCATTTTATTCAATTCCTTTAATCACGTGTCGAATTTCACCCAAGCAGCACTTTCCTTTCGGATTACTCACTTCACAAGTGCATACCCCATCATTGACCTTTTTATGGACATCTTTTTCGATGGTAGAAAAGCCATGATTCAGGTAGTCATCAATAATTTCCTTTTGTGAATGCTGGAAACAATAACATACATTATTGTATCTATCTTGATCTTTTAGGTGATATGGGGTTACCAAATCTTTAGTTGTAATCCTGTCATCATGCCCGTCAAAAAAATAAACTGTGTTGTCGTTTTCGTTAGGGCAAAGAAATCCTGCTTTTAGGGATGGATACAGCGGATGGTCCCGACGAATAAGCGACCGAAGGGTGATCAATGGAATGCCCTTTCCTTCTTCACCGCATGTTGGACAAGCATGTTTGTTTTTAAAATTATCTGAATTGGGAACGGAACAGCAATCAGCCATTATGAAGTTTTTTTCGTCGCAAAACGACAGGTTTTGTTCGATCCGACTTCGCCGCAGCTTTTACCTGACTTCCCTAAAATACCGGCCTTGGATATTTTTGAAACTTTGCTGTCCTTTCGTTCAGCCTTATATCCCATTTTTTTTACCAAACCGGGGATATCAGATTCATTTAAAACGCTTTTGTCTATTGAGCAGATCATGGTACTATTGGCATAATCCACTTTACAAGATGAAATTCCCTTAGTGGCAGCCATACCGCCCTCCAGACCTCGAGCACATCCCTCACAGGTCATTCCATCTATTTTCCATTCGGAGGTTATAGCCGTTGTTTGTGTTTCTTTGCTGGAATTCTGTCCAAATAGCGTATCGACATAGTAAGGGAAAAGAAGCAATCCCGCCACAATGGGCGTTACCATCAGCAAGAGCCGTTTTTGTTTTTTCTGTTTTATCATGGTGATCTCCTTATCTGTTTCACAACAATTTGAATTTTTCTGAGAAAAAAAGGTATTGAAATAAGCATAACCCAAAACCCCCACTGCCAAAACTGATGCAACAGGGTATAATTGCTCAAAATAGCTGAATATACCGAAGGCAGTTGATCCGAATAACAAAAAAAGAAGCGGCCCTGTGCAACATAAAGAAGCACTGATGGCGGTTAATATACTGGCGATAATTGACTTATTCATGATGAGTCCCTTTTCGGTATTTGAATATTTGTTCAAATAGTTAAATATAAAGATTGAAAAAAGTTCCGATTAACTTGTAATAAAATGGAAAATCCTCTCAATCTATCTAAACCAGTGCCATTTTTAAACCCTGAAAAATATCCAGTTTTTAATATGGATTCGGGTTTTTAGAGGGGATGGGTTTTTCACACCGGATTTTGTTTTTGGATGGAATAGTTGATTGTATCTGTAAATATATTACTGTTTATTCCGAGCAATTCTCACATGGCCTTTTAAAATGTGAGGACCTTATCACTTTCTATCGTCCATTCTGCAATGGTATCCAGTCCGCTCTTTACTACACCGTTAATCAGCATATCTTCAGATACCCCCCGGGCATCACAACAGGTACCTCAGGTGTAGACATCATAGCCGCGCCTGATCAAGCTGTTCACCATCCGTTCTATGTTGTAGTATCCTTCGGGTGTTTTCTGCCCCCTAACAGCGTTATAAACACCGTCATCAAGCATGAATAACCTGACCGGTTCTTTCTTCTTTATTAAGGCCAGCGCCAGGCGGAGCCCATTGTAGGACTTTTCAGTCCCATAGGGTGCGTGATTGAGTATAAATGTGATCATCCTATTCTCTCCTCATGCCTCTCAAAATTCTGGGAATTTTACTTAACACAAAAAAAATTCATCAAATCAAAGATCAACTGGAATTCGGAGCATCTTGCCGCCCAGTTTGAGGGCTCTTCCCAGCAACTTCCGCCTCAAACCAAACGGAGCCAACCACCATTTTTCAAACAAAACTTTACCAATGTGCCAGGTCTTTCCCATTTCACGTAACTCAATCTGTGGAGTCGGTTCTGCAAAGAAATTGCCGAAGGCAAAACCAGCTAATGCTTCTCCCGCTTCCAGCATGCAGTAGCCATCTCCGCAGAACAGTGCATTGGAGTCAACTCCTTGGATATGTGCTACGATTCGCTGGGCTACAATTTTCGCTTGTCCATGAGCAAACACACCTGCTTTTGGAAGCATCATTGGTTTGTCTGGCTGCCAGCGACCGGCAATAGGCAGAGAGGTAATGTCACCGATTGCGTAAACATTCTTGTGCTTGGTCTCCAGTGTTTCCTTATGCACAGGTATCCACCCGCCTTCATTGGTTAATCCTGCTTCTCTTACTACTGCCGGTGATTTGTGGGGAGGAATCGCTACCAGCAAATCATAACTGACAGGTTCCTTGTCCCCAAAGATGAGTTTACTTTTCTGTGCTTCGACTGAAGTAAGCTGGTGCAATGGATGAAACGTGACCCCTTTTGACATGAGCATATCTATGACAGCTTTCCCGAGATCTGGTCCAGCCACCGGCATGGGTTGCGGCTCGGGTGTGTAGAGATGAACCTTCACCCTGTCCTGCAATCCGCGTCTTTTGAAATGGTCTGAAATCAGCATGGCCCCCTCATAAGGCGCCCCGGGACATTTGTACGGCATTGCGCTGACAACGACAGCCACTGTCCCTTCGTGGAATGATTCGAGGGCTTGCCGAAACTTCTGAGCACCGTCGAAGCTGTAGAACGTGTGTGCTGACTCCTTCAGCCCGTCAATTGCGCCAGGGATCAGACCAGCTCCCAATGCAATAACAAGGTAATCATAAGATAAACTCTGGCCATTCACCTCAACGGTCTGCTTCGCGGTACTGATACCACTGACTTCTCCATGTTTCAGTTCAACTCCCGGCGGAACCATGTCCTTAACCGGGCGGGTTATCTGTTCAGGTTCACGGTCACCCACCATGAGCCACAAGAATGATGGCGCAAAGCAGTGTTGGTCACTCTTTTCAATGACGACGATGCGGTGCTCATCCGGCAATGCTTTTCTCAATTCGTTGGCTGTGACGAGGCCGCCGACGCCTCCGCCCAAGATTACAATAGTTTTACCCGGCATGGTTAAATCCTCTCTTTATTTGCCCGTTGAATGGATGGGATTAGAGAACAAGGTTTAAGTTCTCTTATTATTGGTCATCATATTCCTGATGAAGCTTAGAGATTTTCTCCAGTTGTTCCATCATCACTTCCCTCATCAACTGACATGCGGTAACTATCTTTGGATTTGCGATTGAGTAGTAGTTCGAAACACCCTCCCTTCGTGAAAGTACAATACCTTTGCTTTTCATTAATTGCAAATGTTGTGACAGATTTGCCTTGTTGATTCCCATCTCTCGTGCAAGAATACCCGCTTTCTTTTCACCATCTTGTAATAGATCAATTATCTCAATTCGTTTCGCATTTGCCAGAGCAGCACAAACACCGGCATGCATTTCGTAAAGCTGTTTATCCATCTGATTACCTTATTTATATTGTTTCTTTATTTCTTAACAATATTGTTTCGAATAAATGTAATTATAAATCGCTATACAAACCAATAATGTATCAAATAGTATTCGTCAAATAGTAAATGATTTAATGCACATCACAACACTTCCCATGATTTTCTGCTTTTTCAAAGGATTCTTTCCCTTCCCTGAAGGCAATCCCTGCAATAAACAGTGAACCGATGGCATCAATGCTGCCAATTTCAAATAATTCATATCCAAGACTCGCAGCCAGCAAAACAAAGGATAACTGCATGAAGGCTTTGGTACAGTTTGCATCAGCAACAATTGCATCCGATTGTAATGTTTTTCCCACTTTTCTCTTTTCCCGAATGAGCCACCACATGACACCTATAGATAATCCAGAAATGATTATTCCCCAAATGGTCGTTTCCGGATGAGCACCCACATAAAGAATATAGATGGAGGAAATAATAAGTCCACCCGTCAGTATATAGAAGGTAGTACCTGTTATTTTTAAAGCTCTTTTCTCAAAATGGTCCCGATGTTCATCTTCACTTTTCCTGATGCGCGATACCATATGCCAGATTCCAATACCGGAAATCACTTCCACGAACGAGTCTAGTCCAAAACCGAATAGCGCTAATGTTTCGTCACCCAATCCAAAATAGGTTGCAGCAATTCCTTCAATAACATTATAAACAACTGTCATGATAGTGAGAAAGATCGCTGCCTGAAATAAGGATTTTTTTGTTGTCATTTAAATCTCATTTTTAAAAAATAATAATTTATGGATGAGCCTATCGCACATAGATTTACACCAATTTCAAATAAAAATAATAATTTATTTTCCATGTAAAATGAGAAATAGGGATTGATAACCATCTCCCAAACATGCACCTGACCTTTTTCAGGATAAATGGAAAACAGGTAAAAATCCGCCTTGCTGAATGGATACAACCACTGGATGCCAACCGTCCGGGCCGTGAACCAATCGGTCAACAGATGCGAGAGCGCACCCAGTAAAATCCCCAACGCCACCGGTTTCAATCGGGTCAGATTCATTTTTCTTCCCACCATATTTAAAAGCCAGAATAGGACTACCCAAAATATGGGTGTATGCAGGATGGAATGATGTCCGGCGACGGTATCGGAAAAAACACCATCTACGTCCGGCAAAACAGTACCCAGCAGCAAAAAAGGTATAAACGGGGATAGGGTCCATTCCCTGAATCTTGTTTGCTGCAAACTTCTACCCAGTAAATATCCGGAGGCGATATGTGACGGAACAAACATGGATCAATGACCGAAACGGAAATTCATTTCACCGGTTTACTTGCGGATTGAGTATGGATCACTTTCCAACCATTGTCTACCCATCGGAATAAATATGTACCATGCCCCTTATTGTGGATTTTCCGGCCGCTGGGTATTGTCAATTTGATTTCCGTATCCACAACAGCCCAAGCAAAATTGCCCTCAAAATGTGTCTGAATGTTTGTAAAACCCAACTGCAAATTCAGTTTAGCTTCCGGTTCAACATGGTTCACGATTAGATCTTCAAGTCCCACATTTTGTCCGCCCCCTTCAAAGTACCTGGCCCCGTCCCAATCCAGGAAATGCTTACGGAAAGCGCTGCCATCGCCATTCTCCCATCCAAGGCGCACATCCTCAATGATATTTTCAATCAATTTTGCGTCATGATTAGCTGATGGCTGGGTACACCCCGCCAAGGCCATGATTGTAATTAAAATGAGATTCTTCATGTTTGCTCCTTTTTATTCGTTTTTGATTGGTATCGTATTAATGGATGAAATACCGACAGCACCTTTGCCATCGATCCTTAGGCCTACGGCGCCAGCCGCTAACGGAGCTGCATGCCCATGTACGACCAGTTTTTCATCCAAGTATCCTCTAAAATGACGGCCGCTGCCAACCACACGGAAGGCAGCCCCGGTTCCGGCCTGGACCTTTTTGGATTCCATTTCCTCCCGCTTCCCGGCGCTGAACCTGCCCAAGGTCATTTGACCGCTGGATACTTCCAGGAAATCATACTGATCCAGGGATTGAAAATGATGAAGAATGGCTAATGTCCCTTCGAACGCACTGAGATTCAATTTAACATCAACCTGTACATCCGCCACTGCCTTATCCAAAATAAAGGTAACTGGTTGATCAAGCGCATATTCCCCCGCTCCCATTGAACCTGTTTGAATGTCTTCGGATCGGCCCTCAATAAATCGAAAAACTGAAAATGGTTGTTCATCCCCCTTTTGTGGTTCCCAGAGCCATGATCCATCGGCGTTTTCTGCTAAGGCTGAGGAAAGATCATTTGATTGGGCATTCGTTATTTTGTCCACTGGTAAGGAAACGCCCGTCCCAAAACGGTACACCAATTGGCCCCCATGGTCCGCCGTTACAGCTAAAAAACCGACCCCCAAAAGGCCTACCAGTGTGAGGAGTGCCTGGTATTTCCCGGTTACTTTGAATCGCTGGAATAGCCAATAAAGAACGGTGACAATCGTAAATATTATCAATGTCCATAACGCCAAATCAGCATGGCGGGATAATACAGGGTTGGCCTGAGGGAGCACATCAACGGAATCAGCTGCTCTTCTGCCTGAAAAATAAGCCGCCAGGGCGCTTACGGCCCCCAAACTGTAAAGAATCCCAATGGGCATGGCCCAACGACTTCGTTGATTGGATGCCAGGCAGAGTATATGGGCCAGGACGCTTAATGGCAAGAGGACCACCGGGAAGTGAATCACCAGTGGATGGATGTTGGGTAACCAATCAGGAAGCATTGATTTCTCCTTGCTGTTTTTTGATGTTGAATTCGGCCCACCAGGCATATAGAATGGGAACTACAAAAGTTGTCAATATCACGAACACCATTCCGCCAAAGGATGGAATTGCCATGGGCACCATGACATCGGCGCCTCGCCCGGTGGACATCAGCACAGGAATTAAAGCTAAAATGGTGGTCGCAGCAGTCATCATCGCCGGACGGATTCGACGCTCAGCAGCCACGATGACAGCTGCCCTTATATCTTTCACTGCACCCGGTTTCCGTTGCCGAAAAATTTGGTCTAAATAGGTACTGATGATAACACCGTTATCACTGGCGATGCCAAATAATGCCAGGAATCCAACCCATACGGCGACGCTCAAATTAACCGGATGCATCTGGAACAAGTCCCGCATATTTTCACCGAAAATACTGAAATTCAAAAACCAATCCTGACCATAAAGCCAGAGCATTGCAAATCCGCCGGACCAGGCAACGAATATTCCGCTAAATACGATTAATGTGGTTGATACTGTTTTGAATTGAAAGTAAAGTATTAGGAATATAATGACCAGGGCCAAGGGTAAAACGACGGCCAATTTTTTGGCCGCTCGAATTTGATTTTCGTAACTCCCGGCAAAAACAAAACTCACACCATTGGGCACGATCAATTCGCCTTTTTGGATCAATGCGTCTAAGTGCGATTTAGCCGACTCTACCACGTCCACTTCCGCCCAGTCGGACAGTTTATCAAACAGGACATAGCCCATCTTAAAGGTATCTTCACTCTTGATCACCTGGGGGCCACGGACATAGTTAATATTCGCAAGCTGGATCAGGGGAATCTGAGTGCCGTTGGGGGCCGGGACTAAAATTTTATCCAGCGATTCAATGTTATCCCGGAATTCACGCATATACCGAACGCGCACCGGGTACCGTTCCCGCCCTTCCACGGTTGATGTGATCGGCATCCCCCCCACGGCCACTTCAATGGCATGCTGTACCTGCCGCAGGGCGATACCATAGCGGGCAATCGCCTTTCGATCGATGTCAATCTCAAGATAGGGTTTCCCCACAATGCGGTCGGCAAAGACCATATCGGCTTTCACACCGGGGGCATTTTTCAGGTGTTTTTCCAATTTCAACCCGAATGCCTCTATCGTATCCAAATCGGGCCCCTTCACCTTGATGCCCATGGGCGCCCGCATGCCGCTCTGCAGCATCACCAAGCGGGTAGAAATGGGCTGCAGTTTTGGGGCCGATGTCGTACCTGGAATTTGGGCCACTTTGACCAGTTCATCCCAGATATCATCGGTGGATCGAATATGGTCCCGCCACTGCCGAATCTGATTACCCTGTTCATCGAAACCATATTCAGGTTTATAATTCACGATCGATTCCACCATGCTAAGGGGGGCAGGATCCAGCGGCGAATCCACGCGCCCGATCTTACCGACAACCAATTCCACTTCCGGGACGGAATACAACGCTTTGTCCAGCGTCTGGAGCACATCAATGGATTCTTCCATCCCCGCATGGGGCATAGTCGTGGGCATGTAAAGAAAGGCGCCTTCATCCAGGGGCGGCATGAATTCTTTCCCTAACCCGGGGAAAGTATGGTGCATCGCCACCATGGGCCGCGAACCGCTTAAGAAGTTCGGCATCCAGCCCGTAAAGGAATCAAAGCCAAGCCAGATCACCAGTCCTAAAGCCGTCACGAAGGCCGGAATGGACAATGCTTTTCCTTTGTGATCGAGGGCCCAGCGGAGCATCTTCGGATAGATTTTGGTAAACCCTAAAATGACCGCCATGATCATCGTGATCAGCAATGTGGTAAACAAAAAGTTCAGAAAGAATCCTTTGGCGTAACCCAAGGGCGCCCAGGTAGAGGACAGGATTATGACCACCAGCAAGACCACCAACCCATTCCCTAACCACGGGTACCGTTTAAATACCTGCGGTCCCGTTTTAAAAAAGGTCATTTTCCTTTTAAGTACGGTATGGGCTATCACCGGCAGCACCGTTAAGGCGATGATGACCGAAGCCACCAAAGCAAAGGTTTTAGTGTAGGCCAATGGTTTGAACAGTTTCCCTTCTGCACCAATCATAGTGAATACCGGCAGAAAACTGATCACGGTGGTAGAAACGGCTGTGACCACGGCACCGCTCACTTCCGATACCGCTCTGAAAATAACATCCTTTGTTTTTTCCTTCGCCTGCTCAAGATGTTTCAATATGTTTTCAGTCACAACAATACCCATATCAACGATCGTCCCGATGGCGATCGCAATCCCGGACAGGGCCACAATATTGGCATCCACCTTAAATAATTTCATCCCGATGAAGACCATTAACACCGTCAGGGGGAGCATCCCCGAGATGAGCATGGATGAACGGAAATGCATGACCATGACCAAGATGACGATTATGGTAATCAAAATTTCATCCCGCAGGGCATGATTCAAGGTGCCGAGTGTCTCATAAATCAGGCCGGTACGGTCGTAAAAGGGGACGATTGTGACCTGACTTTCCGTTCCGTCAGAAAGGACCTTTTTGGGCAATCCTGGGGAGATTTCCCTGATCTTTTCCTTCACACTTTTGATCGTTGCCAGGGGATTTTCATCATATCGGGCAACCACTACACCGCCCACAGCTTCAGCCCCTTCTTTGTCCAGTACACCTCGACGGAGGGCCGGCCCCAGGGCCACATGGGCCACATCCTTGATATAGAGCGGTACATTCTCACGGGATTTCAAAACGGTGTATTCAATATCTTCCAGGGATTTGATAAAGCCCAATCCCCGCACCATGTATTCCACCCGATTTACTTCAATCGTCCGGGCCCCCACATCCAGGTTGGACTGACGCACCGCATTGAATACATCTGTCAGTTGAATGCCATGTTCGCGCATGGCGATGGGATCCACATCGATCTGGTATTCTTTCACAAAACCGCCGATGGAAGCCACTTCCGCCACCCCTTCAGCTGATTGCAAAACATACCGCACGGTCCAGTCCTGAACAGAGCGCAGTTCCTGCAAGTCCCAACCGCCGGTGGGATTCCCTTCTCCATCACGGCCTTCCAGCGTGTACCAGAATACCTGACCCAGGGCCGTGGCATCCGGTCCCAGGGACGGCTGGACACCGGCGGGTAAAGTTCCGGACGGTAATGAATTCAGTTTTTCTAAAATACGTGAGCGGGCCCAGTAAAAGTCCGCATCTTCGTTAAAAATGACATAAATGGTGGAAAAGCCGAACATGGAAAAGGAACGGACCGTTTTCACATCGGGAATGCCCAGGAGGGCCGTGGTCAGAGGATAAGTGACTTGATCTTCAATATCTTGGGGACTTCTTCCACTCCATTTGGTAAATACGATTTGCTGGTTTTCACCAATATCAGGGATCGCATCCACGGGAATGGGGTCTCGAGGCAGTCCCCCCACATTCCAATCGAAAGGTGCAACCAAAATCCCCCACAATACGGTACCGACAAGCAGGATACTGACAACCAGTTTATTATTCAGACAGTATTGGATGAGTTTATCTAACATTTTTTAATTCTTTCATTGTCACTTTTTTAAGGGCACCAAAAAAACAATTAACTTTTCCCCCATTGTGGGGGAAATACCCGAAGGGAAAAAGGGGACAAAATAATCGGCTCCTATTATTTCTTTCATAAAATATTCTTCGAATGGTACTTCCATATTTATCTCCCCATCTAAATCTTCCCCACATTGGGGAATACGGGTCCGATTTTATTTGGCGATTCTGCCATTTTATCCACTGATTATTTATTACCACCAATAGTTCGTTTTACTTCACCACACTTCAGCATTCTGGCCCCGAAGTAGGGATTATTTACATCCTTGGTGCGGCTCAGCCATGAAGCTCCAGCGTTTCCGAAAGCCATCGGACAATAAATTTCGTAATAGGGCGACTCAGACGGGAGACCAAATAATTGTTCAATTTCTGCCATGGATTCACTGATTGCCTTAAAGGCTTTTCGGGCCGCTTCAATCGTTTGCCAGTGGTTATGGTGAGCGGTGGCATCCACAAGATTATGGCGGATCTTTTCCCACTGCTTATTTCCATTAACCGGGAGTTCCAAATCTTCCGTTCGTACCGCCGTCATTTTTTGATTCAATTTCCCCAAGCCTTTTTGCGCTTGTTCAAAGCGGTCTTCCGCCAGGGCGTTCTGAATGATAAAGTAGGATTCGGCGACTTGATTTAATACATTTTTTAATTGATCTGATACTTTATATTTTTCGCTTATATAGTTGTTATTAAACAACTTACTTTTGTCATTAATTTCAATGGCGCGAGCACCACCTGGGGGATTCATCATGCTGGGCTTGGCGGAAATCTGCATGGCGCTGTCAATCTTGAAGTTGCCTTTTACGACCACCTCTTCCCCCGCTTTCAGGCCCGATTTCACAACATACTGATCGCGGACACGGGGCCCTAAAACAATCTCACGCCCTTCAAAGGTCAGTTCATCCCCCGGCAATTTCACATAGACAATGGCCCGCTCACCAGTCCTTAAAACAGCGCTGGCGGGAATCAGCAGGCTCTCATGGCGGTGCCCGGGTGAATGCACGATGCCCATGGACTCCGCTTGAACCAGGCCCATCCCGCACACATCACAATTGCCAGCGCGATCCTTGATTATTTCCGGGTGCATTGGGCAAATCCATTTATCGGCCAATTCCGGGTTGATGGCCTTCCCTTCCGCGCTGATGGTGGCATGGATAGTGCCATGGACAAACATGCCCGGTTTTAATTCACCCCTGGAATTCAATACATTCAACCGCACCTTCACTGTCCGTGTTTTCGGATCTAGGACGGGATCAATAAAGGCAATCCGGCCTTCAAACGTTTCGCCGGGGACTGCTTCTGCGGTAAAGGAAACATTCTGTCCAAAAGCCAACCAAATCAGGTCGGTCTCATAAGCGTCCAGAATCACCCAAACACGGCTCAAATCGGCGATGGTATAAATATTGGTGCCTGTTTTTACGTAGGCCCCTTCCACACCGTTCTTTTCAATGACAACACCGGTCATGGGACTGTAAACTGTCGTCAGGTTTGACGGTGAGTCACTGGATTCAATATTACGGATTTGCTCATCCACCAGACCCATCAGGCGCAGTTTTTCCCGTGCGGCAAATAATGTCGCTTGCACTGTCTGCTTCCCAAGGGCCGACTGGGCTGCACTGACTTCCGCCAGTTTACGGGCCTGGATCAATTCTTCCTGGGCGGCATACAGTTCCGGGCTGTAGAGTTCCATCATATGGTCACCTTTTTTGACTGAAATGCCGGTGTAATCCACAAACATCCGCTCTAATCTTCCCGGGACCCAAGCAGTAATATTCCCAATCCGCGATTCGTCATACTCCACTTTTCCTGAAAGAAGAATGTCCATCTCCGCTTTTCCGTATGAGACAGGTGCTGTTTGAATATCCGCTAATTTGGCCGCGTTTTCCGACATGGATAACTGGTTGGCATTCAAGCCGCCACCCGTATCCGCCAGCGGAATCAAATCCATAAAACAGATTGGACACTGGCCTGGTTCAGGTAACTGCACATTGGGATGCATGGAACAGGTCCACACCTGTGCTGCTTCGCTCTCAATATGGACGGCTTCATGACCCTTGTCTCCGCCCGTTGGCATTATGAACCAAAGAAGAACAATGGCTAAAATCAGGGCAGCGGCCCCTTTATGGTTCATTAAATAATTTTTCACCTTCATGATATTTTCTCCCCTCTCAATAAGGACAGTCTGGATTTTGCTTTTAAATAATCTACCAACGCTTTTTCATATTTCATTTGGAACTGGAGCAACCTGCGTTGGGCATCCACCAGCGACAGAAAATCAATTTTATCCGCGCGGTAGGCTTTCTCCGTTGCCCCTAAGGATTCCAACCCCTTTGGAATCAGCACATTCTGGTAGAGTTGAATCTGTCGCGTAGATTCTTCCAGATCATAGAGGACTTTTTCCAATTCAGACCTTAATTCATTGCGAACAGACTCAAACTGTTGTTCCGCTGCATCCCGGGCATGATTGGCGGAAACGATTGAGGAGCGGTTTTTCTTGAACCAGATGGGAATATCCAGAGACAGTTTGGCCACTAAGGGGTCCTTGCCGCTAAAAGCGCTGCCGCTTCTCTCACCGGTGGAAATCTTTTCTACGCCCAGCCCGATGTCGGGCAGCCGGTTCAATTTTGACCTTTTGACGCGGGCGTTTTGCAAAGTGATCTCCGCCCGGGCCATCAGCAAGTCCGGATTCGCCTCGAGAATATCTTTCATGGCCGCTGTTTGATCAAGCGCCTCCGTGTCGAAGAACAGTGAATCGGGAACCACGATATCTGGGAGTCGGGCATCATTAAGCAGACTGCGGAATTTCTCCAGGGCCGGCGCTTTCTTCCCTTCCAGGGATAGGAGGTCATTTTCAAGCTGAATTAATTCAATCTGTGTTTTGATGAGATCCGGGTGCCCCGTACGCGCCGTCACATATTTAGACCGAATAACACTATCCCAATTCTGGATCAGTTCAAAATTTTGTCTCGTCAGATCAGTTATCCGCAATAAATAATAATAATTGTACCAAGCGCTGCGAACGTCGTGAATTAAAGCCAGACGCAGTTTTTGGAATTGCTGGTAGCTTTTTTCAGCCCTGGCCGCCTGGATTTTTCCCTGCAGGTACCGTTTCCCCAGCCAGGGGAATTTCTGCATAAGTCCGATTTTATATTCCTGCGGGCCGGCGGCTGTTTCGACACTTTCCAGAAAATACCCGAAACTGACGGTTGGGTTTGGCAGGCCCCTCGACCCGGCGATTTCAGCTTCAGCCGATTTCCAGCGGTTATGGGCCTGCTTGATCACAGGGTTGTTTTCCTGAGCTTTCTGGATGTAAAAGTCCAGGTCATCCTGAAACGCCAAAAGGGGCGCGGTAGTGATTGTTGCTACAACAATCGTTCTTAGGTTAAATAAATATTGAGTGAAAAGATTCATGATTATCCTTTGTGTTGAATGCAATCAACAGATCCGAAATGGTCGGATCCCACGAATGGACGGATTCGTCCCTAGGTCAGGATAATCTTATAAGAGGAGCGGCGTGATGAATTTCGGTGGCGGTTCAGGGGGGTGATGCAAAAGCGCCGTATTTGTAACCCGCTTACATTCGGGGTTATTCGGTTTAATCACGCAGGTGGGTTTGGCCTGATCAAGATCTTTGGATATTGGGGTTGATTTTGGCCCGGAGACCATGGGAATAAATTGAGCATGATCACATTTCTTCATCCTCATTTCGCATCCCTTGGATTCCGCAGGGGCTGCTTTAAGTTCACAACACGCTTGTTCCTTGACTTCACAGCAGGGCATATCGCAATCAATGTGCAAAAGGGGCGCTGCCATGACCAAAGCCATAATCAAAACCAATCCAACAGAAATGGTGCGCTTAAGCATGCCGGAGTTTACGGATTAATTATGATTAAGTTCCAAATTACTTAATCAGGTGGATTTTTGAACCATCAACAACTTTTTATCGTCATTGCATCCGGCGTTTTGCTTCCCACCGATCCAGGCGGTCCCAGAGACCTGGTCATGTGTGCTCCGCTGTTTCGCGCCCCAGTATCTGCCCCATCACGTGGGGGATCGCCCGCATCTCTCACCCCGGGACTCCAAACGTGCCGGCCACAACCAATGACAGACCAAGATGACCCAGGACATAAACTAAAAGCAAGAAGCTAAAGAGGCCTACAGGTGGCCCCCAATACTGTTCATACCGGACAAAATTAAAAACGACAGCAGCGAGCAGAAGTGAAATAGAAATCAGTCTCGGCCAGCGGCCAAAATTGTGTCCAAATCCTATTCTGATTATTTCCGGAAGAATCCAAAAACAATAGGCAAAACCAATCCAGAATAGGATGCTATTCGGTATTCTGGGATTAACGATTCCTTTGTAACTACCTAAGACATCTATAAATAAGTAAAGCAAGAGAATGCCAAGAATAAACCGGCCAGACCTTCCAACGGGCCCAGGCCTCAGTAAGGTACCCTTTTTCTCAAACTTTCCTAGTGGCATGGTGGCCTACTCATTAGGGCTTCAACCGCGTCGTCAGCGTCCATCAACTGTAGGCACAGGTTAGTCTAATCACTCCATTTTTTCTTAGATCCTTGAAAGTGATCATCTGCAGAGGACTATATTTTGCTACGGGCATGCTCCGGGTCGGACTTCTGTGAACCAGTATCTGGCTGGAATGCTTCCACTATGAGGATCCACTGTACAACAGTTACCACAATGGCAAGCGCCGTGATCCAGTTGTAATTGGTTCCAAGTCGGAAAAGCACAGTAGCCACGGCGAGCAATACGATTGCCGCTATGAGCTTTTGTGTGTTTGCTGGAGCCCAGCTATATCTTTGGGGCGGCGGATGCTCGCGATAGTCGAGGACGACCCAGGCAATTGCGAGTCCGGTGAACAGCACAGCAGGTATAGAGATTATAGGGATCGGGATTTCGAACCCTAGCCCTTGGCCCTGCCAAGTCGCACTGACTCCGTACCTCATTGATGAAAGCACCAGGAAACATGTGAGGGCGAGGTGCCAAAGGGGCAGCAATATATAAAACAATCGTTTCGGACCGCGCCAACCGCTAAACAGCATAGCGAAAGCGTAGAGCGCCAGGAAACCGAATACCCAAAAGGGTCCTTCCGTTCCAACCCCCTTAAGGCCCCCTAATGCCCACTGATATTCCTCCGATTGAGCAAAGATGCGGACGAGAGGTATCCAGGCGAAAACGGTGGTGAAAATAGTCCACGCCATGACAACGCCAAAGAGGCGGTTTGTCATCGTTTTCAATCCTGACTCCAATTTAGGTTGGTATACTTCTTTGCCTTATTCCCGATAATTGTAATCACCAAACTTCCTCATCATCCTCTGACAGTTCAGCTTCCTTGGATTCCATCCAGGCAGCAAAATCTTCCTGTTTTTGGACTTTAAAAATTCCTTTCATGCTGAAGTGGCTGTTACCGCATAATTGGGCACAGGCGATTTGCCAGTCACCGGTACGCGTGGGAACGAACCAAACCGGGATAGTCATGCCCGGAATGGCATCTTGTTTCACTCGCATCACAGGGAGGGAAAAACTGTGGATCACATCCTTGCTGGTGAGGTGAACAATAACTGGTTTTTCTACGGGGATGCGTAGTTGTCCAACTGTGGTAATATCATCCTTGGCGGCGGGATCTTCAAAATCCAGGCCGATTGGATTTGTTTTTTCATCCACCAGTTCCGGACGGGAACGGCCGAAATTTCCATCTTTGCCGGGATAATGAATATTCCAGGCAAACTGCTGTGCAACGACACGTACTACCGTAGATTCTTCTGGTTTCGGAAAATCATTTTTCAAATGATTCCAAAATGGAATATCATGGCCCAGAAGCATATAAGCATCGAAAATCGCAACAAAGGCAACCATCGAGATGGGAATAACTGCTTTGGGATAACCGCCAGGGGCAACTTCCTCCCCATTTCCAGACCTGAACTGCACCAGAAATTTGATGAAAAAAATCCCCCATACCACAAACATAATACCCATGAGAATGTGGACAAGATAGAGTGTCGCATCGATTTCAGCCGCAAAGGTGGAGGCCCCCTTGGGGAGCCAATAACCGTAATCGGATGTATTCATATCATGACCACCATCAGGAAAAATGTTTCCCGTTCATTTTTATTCTGTTAAAACGAGTGGACTTTTTATGTAAATAAAAAATAAAATATCCAAACGAGGCCAAAACCAAAACAGTAATACCCATAAGCACGATTCCACCCACAATTGATCCGTGAATCAAATGGGATTCTGTCGCCCCGTAACAAAAGGCACAGGCTTTAGCCGTATAGGGTATGTTGAATAATAAGGATACGAGCGGCCATCGACATTTTCTAATAGTCATTGGGATTCCCCACGTTATTGAGCGTTTCACTGAAAGGCAGAAAAATTAATGCAAAAAATAAAGCCACAGTTACGAGCAAAATGATGAGAACCAGTTTCTTTTCTGTCAACAAATGCATGAAAAAACTGGCCACTAAAGATCCTTTCAGGGTAGCAATTACCAGGGCGATTCCTATGCTCACACCAACCGTTACACTAAAAAATGAAGTCCAAACAGTGAGTACTGTGAGTACCAAAAGTGCTGCGCCAATGAGGATATAGCGCATTTTATGGTCAGTGGTTGACAATGGGTGCGACTCATTCATAACAGGTAAAGGGTTGGAAACAGGAATATCCATACCAGGTCCACAAAATGCCAGTATAACCCAGCCACTTCAATCCGGTTGGTGAACTGTTCAGGCTTGGACTGCCACATTTGACTGCCCGGCCCCCAGAAATAGGCATTCACGACAACGCCCCCCAATACGTGCAAACCGTGGAGGCCCGTCATGAGGTAATACATGGCAAAAAATGTATTCGTAGACATCACATGGTCATGATGGATTTTTGGCAGATACTCCAACCAGATCTTCAGCACCAGAAAAATGACTGCCAATAAAATTGTGAGACCTATATACAGTTTAAACCGCTTGAATTGCTGCTCTTTCAAAGCGGCCCAGGACATGACCATGGTTACACTGGATGCAATCAATACAGCGGTATTTACAGCGCCAATCGGCACACTCAACTCATGGGACTGAATCGGCCAGGCCGTTGCCCCAGTGCGCAGAATGATGTATGAAGAAAATAGAGATCCGAACAGCATGACTTCAGAAGCAAGGAATAACCAAATGCCAAATTTAGGATTGGTCAACCCCGTGTCGGGACGTTCGGTAACTGTAAAGGGAATTTCCATGTATTAATCCCTCATTTCAATGGGTTTATGCTGGGGCACAAAGGGTTCTTTTTGGCCATTCACAGGGACATTATATTCATAGGGGCCGTGATACACAGTTGGTTCAGTACTGAAATTACCATGGGCTATAGGGGGTGATTGTGCCACCCATTCCAAGGTGGTGGCTTCCCAGGGATTTTCTTCCGATCTTGACTTTTTTCTTAATGTGAATACCATGTTTAATATGAAGAAAACCTGGAATATGCCGATGATCCAGGCACCCCAGGTCATCCATTCATTCAGAAACAATACAGGTTGGGCATGATCATATTCCATCCCCCCATCGTACAAGCGCCGTGATACCCCGGCCATCCCCTGCACCAGCATAGGCGCGAACACCAAGTTCATACCGATCAGGGTACCCCAAAAATGGACTTTGCCCAGGTTATCATTCAGTTTCTTACCGGAAATTTTCGGGAACCAGTAATACAGCCCGGCAAAAAATGCGATAATGCTCCCCGGGGCAACCACATAATGAAAGTGCCCAATGACGTAATATGTATCATGTAAATGAATGTCCGGCGGCGCAAGTCCTAATGGCAGGCCTGTCAGTCCGCCGATACCGAACATAGGCATCCAGGCCAGGGCAAACAACATGGGTGTGGTAAAACGAATCGAGCCGCCCCACAGCGTAAACACCAGGACAGCCAGGAATATCACCGAGGGGATGGAAATAATCATGGTCGTCGTCTGGAACCAAGTTGCGACTGCGGTACCCATTCCTGTTATGAACATGTGGTGGGCATAAACGATAAACGACATGAATCCGATGAAAAACAAAGAATAGACCATGGCCAGATAACCCCAGAGCGGCTTGCGGGTATTGTTGGTGACCACTTCAGTAATAATCCCTATAGCGGGTAGGATCAATACATAGACTTCCGGGTGGGCCAAAAACCAGAACAAGTGCTGCCAAAGCAAAGGATTGCCGCCGCCGGTGTATTCCAATACCTTCCCTCCTTGAATGATCCCGGCGGGAATAAAAAAGCTGGAGCCGGCTACCCGGTCCAATAGCTGCATGATGGCGCCGATTTGAAGGCTGGGAAAGGCCAGTAGCAGCAAAAAGGCCGTAATGAATTGTGTCCAGACAAAAAAGGGCAACCGGAACCACGTCAACCCTTCTGCCCGTAACTGGACAGTAGTGACAATAAAATTGATGGCGCCTAAGAGGGAGGACAGGATCACAAACAGCATAGCCACCAGCCACATGGTTTGTCCGGTGTTGATGTCCGCTAAAGGTGAGTAGGATGTCCACCCCGACTGGGCCGCACCACCGGGTAGGAAGAAACTGATGATCATCAGAGTGCCCCCAATGAAATACACCCAATAGCTGGCCATATTGATGCGGGGAAAAGCCATATCCGGGGCGCCGATCTGCAAGGGTAAAATGTAATTACCAAAGGCGCCCACCGCCAACGGCACCACACCGAGAAAGACCATGATCGTCCCGTGCATGGCGCCCAGTTGATTGTAAAACTCCGGCAGCATAATACCACCGGGCAAACGCTCTTCCCCGGTAGAGAAATACCAGATCAAGGCGGCGATACCAAAAAAGATTAAGCTGTTGAGGGCCAAGTAAGGGCGACTCCTGCCAGCGAGTATAACTATGGCTAATCCGAGCAAAATGAAGATAACCACAAATGTCAGCCAGGGGAGGACTTCGCCGGGATAGGCCAGTTGCCAGCGCATGAGGACCATGAGCATAAACCCCAGCAGCAAAAAGGATAAGGCCGTTAAGCCATACTGCAGACCGATAACTTTATGATCGACAGAAAATATGTATTGACGCCAGAAATTCTGCGACGAATGATCCGTATCAGTCACGATTCAACAATTACCGCTTGAAGACAAAATCGACAGTTTGAGTTTCATCACCCGTAATGGTGACTTCAGCAGAGCGAGTGCCTAACTTCTCATGCCAGGCTTCCACGGTGTATGTCCCTGGATCTAATCCCTTTATTTCATAAACACCATCCTTTTCTGTCACATCAAAAAAGGGATGTTCCATGACAGCGATAAAGCCGCCCATCCAGGGGTGGACATCACACTTGATGGGAAACATGCCTTCTGAATATTCAAATTCCCGAATCGTTTCTTTTAGGAATTTGGGCATGGTGACATTGAATTCATCATTTTCTACCGGTAAGGCGTGGAGATTATGCAAGACCCCATCCGAATTGAGAAACTTAAGCGGTTGACCTAACATGAGGGCCAGCACATGAGGTTTATAAGTACAACCGTCCTGGTCCAGAACAGCCGGTTCAGCAGGGGGTTTCCAATCTTTCTGCGGCAAACCGGCGGATATTCGCACAAAGATATTGGCCATCGTATTGCCTTTCCCCAAAACAAGCGCTTCTGAGCGGGCGGGATAAATGGCAGGATCATTCTCATGTTTCTTCACGCATACCGGCTCAATGGCCATGTCAAACAATTTGAGTTTAGGTACTTTCCCTGCGTAGCGGATTTTACCTGTTACACTGCCTCCCGCTGACAATAGCGAAAAAAGCAATATGGTTAACAGTACCCTACCCGAATAACCCGGTGTTTTCATACGGTTTCTCCCTTCTATTCTTCCCCCTATTTTTCTATTTGGGATATCTTTTTAATTCAATAGTCGTTCTTACATGCTCATCATCATGGCCATCATTGTTTGCAAGTCGTAATCTTTCGACTCGGTTACCTCAATGCCCGTCGGCGTCATCATATGGTTGTAATCGGATTCACTGGTATTGTAATAACCAACCACTTTCAGGGCCGCATCACCGGCATCGTAGGCCATTTTGCTTGTTTCAAAAACGCCCATGTAATAGGTACCTGCCGAAAGCTTCTCAAACTTCGCTTCGGACATGGTATTGATTGTATCGGACGTGGACACGGAAAACATGGCATTGGCCACTGTTTTCCCGGACTTGGCCGTGCTCCAGTCCTTGCCTTCCCACAGGTAGGTCATGATCATGGTTGCATTGGCCCCAGCCTTGTATTTCATGAAATGAACTTTGGCATGGATTGAAGCTTCGACATCTTCCTCACCATTATCCCCACAGGCTGTAAATATGAGCCCGAAAAAGAGAGGAAGGATAACCAGTTTTGGTATTTGTTTCATAACGGCTTCTCCTTTGTTTTAATTAGCGTGGTGCATTTTTCCCGGGATTGATAAACTCATGCATCAAAAAGTTTACCAGATCCCAAGTTTGATCTTCATTTAATGTTCCTTCCAACGCAGGCATGGCGCTGCCCGTCAAGCCCGTGGCAAGGGTCCGGTAAATATCTTCCGCTTCCGAACCACCGATGTATAGCCAGGGTTTGGATAAATCCGGGGGCACAATTTTATTCCCCCAGGTGTCCTTCAGGGTTGGGGTGCTGGGACCATCGGCATGGCCAAAATCGCCATGGCATTTAGCGCATTCAATATCATTATACCATTGCCGGCCGGCAGCAATACTTTCCTTCGTGCTGGGTTTCCGTGGTGGAATGGGAACCACTTTGGCCCGGCCTTGCCGGGCGAATTTTTTGGGTGAAAATGTTTTGATATAGGCAATCACAGCCCGCTTACTTTGGGGGGGCATAAAGGACCAAGTGGGCATGGCATTGTCGTGGCCCATCCCCCGGCTAAGGATATGGTATAAATCGTCATCCAAAGGCACTTGTCCGGATTTGGTGGACCGCACCTTGAATTTTCCATCGGTAAAATTACGCGGCTTAACTTCAAGGTTGCCGGCGACAACACCGTCTCCTTTACCGGATAGGCCATGGCATACAGCACAACTCTCCGTATAAATTTTTTTCCCTTCAGAAACCAATTCATCAGTACTTTGACTCAACAGAAATGGGGCTGTGAAAATGGTGAATATTGTACTTTTTTTAATCATACGCATCAGCCTCAGAAAGCAAACATAACCATAAACATGTGCCAATCCGAATCCACATTCACCGTCCGCCCCATGCCGGCGACCCAATCGGGGTTATACATGTTGGGCGCCGGTTCGGGGAAACCGAACAGGTTGTCCTGTTTGGCATATTCATAGATGAGAGTCAGGGGTTGGGACAGGTGCAATCGAATCCCGAACGTCATTCTGGAATAGGCCTTCTGCCCCCCATCCGGGTCGGCCATGATGTTGCCCGTCATTCCCCGGGGCATGGGATCGCCAAAATCCAGCTTCGTTTCATTATATTCCCAGGAGGCTGACTGATCAGCACGGATTTCCTTACCATCCACCGTGTCGGCCCATTGGTTTGTCAAATTCACCCAATCATAGCGGGTGATGAAGTACAGCCTGGCTGGTTTTAACACAATATCGGCGCCAACGAATCCCCCATTAAAATCAAAGGGCCGCGTCAGCCAAAGCGGTGCGATTGCGCCGATCTTTCCATGACCATGACCGCCGGTTTCACCAGCACCTTCACCGAAAAAGGGCATGTTCAAATTGGTCATATCAATATCATCATCATGACCCACCAGGTATTGTGAATAGAGGTTTATGGGATAGCCCATTAATTCCACATCAATGGCAGCATCAATCCCCCAGCGGTAAAATTTGCTCAGGTCCTGGTTCACATGCACATTGATCCCAAACTGGTCCTTCCAATAGTCCAGGACGTCCGCCGTTGGATAGGGGTTCCCGGACAAATCGCGTAAATTTTGGGCGCCCATATAATACAGGACCCCGATCCTGAATTGTTTCAATAAACCGTCGAACAGACGTGAGTAAGCCAACCGGGTGTAATAATCAAACTCGACATTGGTGTCAAAATTTCCGTTGGTGCCGTTCACCACTGCCAATTCATAGCGGATTCCATTCACACCGGATAATATCAGCCCATTAAGGGCCACACCCACTTGAGGCGCATCCAAACGGAAAGATCCTTTCACACCACGAATGCGGTAGACTTCATAGGGAGACAGAGCAGAACTCAGCCGGCGCAATTCAGAATAGGGTAACTCAAGCTCGAAAGAACCAAACTTGACATTCACCATCCCCGTCCCGGATTTGAATACGTTGTTATATTGAAAGAAAGCAAAATCCCAATGAGCGTGTGACTCGGAACTGAAGCGTCCGGCGCGCACTGAAAATTCCTGTTCGATGCCTAAAGATGTCATTAATGATAAATGTTCACCAAAGGTCCCCCCTAACCAGATATGACCGCCCGCGTCGCGGAAAGAGCGCACATGGTAATCACCTCCGGAAGGTAAGCCCGGCGGCGGAACAGCGCGCATATGACTTTCAATTTTGCGGTCCACCACCATTTCATGGAGCATGGCCGCCAAAACGATACGGCGCATGGACCAGGGAGGTGTGTCTTCAATGGTGCCCGGGAGCTGAAAACCGTTAGCGCGGAACAGTTCACCAAAGGCATTGAGTTTCGGTTCAGATACATGACATGTTTGGCACGGTTTACCGTGTTTGCGTGCAAAAGCCGGGACGGCCCCTAACTTTGAAAAAAATATCCCGGTGCACAGCAAGAATCCCAAGTAAACGCCTGTCAGAATTGCGCTTCTGAAGGTCATGGGATCGGTCGTGTTTTAGCTGGCCAATTGGGATAAAACGGTAAAAAGAATGTATTTATAGGATACTTGAAGGAACCCTTCAAAAAAATAGCGAAAGAAAATGGATATCTTTTTAGATTACCCATCATTACCTCTTCATAGAATACTCTCCTAAGGTCGTTATTATGAATAGTTGATTAAATATTAAGTCTTATATTTTCCTAAATCAAGGAATGATTTTTCAACCGGTCCGACGGGAATCTTTTAATCCCGGTTGAAATTCACTTCATAAACGCTTTTCCACTCCTCCACCGGGCCGCTTGTCTCCACGATACCAATACCATCCATGATATATGATTTCTTTAGATCCAGTTTTTGAATGATGGCATTTTTAGAATCTGATTCCATTGTTTTATAGATCAAACTGATATGGGGCTGAAAATTGTATTCAACATCGAAAGATTCTTTGAATATTTGATTCAAAATCGTCAATTGGTTTTTTTTCTGCAGTTCAATGAATACCGTTTTCCAGATGATATCCGTTTGGCCCAATACAGTCATTGGGACCTCAAAAGGTTTGAAATTAATTTGATCAATAATGGCCTTGGCCGAATCAAGATCAGAGATTGGACTGAATATAGTACAATGGGGATCAAAAACAGGTGCATCGTATTCTGCGCCAAAGGATTGAATCACCTCGGATAAATAGGCTTTATCTTCTTTTGAAGGCAGCAGCCAAATGGAATATTTAAGTTGATTCATTTTCTGCAAAATGTCATCCTGAACCCCGCATAATGCGTGGGTGAAGGATCTCAAGGTAACGATATTCCAATTACATTTGCTTGAGATTCTTCATTCGCTCCACTCTTTCAGAATTACAATTTTGGCGACCTGAACGGCCATTTGTTCCCACACATGATGTCATCCTGATGAATCCTGACATTTTGTCGGGATGAGGAAGGATCTCAAGCGGAAGATCATTATAATCCTTTTGCTTGAGATGCTTCACGCTTCCATTAACATGGAAGCATTCAGCATGACAGTCTTATTTAAAGTGCGAAAAGCTTCGTGAATTTTAAAGCAATCATACCATTATCCTTCTCATTCCCTGTCATATCATGAATATTGGAATAGACTATGAATAAATCACTCAAGGGTGCATGGATCAAATTCATGCGAAAATTGGTCACCAGTTTTTCATCGGCGGCGTTGTATTGGAAATAGAGTGTATTCAATAATTTCACCGAATGGTTGTACTTGATTTTCAAAGTGTATACATCCGCATTGACCGTGGCATCGGGAAACTTGATCATATTCTTATTCACTCCCAGTCCCACGATGAAACGATACCCCCTTTTAATGGAAGCGCCAATGCCAATTGAATTCCGTGTACCATGAAAATAACCCCCGAAACTGGCATTCCCGTTCAAGGTAATGAATTTGGTTCTGTCTCCACGGTAGTAAAGACTCAAGTTATTAAAGACATATTCATCCGCGGGCACTTCCGCCCCATACAATTTAAAAGGCTTTTTGATCACCTCTTCCGTCCGCGTCACCCCGGAGAATAGCATAGCCCCGCTCATGAACTGAATATCCAACCCGGCCTTTAAGGCTCGGCTTTCCATATACCCGTCCAGGTTATCATGCTGGTTGATAAAAACATAGGGATTCAGGTTCAGGAAGGGTCCCTCGGAAAACCGCTTATGCCGCCCTACCGTTACAAATGTTTCGCCTACATTTTTTCGTTTAATAAAGCCCACCTTGGGATCAAACCCGGCCCCCACCCGTTTATAGTAGGCGGACACATCCCATTGACTGTCCCGCCAAGCCATGACCAGTCGAGCGGCTGTATTGTCCGAATCTTCAAATTCCGTCTCGGAGGTCTTCGCTAAATATGAATATATCAGTAACTTATTAATATTCAAGTTCAGGTCCACACCCATAGCGCGGTGATTACGGTCTTCAGCATGAGAACTGCGATTCACCAGGATTGTGCCAAAATTGGATTTCTTGAAAATATTCCTGCGTACCCGTGCCACATTAAAACGGGTGCCTGGAACACTTTCCGTCTCTTCGGCAATCATGTGGAGATAACCCACGTCAAAGTTGCCGATTTTGCCGCTGAGGCGGCCCCCGCCCTTGATCGGAATCTGGTGTCCGCCCTCAAGTCCGATTCGCCGGCTGTGAAACATGGTAAATGAGCGACTGTATCGCCCAGAACCCATCCGATACAAATAATTTGATATATCCCCGAATTCAAACAAGCTGGCATTCTCCAAAAAGAAATCCCGTTTCTCCGGGAAGAATAGCGGAAAGCGCGTCAGGTTCACCCGTTCTTCATCCGCTTCCACCTGGGAGAAATCCGTGTTGTATGTCGCATCCAAAGTAAGGCTAGGGGTAAGGCTGTACTTTAAATCAACCCCACCATCGGAATTGTTTGATTTTTCTTCAGCCCGAATTTGATTGCTGATAACAAAGGGTTTAATCTGGAGGTTCCGTCCCGGCTGGATGCCCCGCAATCCCTTGAGGGTTCCCCCTTTTGAAACGGATATCAGTTTTTCAAATGGTTCGATGGGACTCCAATACACATCCTCTCTTTTACGTCGGACTCGCCGTAAAAAGTTGATCCCCCAATCCTGCTCTCCATCACTGGGGTTAAATCGTAAACTGGTCAAGGGAAATGCCAATTCAATTTCCCACCCATAATCATGAATCGAAGTTTTGGGATATACAATCCCTTCCCAGGCGCGGTTCAGGTTGGTGCCATCGTTATTGATATACATGTCCTTGATGGCGCCGGCGGGATTGAACAAAAAGGCATACCCGCTTTTATCATCGTTGAAAGTATCCAGCATGATGGCGAAGGCATCGGAACTCTGGGAATCGAAATCCTGTTCCAAGCTTTCAATGATGATTTTGTCCGGTTCAGAATCGTAGAGGACGGCCGATACGTAGAGATAATCTTTATCATAAAGTACACGTACGACCGTCCGCTCCGTTGGCAAGTGTCCCGGATTGGGTTGAGATTGGTAAAATTCTGTAATGGAGTCAGCATCCATCCAGGCGAATTCGTTCACATGACCGTCAATCACGATTTCACCGCCAGCCATAGAGGTATACATCGTGGGACGGGGAAATGTTTTTAGATCTATAACCGCATCATTTCCAAAGAGGAGTGAAATTGAAGTAATGAAAGAAAGGAGTGAAATCCGAGGATTCATGGGTTCCCGCTAATTAATTAGGCAGGAAATATAACTCAATTAATATGTATTAAATATATGTTTATTGAATTTATTTCGGCACAACCAAAACGGGACATGCTGATTTATTCACAATCCCCTCATCCACGGAATCAAAAAAGTTTTCTTTAAAAAAACTTTGTTTCCGATGGCCGAGGACAATGAGATCTTTACCAATGGACGCTTCATTGATTGCTTTTGGGATTGAAGAATTGGAGATAACGGTTATGGTGGATGAATTGGCGATGGATTCATCGATGGCGCTGACCCAGTCATAAACGTCTGCTTCGGTATACTTGGGCGGTGGCGCATCCATCATCATAGACATTTCCCCCGCGTGGGGTTCATTGACATGTATAAAAGTGATGTGACTGCCGCTTGATTCAGCAATTTTAATCGCTTCCTTAAGTACGACATTTTCGTCCCCTCTTCCACAGAGGCCCACTAAAATATTTTTGTACGCCATGACCAACTCCATTTTTGGATTACAATTACTTGAATTTAAACCAACTTTTTAGAGGATACATCTATCATTTAAAGG
>CAYFJU010000016.1:0-46860 GCA_964343505.1 uncultured bacterium
AGCCCGCAACGATTATTCATTGATTGCACCTGTCTGAAAGAGTAACTTCGCCCGCTGTTTTCAGACTCTTTTTTGTGAAATTCCGATTATGTCTAAATCACTGAGAAAACAAATCCTCGAACAAGGGGATTTACCAACGCATATTGCCATCATCATGGACGGGAACGGCCGCTGGGCCAGGTCACGCAGTCTGCCGCGCGTTGCGGGGCATCGTGAGGGGATTGATTCTGTTCGTGAAATTGTGCGCGTATGTGGTGAGATCGGTATATCCTATCTGACCCTGTACACCTTTTCCAGTGAAAATTGGAACCGCCCCAAAAAAGAAGTGTCAGCCATTATGAAATTATTACTGGGTACGATTAGAAAAGAGATTAAAAATCTGCATAAAAATAATGTGCGCCTTTCTACCATTGGAAACTTGGATGATTTACCCCGGAATTCACGGCTGGGGATGCTGGAGGGGATGGAAATGACCAAAAGCAATACTGGGCTCAATTTGATTTTGGCTTTGAGTTATGGTAGCAGACAGGAACTATTACGGGCCTTCCGTCGTATTGCTGGTAAAATTGAATCAGGTGAAATGAACCAAGAACAAATTACAGAAGAAGCGGTATCCCGTGAATTATACACTGCCAATGTTCCCGACCCGGATTTACTGATCCGAACCGGTGGTGAATCCCGGATCAGCAATTTTTTATTGTGGCAATCTGCCTACACGGAATTCTATATGACAGACGACTATTGGCCCGATTTTAGTGAAGATGATCTGCTCAACGCGATTTTGGATTTTCAAGGTCGACAGCGGCGGTTTGGCCAGACAGGGGAACAGGTTTCAGCATGAAAAAATTAATACCGATTCTTCTCATTGTATTTGCGTTTGCCCAGGCGCCACCGTCTTTTACCTTAAAAGAAGTCAGTGTCGAAGGGAATATAGCCACTAGTGAAAATATGGTACTCTATACCGCCGGCTTGCAGGATGGGCAGGAAGTTTCCGCCGAGGATTTCCGCCGGGCCGTAAAACGCCTGTGGGAATTAGGTGTTTTCAGCAATATTCAAATTCATTTTGACGGTGAAACACCGGAAGGTATCCTCATCACAATAGAAGTTGAAGAATCACCTGTGTTGGGCCAGGTCGTTTTTAAGGGCAACAAAAAGATTAAAGACCGCAAGTTTAAGGATGAACTTTCTTACCAGCGCGGGATGCGCATTAAACCCAACTTCATTACCAAAACCATAAAGCAGATGAAAGCCCTGTACATGGAAGATGGCTACTTCCTGGCGGAGATTTCGGCTGAAGTCAAACCATCGGCTATGGGTGGTGATGAAGAAAAACAGGATATCATTTTTACCATCAAGGAAGGTAGAAAAGTCAAAATTAAGGATATTGTCATTGAAGGGAATACCAACAATTTTGGCTGGGCTGCCTCAAAATCGTGGATTCCCATCCCGCAGTCCCTGCGTAAAAAATTATCATTGTATAAACTGAGATGGCAGCTGAAAGAAACCAAAATCAGATCTTGGTGGCGGATCTGGGCCCCGGCCTATGATGAAAAAAAATATGATGAAGATTTAGATGCCCTCGTTACTTTCTATCGGGATGAAGGATATAGGGATTTTACGATTTTATCCGATTCGGTTTATTATGAACCGAAGAAAAAGGGTCTAATTGTTCATATTAATGTTGATGAAGGGAGCCGCTATAAATTCCGCAATTTCACCTGGGAGGGGAATGTCCTTTACGACACGGAAATCCTGGAAAAAACACTGAATCTTAAAGCGGGCGATTTTTACAGCAAAACCGGGTTCGAAGAAGCATTGTACCAGAATGTGCAAAGTTTATATATGGATCGCGGTTATCTCTACAGCAATATTGAACCGTTCTTTACCCCTGTGGGTGAGGATTCAATTGACATTCATTTTTCCATTACAGAAAACAACCAGGTATATATTCGCAATATCAATATATACGGCAACGACAAAACACGTGAGAATGTCATTCGCCGCGAACTGGATGTTTTCCCCGGGGACTTATTCCGCCGCACATTATTGCAGCGCAGCATGCGCAAACTGCATGTTTTGAATTATTTTGACCCAACTTCCTTAAACCCGAATGTTGTTCCCGTCGATGAGGATGAAATTGACCTGGACATTACCTTGGAAGAAAAATCATCGGATAAGGCCAGCGCCAATGTGGGCTTCACCGGAATCTACGGCATGACCGGGGGCGGCAACCTGGAATTCAACAATTTTTTAGGCAAAGGGCAAGTGCTTTCCTTGGGTTTTGACGTAGGAACCCAAGTTTCCGTGTACAACAATTATGGTACCCCCGGTAAATATGAAAGTTTTCATCTGCGCTTCATGGACCCCATGTACAAGGACACACCCAATCGAATCGGGTTTTCGCTTTTTTACCAATTCAGGGGACAGGGGAACTCGTACTATTTCTACCCATTTGACCAAAGGACCCGCGGTGGATCCATCCAATGGGGCCGGCGACTGAAATGGCCGGACGATTATTTTAGGGCCTATTGGGAATTGACGGTTCGCAGAGCTGAATATATGGGTGATGAAGAAATCCTCGATCAGTATATTGGCAGCTTCCGCAAATCAACCGGCATTAATTTAACCCAATCCATCAGCCGTGACAGCCGTGACAGGGCTGAATTCCCCACCCAGGGATCGAGCGCATCATGGGTATCTACATTTTCCGGGGGGCCTTTAGGCGGTGATGAGAACTACCATAAACATGTTTTGACTTTAGACTGGTATACACCTACATTCTGGAAATTTGTACTAACCAGTTCGTTAAAAATGGGAACCATCCGCATGTTAGATACGGGTGGGAAAGGATTCACTTACATACCGCCTTATGAACGATTTATCATGGGGGGTAACGGCATCCCTTACGGAAACATGCTGAGAGGGTATCCGGATAATTCTATCGGCCCCTCAACTTCACAGGGGCGTGGAATCGGTGGAAACACGATGCTGAAATATTCGACAGAATTCAGAGTCCCATTTTCTGAAAACCCCGTTGTCTATGCAATGCTCTTTGCTGAAGCAGGGGGTGTCTGGAATGATACTCGGCTCATGCAATCATTGGGATTTCCAAGGAGGAATCCCCTCGAACTTAAACGATCCGCCGGTATCGGGATCAGGTTCTTTATGCCCATGATCGGAATGCTTGGTTTCGATATGGGATACGGCTTTGACGATATAACCGGAGATGGAAAACCCCAGGGATGGGAATACACAATCATCTTTGGCAGGTGATAATTAAACCAAGGAGGACAATGTGATTCGGAAGACAATCACAACTGTAGGCATTGTGGCTATGATGTTGCCCGTGCTGCTTACAGCTCAAAATAAAATTGGATTTGTTCAATCAGACCGTATTCGTGCGGAGTATGAAGAATTCAAAGATGCAGAAGCCCAGCTCCAGCTGGAATACCGACAGGTGAATGCACAATACAACAAAATGGTGGTAGAACTCGACAGCATCAAACAAGCTTTCGAAACACAACGTTTGATGAGCAGCCCCGATTGGCGCAAAGAAAAAGAAGTTGAAATTGCCACCCGGGAACAGACCATTCAACAATTTCAGGTAACCATGGTTGGCCCTGAAGGTGAATTATACCGCAGGCAAGCGCAGTTAGAATTTGATATTCTTTCTAAAGTTAAACGTGCTGTGGATAAGGTTGCTGCGGCTAAGAGTATCGATTTTATTATCGATGGATCTGTGGCGCTGCTATATGGCAATCCGACCTACGATTTGACCGATGATGTTTTATTTGAATTACGCAAATACAATGTCTCGGATGATAAAGATTCCGCCAACAAAAAATAACTTCGGTCATTGGCCACTTTAAAAGAACTGGCGGACATTGTGCAGGGCACAGTCGCCGGTAATTCTGAATTAAAGATTAAAGGCGTTTCCACTGTCCAAGAGGGGAAAGCGGGCACGATTACCTTCGTGGCCCACCCGAAGTATTTCAAATACGCTGAATCGACACAGGCCTCAGCTGTGATTGCATCTAATCCGGCAATGCTGGGGGGTCGGGATGGTATTATTGTCGATAACCCACAATTGGCCATGGCTAAAGTATTGGATTATTTTTCACCCGCTTATCCAACACACAAAGGCATTCATGAAACAGCCCTTGTCGCTGCCGATGCGGTGGTGGGTGAGGGTGTATCTATTGGGCCCAATACCGTTATTGATAGCGGCGTTACCATCGGTGAGAATACGGTCATTGGGGCCAACAATGTAATCAATGCGCGCGCGGTAATCGGCCGTGATACGGTAGTCAAAAATAATGTTAACCTGTACCATCGTTCAGTGGTTGGTGACAGGTGTATCATCCATTCCGGTACCGTAATCGGCTCTGACGGTTATGGGTTTGTGAGCGATAAAAACACCCATTTTAAGATTCCCCAAAACGGCAAGGTTGTTATTGGGAATGATGTGGAAATAGGTGCAAATTGTACGATAGACCGAGGGACGATTGGGGACACCTCCATTGGCGATATGTGCAAATTCGACAATGGTGTACAAATCGCCCATAATGTTTCTATAGGAAAAGGATGTCTACTGACGGCGCATGTGACCATCGCCGGCAGTACAAAAATTGGAGAATTCTGCATTTTCGGCGGTCAGGCAGGCGCGATTGACCATGTTACAATCGGAGACCGCGCGATATTTGCCTGTTACACAGCAGCCATGAAAGATCTTCCCGGTGGAAAAGTTTATTCCGGAGCACCGGCGCGGGAGATCAAAGAAAAAAACCGTCGGGATGCTGTTTATGTAGAGGTTAAACAGTTGAAAAATAGACTGAAAAAATTAGAAGAAAAATTTGAAGTGACGCGATAATGAGTTTCATAAAATATCAGCGTACAATCGAAAATGAAACATCCTGTGTGGGCATTGGCCTGCATACCGGTGTGGAATCGACGATTACCTTTAAACCTGCACCGGAAGATTTTGGCATCCGCTTTAAGCGTATGGATGTGGATGGGTGCCCGGAAATCCGCGCTGACATTGACCATGTGGTGGATATTTCCCGGGGAACAACCATTGAAGAAAATGGTGTGCGGATCCATACCGTTGAACATGCCTTGGCGGCCTGTGTCGGCATCGGGCTTGATAATGTTCTTATTGAACTGACTGAAAAAGAGCCGCCCGTGATGGATGGCAGTTCGATTGATTTCGTAGAAGCGTTACTCAAAGCTGGGATCGTTAAACAAGATGCACCCCGAAATTATCTTCATATTGACGAATCAGTAGGCTATACAGACTCGCAACGGGGTGTTGATATTCATATTATGCCTTCTGATCAGTTCCGTATTACCTTCATGATTGATTATAAGTTTCGATCTTTGGGGACCCAATTCACCACCCTGGATCAAGTGGAGAAAAACTTTGCCAAAGATATCGCCCCCGCCCGGACATTCTGTTTTTTAAGTGAAGTTGAAGCATTAAAGGAAAATGGTCTCATCCAGGGTGGAAATCTGGATAATGCTGTCGTGATTGTGGACAAGGAAATCGACCAGGCAGAAGCGGATAACCTCAGAAATCTTTTTGGTATAAAACAGGAGATCAGTCTGGGCGCCAATGGTATTTTAAATGGGAAAGAGTTACGCTTTGACAATGAACCGGTTCGTCATAAAGCGCTGGATTTAATCGGTGATTTAGCCCTTTTGGGTATGCCTCTGCAGGGCCACGTGATTGCTTCAAAGAGCGGCCATGCGGCCAATGTTGAACTGGTGAAGCGGATTAAAAAAGTATACGAAAAGAAGATTTTTCAACAAAAGTTCCAAAAAAAGGCTGCTTCTGGTTTTATGTTTGATATTAATTCGATTTTAAGTCTTCTTCCCCACCGCTATCCATTTGTTCTGGTCGATCGGATAATTGATATTACGCCCAGTGAAAAATTAACTGCTTATAAAAATGTGACCATAAACGAACCCTTTTTCCAGGGACATTTCCCCAATCAGCCCGTCATGCCCGGAGTGTTGGTTTTGGAAGCGATGGCACAAGCCGGGGCCTTTTTGGTGCTGAACAGTATCGACGACCCCATGAAAAAGAATATGTTTTTTTCGGCCCTGTCGGACTCAAAATTCCGTCACCCCATCATCCCCGGTGATCAACTTCGGCTTGAAATGACCTTAGCTAAATTCAAGTTGGGGACAGCTTTACTCGAGGGTAAGGGTTATGTGGGCGATAAACTGGTGGCGGAAGCCAAGTTGAAAGCTACGGTGGTGGACCGGGCGGGAGCCTGATTCCATCGCCATTCATCCCACAGCAATCATATCGACTCAGGCCGAACTCGGCCGGAATGTAACCGTTGGTGCCTTTACAGTTATCGAGGATAATGTCGTCATTGGTGACGGGACAACCATTGGAAATCATAATACAATCTGCCGCGGGACATCCATTGGGTCCAATTGCACCATATACCATAATTGTTCCCTTGGAGAAGCACCCCAAGACCTGAAATATGCCGGCGAAGAGACACAAGCCATCATCGGAAACAATGTCCTCATTCGTGAATCTGTTACTGTTAACCGGGGAACTATTGCATATGGCAAAACAGAAGTTGGAGATAACGTTCTATTAATGGCCTGTACCCACGTTGCACACGATTGTATTGTTGGGAATAATACGATCCTGGCCAATGTCGCGACCTTGGGAGGACATGTTGAATTGGGGGAATGGGTAAACCTTGGCGGTGGTGTGATGGTACATCAGTTTTCAAAAGTGGGTTCCCATTCATTTGTGGGCGGCGGATATCGCGTTGTGCAGGATATACCGCCATTTATCATTACGGGAGGAGAACCATTGCGTTTTGGCGGCATTAATAAAATTGGACTGCAACGACGCGGTTTTTCATATGAAACACGCGCACTGATCAAAAAAGCTTATCGAATCTATTTTGTGTCAAAAATGAACCGCAAGGATGCCATCAACAAAATAAAATCTGAATTGCCGGCTACGGATGAAATTAAGGCGATTGTTGAATTTATTGAATCCAGCGAACGGGGGATTATTTAATTCCATCACTCCCGGGATTGGGGCCATGCGATCGGTATCTTTCATATTTTTCATTTCCATCTCAATTGGGCAATGGACATCTTTCAAACTGGATGGGTTATCTGATTTCTCGAAAGACTCCCCCCCGCTGTTTCGAAATGCCGCCTTTGCAACGACACACAATTATCCCATGGAAATAACAGCTGATAACCGAATTACTTTGGGCGGGTCCATATTAAAGGGATTTTCATCGAATGGATTCCTTCCTGCGCTCCAGGGACAAATAAAGGTGTCCTGGAATCTATCCTTGCGGGGCAGAATGGCCGCCTATTCAGCTGAGGAAGGAGCCGTTCAGATGTACGGTTGGGGGTTATCATTGAGGCCGGGGAAAGAAGATGAACCTTCTAATTGGGTTGTACATTTTGATTCCGGACGCTTGAATTCACATGATGAATTGAAAATATCGGCCGTTCAGGCAAGTGCCACACGGGAATTTGTTTGGAATAAATTCCCGCTTCATTTCGGTTTTGGTATGAACATTTTAGAAGCGAATCAGTATTCACTTTCAGAAAATGGTTATACGGGGAAAACAGAAATACAAACAAACTTTATTCAAATCGGAACAACAACTTCACTTTCAGGATTGAAAGTCATTCCCCAAATTCGGTTTGGTCCTCAATTGACCATGTTGTCCCTGAATATTGCGGGCACATTTTAAGCATGAAAAAAATATCTATTCTGGGCTCAACAGGATCCATCGGTGTCAATGCACTGAATGTGATTGATAATTTAGGTGACGAATTCAAAGTCTCTATTTTGAGCGCCAATAAAAACGGGAAATTGCTGGTTGAACAAGCCAAAAAATATCATCCGGATTCGGTTGCGATTGTTGATCCCGAAGCAGCGGAATTGGTTAAATCGGGACTAAATAGTTCGGGAATATCCGTTTATACAGGGCGGGAAGGCCTGTTGGAACTGGCCAGCCGGAGTGATGTGGATATTATGCTAAACGGACTGGTGGGGTCTTCCGGAATGGCGCCCACCATGAATGGGGTGAAAGCCGCGGTGGATGTGGCCCTCAGCAATAAGGAAAGCCTGGTCATGGCCGGCGATATTATTGAGCGGGAAAAATTGAAATCAGGCGCTCAGGTTTTTCCGGTGGATAGCGAACATTCCGCAATCTGGCAATGCCTCACTGGTGAATCCATGGCGGATGTGGAACGGATCATTCTCACTGGCAGCGGCGGTCCCTTCCGCACACGGGATTTGGGTACATTTAAAGATGTGACACCGGCGGATGCCCTAAAGCATCCCAACTGGGATATGGGGCTCAAAATCACCGTTGATTCCGCCACCATGATGAATAAGGGATTGGAAGTAATCGAAACACGCTGGCTGTTTGGATTAGGTGCGGAAAAAATCGATATTGTTGTCCACCCCCAGTCCATTGTCCATTCCATGGTGGAATTCAGGGATAAATCTGTAAAAGCACAGTTAGGTGTACCGGATATGAAAGTACCGATCCAATATGCCCTCACCTATCCCCGCCATGCAGCAGCCACCTGGGAGGCCCTGGATTTAATAAAAGTTGGGTCGCTTACCTTTGAAGCGCCGGATTTAAATCGCTTCCCCTGCATCGGTTTGGCTTACGAGGCCTTGAAACAGGGAGGCACAGCTTCAGCGGTGTTAAATGTGGCCAACGAAGAATCGGTCTACCGATTTTTGGATGGTGAAATTGGTTTCATGGAAATTCCTGAAGTTATTGAAAAAGCCTGCGAAGCCCATGAATGGATTGAGCATCCTTCCTTGGCAGAATTATTGAATCTGGAAAATTGGGCGACGGATTTTGTTAAATCCTATAAAAGCCGATATATTTAAGCACAAATCACACCCTTTAATGTGGAAATAAACCAATAATATGACAACTTTAATTGCAACAATCATTTTACTCGGTGTTTTGATATTTATTCATGAACTGGGTCATTATCTTGCGGCACGTTCCATTGGCGTTCGTGTAGAGCGTTTCGCCATCGGATATCCCCCGCGACTGATGACATTCACTTCAGTCCCGGATGGCTGGGAATTCCGCTTTTTCTTCTATCAAAAAAATGAGGAAGGACAGTTGAAATGGGGACCGGTTAAAACGACCTTTATTTCACGTCCAGGACGTAAAGGCAGCGGCACTGAATACTGTTTTGCCGTCATCCCCTTCGGTGGCTATGTGAAAGTCGCCGGGGTGATTGACGAAAGTATGGATGCGACTTTTGAGCATAAGCCCTATGAACTGATGAGTAAACCCAAGTGGCAGCAGATTTGGTTCATGAGCGCCGGGGTGATTATGAATACCGTATTGGCTTTTTTCATTTTTACAGGATTATCAAATTATAATGGAAAACCGGTCATATCTAAAGCACCGGTGATCAATGAATTGCTACCGGGGATGCCCGCTGATTTGGCCGGTTTAAAATCCGGGGATGTGATCCAATCTGTGGAAGGAATAAATATTGCAACGTGGGATGACCTTACTGCCGAAATTCACCAAAGACCCAATCAGCCGATTAATCTAACATATTCAAGGGGCGCAGAAACAAATTCAATTTCATTGGAAACCAGTTTTCAGCTTAACCCAACGACAGGAGATACGCTTGGTGTAATCGGAATTTATCCGAAATATGAATACCAACCGGTTACCTTTACCGAAAGTATGAATATGGGAATGGTGGCGACTGCCAGGGGGTTTGGTATGATTATTCTTTCTATACGAATGCTGACGACCGGACAAGCATCCATTAAAGAATTAGGTGGACCGATTTTGATTGCCCAATTGGCCGGCGAAACAGCGAAAGCGGGTTGGATTCCCTTTTTATCCCTGATGGCCTTAATCAGTTGCAACCTGGCATTTTTAAATATACTGCCCATCCCCGGATTAGACGGCGGACATATATTTATCACCTTAGTTGAAGGAATTATCCGCCGGCCCCTATCCATGAAAATGCGTATGGCCATTCAACAGATTGGTATGGCCCTGTTATTGATGCTGATGATTACAGTGATTGTCAATGATGTGGGGCGGCTGTTTGGGAATTAACCCCGGTGAATTTTGTAAAGGTCAGGCCACGCCAATCGACGGGTAATCATGCCCGACCCCTGCGACTAAATATTACTCCAGCACCAGTTAAACGTATGGTAGTCAATGGCATTGTTTCCGAATAAATATGTAATTATGCCCGCCTATCGGCAGACAGGTGAAACGTAATCGTTCGCTAACTCACAGTCTATTAAATAATTACGTTTTAAATAATTATTAAATGGCTTCGTTTCAACCAAACAATTTTCATTTAAAATCCGACGATTATTTTTACGAATAACCAGTGCCAGTTTAATATTAACTGACTTTTTTCAGCAATAGGGTCATGGATCCAAATTTCATTTTAATGTGGATTTTAACCGGTAGGCGTTTTTCATCGTCGCTGAGCCAGATTTGCATATCACCCTGGTTTTTGAACAAGTTTTTCCCTTCTCTATGTGGGCGTACAACCTTGCAAGCAAACGTCCCTGCCGGAGAGCGAACAACCTCTTTGCCTGTCATCTGCAGATTATAATGGACAATTTTCCTGCCTTCATAAGATGAAAAGGACATGACTTCTTTTTCCTTGAGTGAAATCGTCCGCAGGTAATAAAACATGGAAAAAGGATCACGGGCCTTAAAGTCAATTGCTACTTCTTTGGTTTCGGTTCGGGCTACAGACGCCTCATAATCAAAAATAACATCGACTGATTTTTTATACGTGCCTTCATGGATTTTTTTCTTGAGCCGATGGGTGAAAAATTCTTTCTTGTCCATCCAGATGTCAATCTGATCGCGGATTTTAAATAATTGATCGGCTAAGCCCCGTGTCCGCGCCGAAAAGGAAACATGGTATGCATCATTTCCGTTAATTTGTTCGATGCCGGTCACGTAGAGTTCGGCCTGCCCGACGGGGATTAAATTGAATTCAGCCGAATATTTTAAGGATTCCCCGGCTTTGAACGGCACTTCCTTTGCCCAGGAAAAGGATATAAATAAAAGGATCAAAAAAATTTGTTTCAAGAACGGATAACTTTCAGCTTCGATTTTTCTAATTTATAAATGGTTGAGCCTGTGGAATGGGACAAAAGACCGTCATCAATCAACAGATCAAATTCACCATCGAATTCCGCCACAATCGCATCGGGATCATTTAAGGGTGCTTGCCCGGTTCTGTTGACTGATGTGGTGGTGATTGGGAAACCGAGTTTATCACAGAGATTCGGCCCAAAGGGATGGGCAGGGATTCGAATGCCTAAGGTACCATCTTCGCCCATAATGGACGGATGAACAATCCCCTTTTTCACCGGTAAAACGATCGTCGTTGGCCCGCGTAAGTATTGTTTTACCATTTCCCAATCTTCATAAGTGATATCAGTCCACGAGAGAACAGTGTTGGAATTGGGCGCCAGAACACTCATGGGTGCTTTCCGTCCTTTAATCTTGTTCAGCCGTTTAATGGCCGATTCATTGCGGGCATCTACGCCAAATCCATAAAGTGTATCGGTAGGGTATGCAATTACGCCCCCAAAAAGGATGGCATTCCCGGCAGCCTGAATGGCATGCTCGGAAGAGGCATCGATCCGGTCAGTTGTCTTTTGCTTCACGCCTTCGCCTGCGTTTTCCACTTACGGTGAAACCAAAAATAATGGTCCGGATATTCCCGCACTTTTTCCTCCAACAGGGTGGTGTACGTTTGTGTAATTGTTTCGATGGATGCGCTGCCATTCAATTCGATACGTGAAAATGAAATAACAACCGTTCCGTCTTTTTCTTTATGGGCCACAGAAAAAACCATGGGTGCACCTGAACGCATGTGAAATATGGCTGATCCTTTTGGTGTAGAGGACGGCTGCCCAAAAAATTTGACGAATACACCACGCCGCTTGGCATCCTGATCACTGGCCAGAATCAGCATATTATTCTCTTTAAGCAATTGATACATGTTATCCAGGGAGGATTTTCGATACAGGTGTTTCATGCCATAAGATTCCCGCAGTTCTTTAAAAAATATATCTGCACCACGGTTGCCCTGGCGTTGGATGATGCCCCAAACCGGATATCCATTTTTACCCAACCAAGATCCTAAGATTTCCCACAATCCAAAATGGCCGGTGATAATGATGACACCTTTTTCCTGTTGGGCTGCCTCATCAAGGATGTGTTGATTCTCGACGCGAAAGTTGAGTGATTCGTATGATCTTGGTAGTGCCAGAAATTCCAAAAAATTTGTACTGACCAATCCATAAGTGCCCTTTAATACATTATTGATCCAGGATTTACTTTTATCCGGGAAGGCTATTTTAATATTATTAAATGCCTGCTCTTTTCTCACCGGGATGCGGTTAAAGGCAAAGGCGCCCAATTTATTCGCAAGCCGGAATCGAGTTTCATTTGGCAGTCGGCGCAGCCGCCGGGAAATCACATGTAACAGACGATATGTGAATTTATCTTTGAGGGTCATAAATGGTTCTTGCATCGCTATCCCAAAGCAAAAGAAATTACTTTAAAATCGTGTTACCATCATTGTTTTTATCGAAGATAACGGCTAAACTCAAAGGAATGAAGCAGCGCATATTATTCATACTTATTTTATTAATTTCCTTTGGGCAGTCCCAGATTGTCTATAAAGTGCCTATTCATGATACCATTGATTTAGGCCTCCCGCCCTTTATCGAGCGCAGTATTGAGATGGCAGAGACGGATAGTGCAGCAGCGATTATTTTTGATATTGATACTTTTGGCGGGCGGCTGGATGCGGCTACCCAAATCAAGGATGCCATCCTAAGCGCCAAGATTCCAACAATCGCTTTCATTAATCGACGCGCTATTTCAGCCGGCGCTCTCATTTCTCTGTCCTGCGAAAAAATATTTATGACCAGCGGTGCGACTATCGGCGCCGCTACCGCTGTGGATATGTCCGGGAAAAAAGGGAGTGAAAAGGTGATCAGTTATATGCGGGAAGAAATGGCCGCTACCGCTGAAAGCCGCCAGCGAAATGTGGATATCGCCAAGGGGATGGTGGATGAAGAATTATCCTTTACCCATTTGGTCATTGATGGCGACTCGGTTGAAGTGCAGGATTTGGAAGGGCGTAAAGAAGGGAAACTGATTACCCTTACGACAGAATTGGCGCTGAAATACAAAATAGCGGATGGGGAACAAGAAACATTTGAGGCACTGCTCACGTCCTTGGATCTTGGGCAGGCGGAAATAAAAAGCACCGCTGAAAACTGGTCCGAGGCATTCGTTCGATTTTTGACCAACCCGGTTGTGGCCTCCCTGCTCACCACCTTTGGATTTCTGGGTATTTTATTCGAATTGCAGAGCCCCGGCTGGGGCATCCCCGGAACGGTTGGCTTGGTCTGTTTAGCCTTGTCTCTCGGCGCCTCATTCATCGCCCGATTAGCCACCATGACAGATGTATTGATCATCCTTGGCGGTGTGGCCCTGCTCATTTTAGAAATCGCTGTCATTCCCGGGTTTGGGATCGCGGGAATCGGCGGCATAGCACTAATTTTATGGGGGTTGTATGAACTGCTGTTACCTGATACACCGATTGGCCCGGAAGTGGAAGCAATGGCCATGTGGGGGTTAATTATTGGCATCATCGGCGGACTGATTGGGTTAATCCTGCTGTTTAAATTGATGACCAAGACGACTTTCTGGCAAAAGCTCACTTCCCCCGGTGTGGAAGGGGCGGAAGCGGGCTACAGCACATCGATCGGCTGGGAAAATTTGGTTGGCATGGAAGGGGAAACCCAGTCTGACCTGCGGCCATCAGGTTGGGTAACGGTGGATGGTCAACGTGTTTTTGTTGTCAGTGAAGGTGATTTCATTGAAAAAAATTGTAAAGTGAAAGTCCTCTCGGTTGATGGAAACCGGGTGGTTGTTAGAAAACTAAACTCAGAGGAGTAAATCATGGATATTGTTGGCATTTTTATGTTAGCCCTGTTGCTTATTTTTATTTTTCTATTATTCTATTTCGTACCGATTGGTATGTGGATCCAAGGGGTCGTGAGTCTGGGGATTGGCCGGATCACGATTATTGATCTGATCCGAATGCGATTACGAAAAATTTCACCGCGGCTCATTGTGGATGGCGTGATCAATACGCATAAAGCCGGCTTGACGCAGGTGAAAACCGATATGCTTGAAACACATTACCTGGCCGGCGGCAATGTAGCCAATGTCGTCGTGGCATTGATTGCATCCGATAAAGCCAAAATTTCTTTGCCTTTTGAAACAGCGACAGCCATCGATTTGGCCGGGCGCGATGTGAAATCAGCGGTGGAAACCAGTGTTTACCCTAAAGTGATTGATGCCCCCCGGGAGGGCTTTCTCTCCGCTGTTGCGAAAGACGGAATTGAACTGAAGGCCCGCGCCCGGGTGACGGTGCGCACCAACATCCCCGGACTGGTTGGCGGCGCGACCGATGATACAATCATTGCCCGTGTTGGAGAAGGGATTGTAAGTGCCATCGGTTCATCCACCAATTACGGCGGCGTGCTGGAAAATCCCGACAACATTTCACGAGCCGTGTTGGAAAAAGGACTCGACGCCGGGACAGCCTTCGAAATTTTATCCATCGATATTGCCGACCTGGATGTGGGTAAAAATGTAGGCGCTCAACTCCAGGCGGACCAGGCTGAAGCGGACCTCCGCGTAGCTCAGGCCCGGGCAGAAACTCGCCGCGCTATGGCCGTTGCTGAAGAACAGGAAATGAAAGCGCGCACCCAGGAAATGCAAGCCAAAGTGGTGGAATCTGAAGCGGAGGTACCGCTGGCCATGGCGCAGGCTTTTCGAGAAGGGAAATTGGGTGTATTTGATTATGTGAATATGCGCAATATCCAGGCCGATACAGCCATGCGGAAATCGATTTCCGGTGAGTCTGAAGAAGGAACGACCCAAGCTCCGAAACGGGATAAGGATTAAATGGAAGGTCTCGGTTACTGGATCTTTTTGGCGGTATTATACCTGCTGTCGGCGTTAATGAAAAAACGCCAGCAGCAGGCCGCCCGCCGGAAGCTTGATCAAGAAGAAGCGAGTTCAACCCCGAGAGAAAAACCCAATCCCCTTCAGGCTGAATTTCTTCAAGACCTGTTTGGGGATGTGAAAGAATTGGTCAAGGAACCGAAGGAAGAGGTTGGTGATGAATTTGCGGATTTTAAGGTTGTTAAGACAGAACCGGTACCTGAACCGAAACCAGTTCATATTCCCATAGAACACGACCATGTTGTTTTTGAGGACCTGTCTGAACCGGAGCCGGAACCAATCCATGCAGAATATCAATTCTGGAAAAAGAAGCGTAAAGAAAAACGTCCTCTTGGCCCTCTGTTCAGAAGTATGAATGATTTGAAACGCGGGATTGTTTTAAAGGAAATATTAGATAAACCGCGCGCGATGCGGAGAAGTATACGATAATTAATTTGGAGAGACATCCGCCAGCTGGCGGATGTCTCTACTCAAGTCAGTTTTTCGATCAGAGATTCGATATTTTTTTGTAAACTGGCTTCCGTGCCGTCATTGTGGACCACAAAATCAGCCATGTTGACTTTTTCTTCTTCCGGCCATTGGAATTCAATTCGTTTTAGAATTTCTTCCCGGGATAATGTTTTCCGGCCCAGTGCCCGTTCCATTCGGTGCTTTAACTGGGCGGTGACCACAATCACGTAATCCAGGTGCGCATCAAACCCGGATTCATAAATCATAGCGGCATCCACAATAAAAATTCCGTATTTCCCCTCATCAAGTACGCGGTTAAACTCCTTATCAATCAGGTCATACATATAAGGGTGGACAACCGAATTTAGACGTTGTTGATGATCCTCATCCTGGAAGGCTATGCGGGCCAATTTTATTTTATCCACCCGGCCGGATCCGTCAATAATATCGGTGCCGAATTCAGAAATGAGTTCATGCTGAACCGTTTCATTGGCCATCACCAACTTTTTTGCTTCTTCGTCCGCATCCAGGACATAGGCGCCTAAAGATTCAAAATACCGGCTGGCCGTACTTTTACCGCTGCCAATTCCACCCGTAAGTCCCACTTTCAGCATTTTATTTCAAAACCTCTAAAATCCGTTCAGTAATTTCAGGAATATCACCGAGCCCGTCCACTTCTTTCAGCAAGTTTTTATTGCGGTAAAAGTCTAAAAGCGGTGCAGTCTGCTGCCAATATACTTTTTGGCGCTGGCGGATAACTTCCGGTGTGTCATCACTGCGTCCAGATTCAAGCCCGCGATTGATCAATCGCTGCACCAGTTCATCCTCATCGGCGGTTAAGCTTATCGCCGCATCTAATGTATGAGATATGTTTCCCATAATTTCATCCAACCCTTCCGCTTGAGGAATGGTGCGCGGGAAACCGTCTAAAAAGTATCCTTTTTGAGCATCATCTTTTTTCAAACGATTATCCATAATACCCAATAAAATCTCGTCAGGAACAAGTGCACCGTTGTCGATGTATGATTTGGCTTTGTTGCCAATGTCCGATTCGGCAGCCATTTCGGCCCGCAGTATATCACCCGTTGAAAGATGGATAATATTGAAACTATCACAAACACGTTTCGCCTGTGTTCCCTTTCCGACGCCGGGAGGTCCTAAAAAAATGAGACGCATTAATTTTCCTATTTTATTTTTCTAAATGAGTATTCCTGCAACAGTTGCCGTTAGCCAGGATGCCAATGCACCGCCAACCATTGCCTTGGTGACCAATTTGGCCAAATCTTTTTTCCGCTCCGGGGCCATCCCCCCGATACCGCCTAACTGAATGCCAATTGAACCAAAATTGGCAAACCCGCAAAGGGCATAGCTGGCAATGATGGCCGTTCTTTCAGATATTTGGCCATCCGCAATAATCCCTTTTAAATCGCCATAGGCAATCAATTCGGTGAATACAATTTTTTCACCCATTAGCATACCCATCATGCCTGCCTCATCCCAAGGAACACCCATGGTCCAGGCCAATGGTTTGAATAAGATTCCCAGGATGGCATCCATGGATGTGCCGGCAAATCCCAGGAGGTAATTGATCAGCGCGACAATTGAAATAAAGGCCACCAGCATGGCGCCCACATTCGCGGCCAATTTCATCCCAACGGTGGCGCCGTTGCCCAGGGCTTCCATGGCATTAGAGCTGGTTTTTTCCACATGGATTTTCAAATCACCCATTGTTTCAGATGATTCAGTCTCAGGATAAATAATTTTTGCAAAGACCAAAGCCGCAGGCGCCGACATGACAGATGCAGCCAAAAGATGGCCTGCGATCCCCGGAATGTCGGTGAGCCATTTTACATAGATGGCCAACACGCCGCCGGCGACGGTAGCAAATCCACCTACCATAACGGCCATGAGTTCAGACGAAGTCATTTTACTGATGAATGGACGCACCATCAATGGTGCTTCCGTCTGACCGACAAAAATATTGGCTGAGATACTCAAGGTTTCAGAACCACTGGTGCCCATGGTTCTCTGCATCGCACGGGCAATCCATTTGACGATGAACTGAATAATGCCAAAATGATAAAGCACGGCCATGAGGCTGGAGAAGAAAATAATGGTCGGCAAAGCCCGAAAGGCAAAATTGATTAAGGACGGATGAAAGCCAATTTCAGGCACAAAAGAGGTGAATAGAAAATCACTGCCGGCATCAGAGAAACTGATCAATTTGGAAATGACTTTATCCAAAAACCCGAAAACGGGTTTTCCGATTGGCGTCTTCAAAATAAAAAGAGCAAAAATGAGTTGTAACCCCAAGCCCCAGCCCACAATTCGCAGGTTGATCTGTTTCCTGTTATTCGACATGGCAAAGGCGATGCCTAACAGAACAATAATTCCCAGGATGCCGGTTAATTGATCCATCTACTCCTCCGGTGCTTCAAAACAATTCCTGCAGCGTGCTTCATAAATATCCGTTTCACCGATAACGACTTGACCCGAATCTTTTGTCAGGCGCTGGCTGCAGGAGGCGGGATTACCGCACTGAATGCAGATTGCGCGAAATTTATCTAAATAGTCCGCTTCGCACATCAGCGCCGGCATGGGGCCAAAGGGGCGGCCCCTGTAATCGGTGTCCAGTCCCGCCACCACAACGCGTTTATTATTTTTTGCCAGTGATTTACAAACGTCTACAATATCATCATCAAAAAATTGTGCTTCGTCAATACCAATCACATCAATATCAGCAGATTTATCAAGGATCTCCCGGGCGTTTTTGACTAACATGGAATCCAGTTTGGATTGATTGTGAGAGACGACATGATTCGAACTGTAGCGGTTATCGATTTGTGGTTTAAAAATAATGGTATTCATTTTGGCAATTTCAGCACGCCGGATTCGCCGGATCAATTCTTCTGTTTTACCGCTGAACATGCTGCCGCAGATTACTTCAATCCAGCCGGCGTCTTTTGGTGTGAGTGTCATTTAAAATTTGCCCACGAAATACACGAAATGCGCGAAAAATAATGCATCAAAATGTTGTTCTGTTTCTTTTTCTAAGAAAGGATTGCGTTAATTTTAGTTCTGAGGAGGTCGATAGCTACCTTATTTTGGCCCCCTTCGGGGATGATAATATCGGCAAAATATTTAGACGGCTCAACAAATTGTTGATGCATTGGACGAACTGTTTTCAAATATTGATCAATCACCGATTGAACCGTGCGGCCCCGCTCTTCCACATCCCGGGATACACGGCGAATGAAGCGAATATCATCGGGTGTATCAACGAAAATCTTGATATCCATTAGCTCTCTTAGTACAGGATAATGTAATGCCAAGATACCTTCAACCACAATCACATGATGAGGATTCACCTGGCGCGTTTCACCTTTCCTAGCATGGGTGGCAAAATCATAGACAGGCATTTCGACTGACTGCCCCTTCAAAAGGCTGATGAGCTGCTGGTTAAACAGTTCAATATCTATCGCATCAGGGTGGTCGAAATTTTGTTGATGGCGCTCTTCCAAGGGTAGATTTGAAATGTCGCGGTAATAGCCATCCTGCTCGACCACCACCACTTCACCTTCACCATATTCTTCCAATAAACTTTTAGCGATGGATGTTTTGCCGGAGCCGGTGCCGCCGGAAATACCGATTAAAATTGGTGATTGACTCATTTTGGTCCGTGAGAAACGGAAGCAGCTTTTAACGCCGAAATGAAGGAATTTGCTAAGAATAAAATAATGCTGCTGGTTTTGTAGAATGTCTTGTAAAAAATCTTATAGGCACGATACTGTTTTTCCGTATATCCCAGTTCTTCCTTGGTCTTATGTATTTTTGTTGGCATTAACACCGCCGCAATTGGTGTGGCAATTAATAAATTTTGGTTCTCAATGATAAAAAATCCTGGCATAATCCATAAACACAAACCATTTTTAAGCCCTTCCTTAGGTAAATCTAATACCGCTTGTTTCGCGGGAGAATTTTTATTTTGTACTTTTGGTATTTTTTGGGCGATAAGAAACTGTAAAGAAACCGATCCAATCAGGTAGAGCGTAACAACTTTTTTCAGAAAAATTCTCATCCCTTTAGCTTGCTTGAATCAAAGGCATGGGGCAAAAGTTTTTTACTTGTTGTTTTATCCACAAGACCATTTGAGTCACAAATATAAACAGGGATATCACCGCATAATTCCCAGATGACCTGACGGCAGGCGCCGCAGGGGAAGCCGCCGTTTTCAGTGGCCACAGCCAGGGCTTTGAATTGGGAATGGCCTGCCGCGATTGCAGTGAAGAGGGCCGTCTGTTCAGCACAATTGGATAAAGGATAGCTGGCGTTCTCCACATTACATCCGCCAATGATAATCCCGTCGGCCGTTTCCACCGCGGCACCCACTCTATAATTGGAATAGGGCGCCCGGGACTTATCCATCATTTGAATGGCTTTGTGGATTAAATCGTTCATTTTTTCAATGTACTGAACCAAGCCACCGCTCCGGCGTAAGAAATAAATACGGAACTGCCGTGGGTACCGCCGGGGATTGTGGTGAGTTTAATGTCGCCACCATTGGCTTTGATTTTATCATGGGCGATTACGGAACATTGATAATTAACCGCTTCATCGGCATCGCCATGGAATAATCGAATTGGCGCTTTGGGTGTCCAGTCGTGAACATTGTTCTCTTTATAGGCATTTTTTAGATCCTGTTCACCGTCACCAAAATAGTCGGATAAAAATTTGGCATTAAAAAAGTCAACGGTCTTTTCTTCCAATTGATCATTGATTTCACCGACAGATTTGGTCCCATCATACAAATCGGGAATCCGTTCAGCGTAAGGGCTTTTAAAAAATTCAGAAAATTCTCGATTCCACCCATAGATTGTTTTATAAGACGTTGCTACATATCCTGCATAGGCTGGATAAGGAAAAGATTCTTTGGATAAAACCCAATCCACTTGGGCGGTCAAGTCATGAGGTCCCGCCATAGGCGCTGAGGCGGTCACAATAAATTCTTTAGCATAAGATTCCTCTATCAGCTTATGGGTTGCCATAGTGACAAAGCCTCCTTCCGAATAGCCAATCAGGAATAATTGATCATTGAGTTGAATGTCGTTTCCACAGGTAAAGTTTTTGGTTGCCCGGAGCATATCCACCACGCCTTCCGCAACAAACTTGTGAACGTAAGGATGAAAAACATCGGTGGATATTCCCATGCCGAGATAATCCGGGGATATACCGACATAGCCGATTGAGGCGGCGAAAATAGCATCAAATCCGCGCAAGGGTGTAATCGAAGCAACATTGGTTCGTTTGGTCTCGGTACCGTGGTGGCTGCTGTAGAGCGGATATTTTTTATCCGAATTGTCTTCATCGGGAATATAAATTGCACCCGACGCCTGCCGCGGTTCGCCATTCCAATCCACTGTCTCATAAACAATACTGTACACTTTTACATCTGAAATAGGATTAATGCCAATATCAATACTGTTATCCTTAAGAAAGTCTATTAAAAAATCGGCGCCAATCGTTCCCAAGGGGAGGATGGAAACCACATGGCCACGGCCCTCTTCTGTTGTGGCGCAGTCCTCAGTTTTTGTCCCTTCACAAGCGAGAAGGAATAGAAAGAGCAGTAGTGTTAATTGCTTGAATTGGTGCTTCATATGGAATCCCCGCATTTATTGTTCAAATCGGATGAGTTTAAAGGCTTGATGCAGCATAATGCCAGCAATAAATCCGCCAATATGGGCGAACCATGCCACGCCGCCGGTGGTATCCAAACCAAGGGTACCCATGCCATTGGTCAACTGGTTAAAAAACCAGATGCCCAGTACAATCATAGCCGGCACGCGAATGGTTGTGAAAAAGATTATGATAAAGACAAATACATGAACCCTGGCATGGGGGAAGCGAATCATGTATAAACCCAACACGCCCGCAATAGCACCGGAAGCACCCACCATGGGAATCTCGGACCCGGGATTTATGAGCACCTGGCATAAGGCGGCGACAACTCCACAAAGGATATAAAATAATGCATACCGAGTATGCCCGAGGGTGCTTTCTACATTATCTCCAAACAGCCACAGGAACCACATATTCCCTAAAATATGGGCGATACCGCCGTGGAGGAACATGGAGGTAAGCATGGTCAGGATTGAGAATTCTGCCGGGATGAGACCAAATGAATAGATAAAAATGGCTTCGGCTTCGGGGTCGGCCATACCCATGCTGAATTGGAAAAGAAATATAAAACCATTGATGGCGATTAAACCATAGGTCACATAAGGAATCAGGATACGGGGGTTATCATCTTTATAGGGGAAAAACATCAGTACACCTTGAACACAATATTCCGGCTGGTTTCATTCCCGGCTCTGTCCCGGATTATTAATTGAATTGAATGCATACCGATTGAAAGCGGCCGTTCCAATTCATACGAGATTACTTTTAACTTGGGCTGATAGGCAAAGATTAACGGCCGATCGTCTAATTTCAGTTCAAATGAATCTTCCACAGGTTCAAAACCGGAGAGGTTATCGTCAATTTTAATCTTGAATCGGTTCAACTCCAAGGATGGATAGTTGCCATTATTTCCCGGATGCATGGATTTAATTTTGGGTGGAATGACGTCTTCGATGATCGCAACCGCATCCAAATGTTTCATTTCTCCTGTTAGAACCTGGCGATCTTTAATATTTGTTGTGGGGATAAAACTCCAACCCTCCTTCTGATCATAATAATAAAGATGAATTTTTTCTCTGTCTTTCATTTTCGATGGGTAGCGAATGCCAATATTCACAGGTTTCAACAGAGGCCGCTCAAAAGGCTGAAGCTGGTAAACGCGGGATAGAAGGTTTCCTTCATTTACTGGTGAATGCTTATGGACCGCTTCGATCCACATCAGGGTTGGGGCCGTCACAGAAGATTTTTTAGTACGAATCGAACAAAAGCTATCCTCGGATACAGCTGTAATAGAGGTGCCGGGCATAGCGACTGTATAAGGAAAATCAAAGCGGACCTGCCGTTCGATGGATCCTGTTAGAATTGCTTCAATTTGATCCACGTTTTCAAACTGGACCGGCGGAATTGGGGATGTCAAATACACTGAAGGCTGAATCTGATTCAAAGGAATGGTTTCGTACTGGTACTCCCCCTTAAGCCTCAAAGACAGTTTCGCATCCACCACTTGATCAGGTTGGACCTGTATATAGACCCCCGCCTCAGTATGGGAGATATCCAGGTCAACTGTAACACTTAAATGATCGGCCGTATATTTTTGGTTTACCCAATGGACGGGTAAGGAGCGCGTTCCCAATTTATTGCGGGCGATGAATTGGAGTGCTTTTCGATTCGCCTGTTTCTTAGGAACCGTAATGATTCGGCCTGCTTCGATCGGTTCTGAAGAAAGTATCTCAATTTTTTCATCCACATAGCCATAAGGAGTAAATGAATAAGCAAATACGGATTGAACTGGAATCGTGATACTTTTCGGCTGAATCAGGAAAGATAGAAGATTATCCGTTTCACCTAATTTTTTCAGGATCACTTCAAAAGGGGCCATATTAAAAACAGTACCATGAACTGCACGGGTATTCTTGAGGACATCCATAATTAGAATTTTGACTGAATGATATCCGGGTGTTAGGTTTAAAATGCCATTGGTTGGATCGGCATGGATGGGAACTTTCGGATCAGAATTGTTCTGATACAGTTTAATAAAGTCACCCAAATTCAGACGGGAATTGCGGTAATCTCTAATATAGTTCGCCGTTGGAAGCCATTTATAATCGAGGCGGTCAAACTCCAAGGTGTGATGCGGCTTTTCATCAATATAGACTTCAATACGGTGGGGCTGGTAAATATTGTTGGCCCCTTGCCGCTTATCGAATGCTTTGATCGCCAAACCCAGGCTTCCGGAAATATTAATGGTATCGGGAAAGTGGTATTCCCCCTTTTTATCTCTGAATAATGGGAAGTTTTGTGGGAGTTGGTTTCCGTTGACCCAGCTTTCATCGTTTAATGGAATGAATGCCAGTTCTTCAACAATTGGTGCCAATCGGTCGGCTTGGTGTAATCCACTGGTTAATGGGTTTAATGTTTGGCCATATTCATTGCGAATTTCAAAATGGAGGTGAGGGCCGAATGAAAATCCCGTATTCCCTGAAAAAGCAATGATATCACCTTTGGAAAAACGAAATTCATCCGGGGACAGAAAGATATTTGTGATGTAGGATTGCTGTGCTTCCTGGGCAGTTTTTAAGCGTTCTTCCAGCTTTGGTGTGAATTTGCTTAGGTGGGCGTAAACGGCAGTTTGGCCATCATCCAATGTGAGGTAGAGGGCGCGGCCAAACCCGGAATAGTTGGTCACCATCCGCGAAATATACCCATCGGACACGGCATACACCGGATGACCTGTTGTCCCCTTGGTTTTGATGTCCAGCCCAAGGTGATATCCGGTCGTGCGGAATTCACCAAAATTGGATGATAAGTGCTTTCCTACATCCGTTGGCCAGGTATAATCCTGGGCCGAGACCAATGAAAGGATAAGCATTAAGGCAGTAATAAGTCTCATAAGATAAATTGCTGACAAGGCACTTAATTTATCTCCGATAATGAATGTAAAAACAGGGGATTGGAAATAAAAAAGGCCCCCGCAAAATACGGGGGCCTGGATGAAGACTCAAATATAAGTGGAGGCTTATGATTTTTTGAGTTTCTTGATTTCCTTACGGAGTTCTTTCAATTCTTTCCTGAGCTTTTCAATTTCTTCCCGGAGATCATCATACTGTCCCGGTGACACCATGCGGAACTTGTATTCTTTTTGGAACTTTTCAGCGCCTTTTTTCAGGTGGTTTTCTAAGTGTTTTTCCTGGCGCTCAAAATCCAGCCCTTCGGGAGAAAAGAAAAATACATCATGATCTTCATCGTCAAATTTCATTCTTGGCATTCTGCCGGTCCATGAAAAATTGTTTTTCTGCGAGCCCAATGTTGCCGTGAAATCTCTTTTACGTCCTTTGCGAACCACTTCCATGTTGACCTCTGAGCCGGGATCCTGACGGCGAATGGCCCGCTGTAATTCAGAAGTGGTAGAAACATCATCACCGTTCACTGAAAGGATGATATCCCCCGCTTTCAGTTTGGCCTTTGCTGCGGGACTGTCATCTACCACTTCCGATATCAAAACACCATTGTCATCATTTACCTTAAAATATTCTCTTAACCCTTTCGTCAATTCCTGGATTTGAACTCCAAGATATCCGCCGGAACGAATGGTATAAACATTATCATCATCCATGACCATTGTTTTTATATTTACATCCATGTCGGCCAGTTTTTCTTTAATCTCTTTTAAGGCTTTTTTATCGTTAAGGTTAACGGTGTATTCCTTTTTTTCACCATCCTGTTCGACAATGATTGTCATTTCATCACCGTCGGTGACCACATCAACAGTCTGTTCCTTTGAATCTTTCTGGAAGAATTTTTTCTTAACGATCACTTTTTTCTGCTGACCGACCGCAATCCCTGCGATCAATAAAATCGATAATAACCATTTAGACATCTTGAGTTCCTTTCGAATAATCGTGTGTCTATACGCAATTTGCATCAATTGGTTCCATGTGTCTAAAATCACATGTAGAAATATTAAATGGCCTTCTGTAGCGTCATGCCTTTAAATTGGAAGTACAACCATTAAAAAACACGGGGTTTACCATGGATATACGAAAAAAGTTTATTGTTTTGTTATTGAGCCTGATGCCGCTGAGTTCAGCCTTCGGATTTGTTGGGTTAGGATTGCACTTTGGACAGAATCAATTATCGGTTGCTCAATTTTCACCACCAACGATTGCAACGCTTTCCTTTAACCGTGAAGGAATTAACAATCCATTGGGATTCGGCGGATATTTCTATATTGATGCGATTCCATTCATTGATCTGGATGCTGAATTTCAGGCATCAAAAAGTGATTATAATTTAGTGTTCAGTGATATTACGTCTGGAAAAAGTCTTGACAGTAAATTTGGCTGGGGGAGCGCTTCAACCTATCTAACAGCCAGAAGAAAAATTATTGGTTTGGGTGTGCCCTTTTTAGCCAATGCCAAACTTCATTACGGTATCGGATACAATAAACATGTGGTTACACCGATGGCCGATCTAGAAATGGTCCAAGGGTTAGTCACTAGTGCATCTGGCAGCTTGGAAAATAGTCTGACAAAATATTTGGAAAACAATACAGAAGTTGTATCTGGCTTTCATTTTCAGGCCGGCCTCAAAGCCAAATTTCTCATGGGTGAATTGGACCTGTTTTATCGCTATGTCATGGCCGAGGATATGGTCCCGGACACCAAAGGATTCGGCAGTCTGAACCTGCGCCTTGGGGCGACCTTTTAGTATTAATCTGAATTTTTTTGAAAAGGCTTCGCTTTTGCAGTCCGACAATCTTCCTAGGTTGTCGTGGATCCCACCTGGTGTCCTTCAACCTCAAGCTGGGGAGCTTGACGAACATATCCGACCCGTCTGTCCGAAATCGGACAGCACCCATCATATCTCTAAATCGTCCCAAGGGACGGGTCAGTGAACCCTCTCCGGCCTGATAAAAATGGTATTCTATTTAAGCGATCTCATAAGCTATTACATAACCGTAACTGTAGATCATTAAAAAGATCCACAATATGCAAATTCCCCGCCTTGCTGAGGAGGGGATTATTGTAGTGCCTAATTCAATTTTGGCTCTATGTTTAGGCGCACTGATTTGTACCCGTTAAAAATGTGGCAAATCCAAACCCGATCAGTAGTTTATGAAAATGATTCTTAGTTATAAGGGTTTAGCCAATACGACAGTTTGAATATTTTCCCATGACTTACCGGAAGTCATATCCCGTGCTTCAAATTTGATGATATAGATGCCAATTCGGGCAGAGGCCCCATTGGAACGCTTCCCACCCCAGTATAGCAATCCTTCTTGGGGCGAGGCTTGGTTCCAGTGAGGTGTGGCGATTTTTCGTCCTGTCACATCAAATATGTTTACTGTAATGGCAGCCTGCTCATAGGGCAATTGGTAACGGATGGTTAGCTGGTCATCTACACCGTCTCCATCGGGGGAGAATGGATTGGGAGCATATTCCACCAATCCCATTGGGGCCAATGATTCATAATAAATGCTATTTGCCTTTCCCGGCGTCATGGCCTTCCCATCAACGCTGACAGCCCAGCGGGAGGAATCGTTCGAGAGGTAATCGGTCCGAAATTTTTCTGTGGAGCGGCCTTCCATCAAAGGCCAATTTTTTGAGTAGATTAATGAATCAATAATGGCGCCAGTCATATCATACAAATAAATGCCATCAGATGAATTGTTCAGCGATGGCCAATCGCCACCCATTACAAAGGAATCGGTGGTATGCTGATAAATGGTGCTGTCCTGGGCTAAAACAAAATATTGAGCTTGGTGGATAATTATTTCGGGAAGGGGTTGCAGGACCTTGGATTTATCCGAGATAGACCACCCGGAAATGTTAAAATACGCTGGAAAATAAATTTCGATGAATTCAGTCTGTTCTGAACTTGGTATGGGTAAAAACTCATTAAGTAAAGCCGTACCAAATGGATAACTCACTTTAACCGTATCATACCCAAAATTATTGCTGCTGTTTTCATCGCCCTCAATCGCCAGTTGAATTTCCAATAGGTGGATACCGGATGAGACGCCCGGGACTGCAATTTGAACCAAAGAGGTATCCCGTGAATTGATGGTCAGAAAATTGCCGGTAGTCAGTTCAACGCCATTTTCTGCAATGGCAATCGTACCCGAAAATGGAAGAACACCCGAATTGGTAATTTCTATTTGCATTTGAAAAGGTGAATTGGGTAATGGGTAACCTGGCGTGTGAGTAATGGTGTTTTGTAAAACGGCGCCATCAATATTATGCCACATGGTAGCGTTGGGATAACCAGGCGTCATCCACACTGAATCCGGTGTTTGGGTCCAGTGTTTGGCATGGTTGGAGATGAATTCCGGGCGTTGTTTTTCCGTGGATACTTCTGCCGTAATAGGCCATTCATCAGTATTATATACAAGACTGTCGATAATATGGCCGGTCATATCATAAATGAAAATCGCATCGCCGCTGTTATTTAGTGCCGGGAAGGATGGCAGTATAATTAAATGCATTTCAGGATTGACGGAAGGCACAATATTTGAATCGGCGGCGATCACAGTATAATCTCCCGATGTTACAGTGAACTCTGAGAGGGGCCTTGCCCTTTTACTGTTATCACTGATGGACCAGTCCCTGAAAGATAGGTCTGCCGTTGCGACCAACTCAATAAACTCAGACTGATCGTTATTCGGCCGCGCCATGAATTCATTGATGAGGACTGTATTCCAATCATATTGGACGGTCAGTTCAATCTGCCCTGCATTATTGCTCGTATCTTGATCACCTGTTATGAGCAATTCTACAGATAATGAATGATAGCCCGATTGGGAAAATGGTCCCAAGTCGATGCTGAAACTGGTTGTGTCCAGCTCCGATATGCTTCCGATGTCTGCGTTCGCCAGCGTGTTGCCTGATTCTGATACAACAATTTCACCTGTGATGACATTGATGCCGTCATTCACAATGTGTACCGAAAGTATGGTAAAGTCCGATTTTGAAAGGTTCATTTTGGACAGTCTCAATGAATCGGTCAGTAAATGTCCATCAATATCATAAGGAGATACACTATTGGTTTTCCCCGGCGTTCCTAAGGAATCACGGCTGGGTTTCCAGTTAGAAAGCGTATTCGGCAAATGATTGCGCACCCGTTCGATGGAATAGCCGGGGGCAACAATGTCCTCCCATCCCAGGCTGTCAGAAACATCTCCGGAAGGATCGACCAGGTAAAGCGAATCGCTGCCGGAGAGCCCGTTGCCGATGGAGCTGTCATCCACTTTCATGATAATGGCATTGGCGGGAATGCTATAAATGCCGTCGCTGGTGGGATAGTCTCCTTCCATGATGAGGCCGAATCTCTTGGGCGGAATTTTGCGCCCATTGCTGGAATCTTCGACCGTGTCTATTGAATATTTATCCCGAAGGAGCCAACCGGTGAGATCTACCGTATCTGCCGTTGGGTTATAGAGTTCGACGAATTCGTTGGGAGAGTCACTGCCTTCGAGATTGTACATGACTTCGGTGATAATCACCTGTCCGTTGAGAAAAGCAACGCATAGAAGAATAAAGATATATCGAGTAGAAACAGTGGACATGACAGAAAATAATGAAAAACACTTGAATTGCGTTAACAAAATCGTGTAAAATACTTACGAGTAACTTACGGGAAATGTTAAGCCACGAAGGACACAAAGGAGCACGAAAAATGAGTCAGGAATTATTATACAAAGATGAAGTATACCAAATCATTGGTGCCGCAATTGAAGTACATAAAGAACTGGGATACGGATTTTTAGAATCTGTTTATGAAGAAGCCATGGTTATTGAATCAAATGTGCGCAAGATTCCCCACGAGACACAAGTTAAACTGAATATTCATTATAAAGATCAGGCATTGGAAAAAGAATTCATAGCTGACTATATCGGCTTCGAGAAAATTGTTGCCGAGTTTAAGTGTATTTCCAAACTCACAAAAGTAGAAGAAGCACAAATCATTAATTATTTAAAAGCGACAGGGATGAAGGTAGGCCTTCTGATAAATTTTGGGAGCAAAGGCAAACTGGAATGGAAACGGTATGTGTTTTCAAAAGAAAATGGAACCATGAAGAATATTAAGAAACACAAACAATGAAACATTCTTATTCACCAATCAAAACCATCTTCGCGAATTTTTGTGTTTTTAGCGGCTAAACAAATGGCTTTATCCTTAAAACAACAGAAATTTTTAGACTTTATTCAACGCCACACGGTTGAATATGGTCAAGCCCCTTCCTATGAAGAGATTATGGACGGTATGGGGTTTGCATCCTTAGGGACGGTTCACTGGTATGTCAATGCCCTGACTCACAACGGCCATCTCGATCGTTCCAAGGGATCTAACGGCAAGCGGGCCTTAAGCCTCACTCATGAGGAGCACGCCGCACCGGCCCGCCTGCCATTGTTGGGTCTGATCGCTGCGGGAGAACCCATCGAAGCGCTGGAAAATGCAGAATCGGTATCCGTGCCGCCACCCTTTGTGCATCCGGAAAATTTTGTCCTGCAAGTCAAAGGTGATTCCATGATCGGCGATCACATCGAGGATGGGGATTATATTATTGTGCGGAAAACAGCTGAAGCCAATCCGGGGCAGATTGTGGTGGCGCTGATCAATGGCGAAGCCACGCTCAAGCGTTATCAGCCAGTCAATAACCATGTGGAGCTCCATCCGCGGAATCCGAATTATCCTGTGATTACCATCAATAAAACAGATCATTTCCAAATCAACGGCGTGTTGCTCTATTCCTTCCGGGAGTATTGAGGTGTGCATCCGACCGTTTTTCACCTTCGTCTAAGAGATTTTGAGCTTCAGGCAGAGCGGCGGCTGGATGCCTCCCTGCGAACCCGCCCGATCGCCATCATTTCTTCCCACCATCAAAATGGTACGGTGGTGTCTGTATCCAAAGAGGCGGAGGCAGAAGGCCTGCGCCGGGGAATGAAAATTTCATTGGTGCGCCGAATGCGTCATGGTGTTCGATTGTTACCATATAATGGGTCTCTTTACGGGCGGTTGAACCAATATGTGCATTCGATTGTCCATCGCTTTACACCCACCGTAGAACCTTCCGGTTATGGCAAATTTTACATGGATATGACCGGCATGGCGCGCGTGTATAAAAGCTATGAGCAGGCTGGATCAAATATATTTAGTCTGGTTCAGGATCAGGTGGGCTTGCATTCATTTTTGGGCATCAGTCAAAATAAATTGGTGAGCCGTATTTCAACTTCTGTTGTGCCGGACAAGATCCATCGTGTGCTGGCAGGCAATGAAGCACAGTTTTTATCTCCCCTTCACTCCCCGGTGATTCCCACCGTTCATCAGCCCTCGGTGTGGAAACTGGTCCAGTTTCTGATTTTAAACCAGGTACGCCAGATTCAGTCCATCGTGGATTCGGCTGATGATGCGCGGCGGTTGTTTGGTCGCTATGCACTGCCGCTCTCGCGGGAAGTCCGCGGACAGGATTTATCAGCCGTTCGTCCGCCGATGATGAAAGATCATATTCTAGAGCAGACTGTTTTGAGTGAAGACACCAATGACAGCGCAAAATTACGATCTGAAGTAAAACGGCTGTCCGAGCAGGTGGCTTTTAAGCTGAGGCAGCGTTCTCAGGTTTCGAAAAAGGTCCGGCTGGAAATTCATTATACCGATGGATTTAAATACGAGGCCGGAGGACAGTTTTTAAAGCACGACGATGCGGCGGTTCTGGCTGAGTCATGGCGGTTGTTTGAAAAGGCCAACGCACGGCGGAATCGAGTTCGAACGATTCTATTGGATGTGTCCGGTTTTGTCCAAGTGGCTAGACAGATGGAGTTGTTTGAAAAAGATACGGAATCAGACCGGCTTTCATCGGCGCTGGATGTTCTGCGTAAGAAGTATAGAGACCCTCAACTTTCCCCCCTTAATGGGGGGACTACAGGGGGGATATTAAACTTTAAAATCCCCCCTTTGTGTTTCCCCCACATTGTGGGAAAGGAATAAGGGTTTAACATGAAGTTTTCTGACTTACCACCCTATACACAAGAGGCACTTCAGATTGCCAAGATGGAAAGCCACAGATGAGCCATGTTTACGCATTTGAATGTCCATTCCCACTATTCCCGCATGTCTGGCACTGCCTCACAACCGGCATTACTCACAGCGACCCGAAACCAGGGCATGCGCCACCTGGCTTTGACAGAAACAAATGGCCTCTGGGGCTTTATTCGCTTTGTCCAGCACGCCCGCGCTGCTGACATAGAACCCATTGCCGGCGTCAACCTGATTACCGGTCAGGACGAGGCCATTCTGCTGGCGGAAGACCAAAGTGGCTATGAAAATATCTGCCGCGCGACTTCGGCCATTCATGATGATCCGACGCAGTCCATAGCCGAAATATTAAAAGACCGTGCGGCGGGGCTGTTTGTTTTGGCTCATGAAAAATCCACCCTCTCATCATTGAGCAAGATCATTCCCGACAGTCACTTGTTTGTGGAACTGCGTCCGGACGTGACAGAGCGTACCGCCCAGGAATTATCCCGGGAATTCAAGCTGGAAATGGTAGCCACGGGAGATGTGTATTTTATTCAAAAGAAAGACTGGTCCGCCCACCGTACCTTACGCGCCATTGAGCTGAATACCACCTTATCCAAACTGCCCCCGGACGCCTGCAAGTCAGATAAACACTGGTTTCGGACTGAAAAGGACATGGTGCGAATCTTCCCCAACAGTCTGGAAGCGATCAACAATAGCACCTATCTGGCGGAGCGCTGCAAGCGGGACTGGACATTTGTGAATACAATTTTTCCTTACCTATCATTAAAAGATACGCGTTGGGCCAATCAAAAATTGAAAGAAAAAGTGGAAGCGGGATCCCGGAAGCGTTACGAGAAGATCACGGCTGAAATCCAGGATCGGATCGATTATGAATTCCGAATCATCACATCCAAGGGATTTGCGCCCTATTTTTTGGTGGTAGAAGATATCGTAAAGCAGACCCGGGCCACCATCGGCCGCGGTTCAGGTGCGGCATCCATTGTGAGTTATTGCCTTTTCATCACGCAGGTGGACCCGATCGAATACAACCTGCAGTTCGAGCGCTTCATTCATCCCGAACGCAGCAATATGCCGGACATTGATGTGGACTTCCCTTGGGATGAGCGGGACGACATTTTGGATTATGTGTTCAAAAAATATGGTAATGAACGAACCGGCATGGTGTGCAGCCAAGTATTTATGAAACCCCGCTCGGCCATTCGTGAAGTGGCGAAAGTTTATGGCTTATCCAATGAAGAAATTACAACCATCACCAAGCGGATTGGCTGGTATGCGTCGCGGCGGGACCTGTTGAACTGGGTGAAGACCGATCCCCGTTTTGAAAATATAGAACTGGATGATACGCTGGAAAAAATCCTGCGGGAGAGCCAAAAAGTGATTGGTGCTTTTCGCCATCCGTCGGTCCATCCCGGCGGGGTGGTTATTGTCCCTGATGAAATCCGAAAATATGTACCTGTCTTGACAGCTCCGAAAGGCGTCCAGATTGTGGAATGGGAAAAAGACCAGGTGGAAGATTCGGGACTTCTGAAAATTGATATTTTAGGTAATCGCAGTCTGGCGGTGGTGCGGGACACCATCAAACAGATCAATTTGAATTATGGTGAATCGGCGTCGCGGAACAGCTATTTGGATTACCACAAAATCCAACCCATTGGTGATAAGAAAACAGCGGCACTGATGAAAGCGGGAAAAACCATGGGTGTCTTTTATATTGAAAGTCCCGCCACGCGGCAGCTTTTGGCCAAGGCCGGTATGGTGGATTTTGAACATGTGGTCATCTATTCGTCCATCATCCGCCCGGCGGCGAACCGCTTTACCAACATCATGCTGGAGCGGATTCATGGTGAACCGTGGAAAATCCTGCATCCCGACCTGGATTTTTTGAAAGAGAGTTACGGCATCATGGTGTATGAAGAGCAGGTATCGGCGGCGGCCATAGTCATGGCGGGGATGGGTTATGCAGAGGCAGAAGCATTGCGGAAAACCATGAGCCGGGATTCCATGCAGCACCTGATCCGGCGTTGGGAAAAGAAGTTTTATAAAGGAGCAAAAAAGCGGGGCTATGAAGATGGGTTAATCAAAGATGTGTGGGCCATGATCCGATCTTTCGTGGGCTATTCTTTTTGCAAGCCACATTCTGCTTCTTTTGCCATGTTATCTTTTACCTGCGCTTATTTGAAGGCCCACTTCCCGGCGGAGTTTTTAGCGGCGGTTATTTCAAACCAGGGAGGATTCTATTCGCCTTTTGCTTATCTCAGTGAGGCGCGGCGGTTCGGGATCAAAATTCTGCCGCCGGATGTGAACCGCAGCTGGAAGGAATACCGGGGACGAAAAGACAAAATCCGAATGGGATTTATGAGTATCCGCAATCTGAAGGAAAAGACCGTAGAAGAAATTCTGGACGAACGGAAAGCAGGAGCCTTCACATCACTGGATGATTTTTTTATGCGCGTTGAGCCATCCCTGTCGGATGCCATGGCCCTCGCCAACGCGGGGTGTTTTGTTGCATTGGCGCCGGAGCTCTCTCATCAGGAGATTGCCTACCACACGGCGTGGTATTGTTTGGGAGAGAAACAAAATAATATTGTCACTCTGAGCCAGACGAAGAGTGGCCGTCTTAACAACCTCGCCCGTCCGGCTTGTGTGCCGCGGCGTGCAGGCGGGCGACAGACTCAGGGTGACGGACTATCTGAAGAAGATCAGCGCCGACTGGAGATTGAATCATTCGGCTTCCCTATTTCAGAACATCCGCTTGAGCCCTATTTGCCGATGATCAACGGCCGTGTGCGGAAGGCCAAGGATTTGCCAAAATACATTGGGCGAACCATTCATCTGGCCGGCGTGTATATTACGCGGAAGGAAACCGCCACGGTGGAAAATCGGGAAGCAATGGAATTTTTGACCATGGAAGATGAAACAGATATTTATGAATGCGTTCTTTTTCCGGAAGCTTTCAGGAAATATGGGGACCTGTTATTATGGGAGAACCTGTTTCTCCTCAGAGGGAAGGTGGAGGAATCATTCGGCGTTGTTTCAGTTACAGTAGAGAAACTGGGAAGCCTGCCGAAAATGTTCCGCTTAAACCATCCAGCCGCGGCTCAACCGGCGTAAAGATTAATTTTAGTTCTGAAAAAAGAATAATAGTTACGAAAATTGAGGTCTTTTCCCTTATCTGTTAGAAAGATAGGGGTGAATAGGGATTAAGCTTTTTTCTTCGGCTTACGTCCTCTTTTTTTAGGCGGCGGCTCCACTTCGGCCAAGCGGGCTCTCACTTCTTTCAAACCCATCCCGCGCAGGAGAGCAAAAGCTTCTAAATTTTTTCCGCGGGGTTTGGCATTCCCCATTTCCCATTTATTGATTGTGAGTGTACTTACACCCAGCAGTAGCCCCATTTGGCGCTGGGAGAGCTTCAGGCGCTGCCGTTGACGCTTGATTGATTTTGGGCTTGTTCGCGGTTTTACGAGCACTTTCTCCTGAGCTAAAACAGGTTTAATGACCCCGGAGTCCTCGATGTCGGCTTTTGTGGCTAAGGTTGTATTTAACGCCTTAATACGTTCGTTTTGATCGCGGATCGTTCTTTTAAGCGATTGAATCTGTTTAGTAAGAGGAGAAACTGCCGCGCGCGTTTCTTTTCTCGCCAGCCGGCTGATTTCCTCTTTCAATAATTTGGCTATATCTGGCATAATTTATATTCTCCTTAAGTAAATGAATATAGTTAGATATAATAATTAAAAATAAACTTTTTCTTAAAAGTATAAATTAAAATAAATGGGAATCATGATAAATAATTAATGGGATTCTAAAAACGACTCGATATACCTTTTGATTTCGCCTCTTGTTTCCCGAAATGAATCCAATTGATTGGTGTCAAAATTCCATCCACGGAAAGGGTCATCAATACTCCAATGAATGCGCTCGACGTCTCCCGGGAAGGTTGGGCAGGCCTGGTTGGCATTATCACAAACAGTGATCGCAATATCAATGCCGCTATCCAGGTAATCATCAACGTAGTCTGAAGTATGATGAGAAATATCAATCCCAATTTCTTCCATGACGGCAATGCTCATGGGATGAACCCGGCTGGGGTGTGATCCGGCACTGAATACGTCAAATCGATCTCCGGCCATATCGCGGAGAAATCCATGGGCAATCTGGGACCGGCAGGCATTGCCGGTGCAGATAAAAAGGATTTTTTTCTTATCTGGCATGAAAAAATTTAGGACTTTAAAATATTGAATGGAATTCCTGTTTTGTAGTGTCATGCTATCCTAAATTTTCCCCCATGTCTATTGAGAAGAACGAACCATTATTCACCAATCCGCTGGAAGCCATTCGCGGTTTATCAATCAACGATTTGAATAAATATCTGCCGGCGGTTCAAAAGGTTGAAGATATTTCAATGACGGTCGAGCAAATGCGGGAAGGTGTATTCTTGGGATTGGGACTCGATGGATTAAAAAAGATTCCCGACAATTCAATTGATTTAATCATTGCTGATCCACCCGAATCCCCGTGGCGCGGTACGGACCAGCGCGGGAACCCGATGACTATCCAGGAATATTTTCAGTGGAATGAGCAGTGGCTCAAAGAAAGTGCCCGTGTTTTAAAACCCACCGGTGCGGTTTATTTAATCTCCGGCTGGCGATTTTCAGGAATGTACCACTCCCTTCTCAGCACTGATTTTCATATTCAAACCAGAATCACGTGGCGCAATGCGACGCCTAAGGATCAGCCCCAACCGCTGACCTGGATCAACCGTATTTCGGATATCTGGTTTGCGACAAAATCAAACGATTTCATGTTTAACCAGGAAGCAGTTACGAATCGTGAAAACGATACGAATCCGAGTACATCAATCGAGATGGGGGTGACGAATCTGTGGAGTGACATTTTGGATATCAAAGTGGGTGCAACCGTCAAAATGGAAGGGGATAAACCGGAGCAATTAATCCGGCGAATTTTGACTGCTTCCAGTTTTAAGCTGAATTGGGTGGTGGATCCATTCACGCGGAGTGGCGGAGTGGGAGTGATTACAAAAAAAATGGGCCGCCGGTTCATTGGGTTTGAATCGGATCATGATCGACTATTAATGGCGATGAAGCGAATTGATAATGAGTAGAATAATGAGTTTATTTGAACAAATACAACGTGATATGTACACCGCAATGAAAGCAGGTGAAAAAGAAAAGTCCGGCGCATTGCGCACGACACTTGCAAAGCTAAAGGATAAACGAATCGAAAAACGGGATGACCTTTCAGAAGGGGAAGAGATCAAGGTATTGCAAACTTTAGTGAAACAAAGAAAAGAGTCCGTTGAATTATATGAGAAAGGCGGCCGGGAAGAATTAGCGGCAGCCGAAAAAGTTGAAATTGAAATATTAAATGGCTATTTACCCAAAATGATGTCTGAAGCTGAAATAAGGAATATTGTTCAAACCGTGGTTGATGAAGTGGGTGCAGCATCCATGGCTGATGTGGGAAAGGTTATGCCGGAAGTGATGAAGAAGGGGAAAGGATTAATTGACGGCAAAACGGCTCAGCAATTTGTCAGGGAAATATTGGGGTAGATCGGTTAAGTTAATCGGTAAGGATGCCGGACCATGGGTATTGAGTCATTTCATGATTTGGAAGTTTATAATAATTCCGATGCGGATTGTTTAAAGGTGATTAAAGATGTTTTGCCCAAACTTCCTCCGGAAGAAAAATATGATTTCAGAGACCAATTTTCTTTAATTGATTCTTATGACAAAACAGGCCGAATGATTTACAATTTGGGAAAATCATGGACAACATTTACAGATGACCGAAGAAATCGGGCATCCGAACCCTAACCGAAAAACGATCTAAAATGATAGACGCAATTGCTGCCTTCTTTATTGTAGCTATGGGCTTGATCGGTTTCCGGCGGGGGTTGGTTGAAGAAATGGGCCGACTGCTGGGACTCGTCTTTGCTACTGTGTTTGCCTTACGTCTCTACGTTGACTTGGGATCTTTCCTGACGGCATGGATACCTATTGATGTTTGGTTACTGTTTGTACTGAGTTTTATCATTATTTTTACAGCATTACTTTTATTGGCGCGGTTGGTAACAAAATTGATTCATTTTTTATTTTTGTCCAAAAGTACAAAATGGGCCAACCGGGTGATGGGAACCGCATTTGGTATAGCAAAAGGCCTCCTGGTTGTGATGATATTTTTTTGGATGATTGAATTGCTGCCCAATCGGGATACCGCAGACATTGTGATGAAACGATCCAATTTGGCCCAGCGCTTGATTAATGTACGAAAAAACATTATTGCCACGTTTAATTGGAATGATCCGGTTGAATTAGGTGAAAAGACGGTTAGGCAATTTTTAAACACAGTGGAAGATAATAATGGCTAGAATTCCACAGGAAACCATCGACCGCATTCGCGATTCCGCTGATATTGTGGATGTAGTTTCCCGCCATGTTGATCTGAAAAAGCGCGGGCGTAATTTTTTTGGATTATGTCCTTTTCATAATGAAAAAACACCCTCATTTAGCGTGGCACCGGATAAGGGGATTTATCATTGTTTTGGCTGTGGAAGCGGTGGGAATGCGGTCAATTTTATCATGGAATATGAAAAGATCAGTTTTGTGGAAGCGATTCAGCAATTGGGCCGGCAGTTGGGGATTGAAGTTCAATTTACCGGTAGTGATGACTCAAAAGAATTCTTTGCCAATTTATATGACATTCACCAGGCCGCGGCAGAGTTATACCATAAAACATTGTTTTCAGACAGAGGCGCGGAAGCGAAAAATTACTTAATAGAACGGGGGCTTAGTGAAGAATCTCTCAAATTATTCAAAGTCGGCTTTGCCCCGGAGAATTCGACCTATCTTTTGAATGCGGTAAAATCAAAAAACTACAGCCGGGAAGTGTTTGAAAAGTCAGGGTTGTTTGGTTTCTCGAACCATGAATTTTACGATCGTTTTCGCGCCCGCATTATGTTTCCGATTTCTAATGCTTCAGGAAAAATCATCGCTTTTGGCGGACGTGTATTCGGCACCGATGATCCGGCAAAATACATGAATTCCCCTGAGACGCCGCTGTATCGGAAAAGTGAAATATTTTACGGGATAAACCTCACCCGTGATGCTGTTCGCCAAAGTAGATTCGCCATTTTAGTTGAAGGATACACGGACTTGATTCAACTTTTCCAGGCAGGGATTAAAAATGTGGTTGCTGTATCCGGCACCGCTTTCACCGACCGGCATGTCCAGCAAATTCGACGCTTTGCGTCAAAGGTTTTTCTGGCCTACGATGGTGATACAGCCGGAATCAATGCCGCACTTAAAGCAGGCTATGCCCTGTTAAAGGGTGGTGTGGGGCCCCATGTGATTGAAATCCCCGATGGCCTTGACCCGGATGATTGGGTCAAACGTGACGGTGCTGAAGGATTTAAAGCCAATGGAATTGATAAAGCGTCCGGGCTTTTGAGGTTCCATTTGAAGTCCAGTGGGTTTAAAAAAATGTCCTCTTCGGAAAGATCAACCCTGATTAAAGCAGTTTTAGCAGAAGCAGCCGGCATACCGGATCCAATCATCCGCGAGGATTTAATCAAAAACCTGGCCCAGGCTGGTGGTGTTGAAGAAAACCAAATAGTCCATATGTTCTCTCAGCAAATCAGGAAAAAACGTCCTCAGCCAAAATTGGAAGAATCCAGGCCAAAACCACAATTGTTTACCTCAGTGAATGCCAAAGCGGAATTGGGGATCATCAAAGTATTAGCCGGGGACGATGCGGAAGCGAAAGACTTGGTCAAAGAAAAACTGGATATCAAACAGTTGGAAAATGAACAACTCAAAAAACTGGCCCAATTATTATTCGAAAAGTCTGACGTTAACCCGGCGGAAATTATTTCTTATTTTGACACACCTGAAGATCGTGAAATTGCCAGTCGAATTTTGATGGAAGAAGACAAAACCACCCAACCGCTTCAAATGGCGGAGGAATGTTTAAGGACAATTTCCAAAGTATCGGCCAAAGAAAGAATTCGTGAAATCAGACTGAAGATTCGTGAAATGGAAGCGGCGGGACAGGATTCAACGGAATTGATGATGGAAGTGGTCCAATTGCAAAAGGAAGTCAGTGGTTAGGCAAATCGTCCTCCTTGCTGTCTGTTCATTTCTGTTTTCACAGGAAATTGACTGGAAAGAAACGCCGAACCCCATCACAGCGCTTCAAATTTATTGTGATACGGAAGGGATCCCCATTTATGTTGACGGCCTTCAAGTTGGCGCGTCACCTGTTAAAGATCCCGTTCAAGTCGCCCCGGGGTGGCACCAAGTGAGTTATTTTCCCCCTGAGATGGCGGTGAATACCCGTTCCATTTCCCAGAATCGAAAGATGCGCGATATGATTCAACTGGCCCGTCAGGACGTTTTGGTGGAGGAAGGGAAAACCGTTCGGGTTGTTCTAAGCTATCGTTCGATTGAGGCGGAGGCCATGGAATACGAGCGCACACTGTCCAGCAGTCGCTGGGTTGGGTTGGGAATGGTATTTACAGCTTTAGGCTTGATCGCTTGGGGATTGATGTAGGTGAAATTTCGTTTCTCAATTATATTATTTTTAATTGGTTCAGGATTCAGCCAGGCCGATTCAACGGTAAAATTATTTTCAACCGAATTAATGCGCACCAATGTGCTCAGTGGAAAAGCCAAAGAATCGGTCAAAAAAAGTGAAGCTCATTTCCGCGCTGTATATTATCCATCGGGAGAATTGAAAAGTGTGGAATTTATTCCCGCCAATTGGGATAAAGGCAGGCGGAAAAAAGCAAAATCACCCCGCAAATTGAAACTTTATTACCGCAAATGGAATCCCAAAAAACAAGAACTGATTGAAGGTATTACCAAAAAAGAAGCAGCGGGAAAGTCCCACTACCGTGCCACCTTGGACGAAAAAGGGTTGGTTCAGGATGTGGATTATTTTAACCGCCATGGGAAGAATTTATGGGCCTTCCATATGCGTTGGGACGATGAGGGGAAATCATCAGAATATGATATACAGTTTTATTCCAACCGCAATTTATCGGAACTGAACAGGGACCTGTTTGCGCCGGATCTAAGTACGATCCGCCCCGGCTGGGTGGCGCGGTATCAAATCAACAGCCAAGGAACAACTAAAGGGGTCAGCGTCCTGGACCAATTTGAGAACCTGTACTATTTTTATCAATTTGCTTATGGTAAAAATGACCTCCGCTCGAAATATTACCGGGCGGATTCCGTTCTGGTTGGGAGTCATACAGTGCGATTCGGTAATAACAAAAAGCCCCTTAGAATTACCTATTATAATGAAAATTGTATCATGAAAAATGCGATTGCTTATGAATATCCTGAGGATGCTGAAATGGTTATTTCACAGATCAATAGCAAAGGCGAAGTGATTGAGCGCCGCATCATTCCAAAGAAGGAAAATTAATCGATGAAAGTTTTGGTGACCGGCGGCGCCGGATATATTGGCTCACACGTTGTTTTGGCCCTGTGTGAGGCAGGGTATGATGTGGTTGTATTGGATGATCTATCCACAGGAAATCGAGAAGCGGTAGATCAGCGCGCTGAATTTATTTTAGGTTCTACACTCAAGGCTGATGATTTGGCTCAGGGATTAAATGAGGTCCAAGCCGTGATTCATTTGGCTGCCTTTAAAGCGGCCGGTGAATCCATGATTGAACCGGGGAAATATTCCCACAACAACATTTCCGGCACGATTACATTGCTCAATGCCATGCTTGCTCACGGGGTGGATAAATTTATCTTTTCATCCACGGCAGCGGTGTACGGCTATCCGCAATATTTACCCTTGGATGAAAGCCATCCTTTGGAGCCGATCAATTATTATGGATTTACAAAACTTGAAATTGAGCGCATCCTGAAATGGTATGATAAGTTGAAAGGCTTGAAATTTGCAGCATTACGCTATTTCAACGCGGCGGGGTACGATCCCCAGGGGCGCATCACATCCTTGGAAAAGAATCCGGCGAACCTGCTTCCGATTGTGATGGAAGTGGCTTCAGGTAAACGCGATAAAATGGAGGTATTTGGGAATGATTATGATACCCATGATGGGACTGGTGTAAGGGATTATATCCATGTATCCGACTTGGCTTCGGCCCACGTGAAGGCCATTGAATATTTGAATGAAAACGAAAGCATTACGGTAAACCTTGCCACAGGAGAAAGTCATTCTGTTTTGGATGTGATCAACTTAGCCAAAGAAATCTCGGGCAAAGAAATTGTATATAAAATTGTTGACCGACGTGCTGGTGATCCGGCTGAACTGTATGCAGGCACAACCGAGGCTTTTGATCGCCTCAATTGGCAGGCCGAATATTCTGATTTAAAAACATTGCTTGAGACCACTTGGAAGGTCTACCAATAATGAAAGACAATCCTTTTGTTGGTCTGGCCGGAAACATTGGTGTCGGTAAAACAACCTTTACGGGAAAAATGGCCGATGCGTTTAGTTGGTCACCGTTTTATGAATCAGTAGCGGATAATCCGTACCTCAGTGATTTTTATGGTGATATGAAGCGTTGGAGTTTCAATCTCCAAATCTATTTTTTACATCATCGTTTTAAAGCCCAAAAAGAATTATCTCATCATAATGGTGGCGTGATCCAGGATCGCACCATTTATGAAGATGTGGAAATCTTTGCGCGAAACCTTCATGAAATGGGTCGAATGGACAATCGCGACTGGAAAAACTACCGCGATTTATTCAGCATCATGACCGGTTATTTGCGAAAACCGGATTTGATCATTTATTTAAGGGCATCCACCGATACGCTCCAAACGCGTATTCATTCCCGCGGTCGCGATTATGAAAATTCAATTGACCCGGAATATTTGCATCAACTGAATGTGGCATATGATAAATGGACAAGTAATCTAAAGACGATTCCTGTTCTGACTATAGAAACGGATGGATTTAATATTTTTGAGGATACGGACCGGTTTGATTCTATTCTGGATGAAGTAAAGAAACGATTGTAGGAAATGCAGATCCGAGTTCCCTGAAAATTATTTGGTTGGAATAAAAAAACAAAAAGGATTGTGGGCCCACAGGGATTCCCCGCCTGAATGACTGACGCAGTCAGTCGGGCAGGGAACCCCCGCTTTTACGAATAAATTATCCTCAAATTATTGTTGGTGTGGGCCCACAGGGATTCCCCGCCTGAATGACTGACGCAGTTAGTCGGGCAGGGAACCCCCGCTTTTACGAATAAATTATCCTCAAATTATTGTTGGTGTGGGCCCACAGGGATTCGAACCCCGAACCAACGGATTATGAGTCCGCTGCTCTAACCGTTGAGCTATGGGCCCTAAAAAAGGCACGGAATTTACAGTAATATATAGACTTAATTTTAATATTTACTTGTCCTTAGAAATAAATTTTAAATTCTGCCATGTGTGGGCGCAAAACATTAACCCGGGACATCCAGTCTATCATTGAAGAAATGGCCATAGAAGAATGGCAGGATTCAGATTTGTACACTCCCAGTTTTAACATCGCACCCACCCAGTCTGCACCAATAATGATCGACCATATGGGGCGCAAGGTTAAATCCATGAAATGGGGTTTGATTCCCAGTTGGGCCAAAGATGAATCCATTGGTTCAAGATTGATTAACGCCCGCGCGGAAACACTTTTGCAAAAACCATCTTTCCAGAACCTGGTTCCGCGAAAAAGATGTGTGGTTATTACCGATGGCTATTATGAATGGAAGCGTACCTCCAGCAAATCCATTCCTTATTATATCCATCATAGGGATAATAAACTGCTGCCCATGGCCGGTCTCTGGGATACGTGGGAAAACCCATCCGGCGAAGGTATCTTCAGCTATACCGTCATCACCACAACACCGGCCCCTTTTGTTGAAGAGATCCACAACCGTATGCCCGTCATTTTAAAACCTGACGATATTAAGGCCTGGCTCCAGGTGCATAATACATCTATCCCTGACGCCATGAATTTATTGACGCCTTACACAGGCCAACTTAATACATTTCAAGTTTCAACCTTGGTCAATTCACCGAAAAACGATCGCAAGGAATGTATTATTCCTTTGGGTGATTCGGACAGTCTATCCCTGTTTTAAACAATTTGTAAAATTTTTGTTAGATTGGATTTTATTCTTGCCGTTTATGGCTAAATCAGACCAATTTTAGCGCGATTTAGACGTTACGATTAGATGAGTTACTACAAATCAAATATCGAAACCTTTCAGGTACTCAGGTTTCAAACATAGTCCTTCCTGATGCCAACCCTAGGAATTAAAATTTATCAAACAATTTATCAAACACAATCAAGGAGAGCAATATGAGAAAATTCTCACAAATTCTAATGATTGTCCTTCTGCCTGTATTTGTGATCGCCCAGCACACCGTGTCGGGTTCAGTCACAGATGCAGCCACAGGCGATGCCCTTCCGGGCGCCAACGTGGTGGTAGTTGGGACAAATATGGGTGCTGCAGCCGCATCAGACGGATCGTTTACGATTAAAAATGTTCCTGCAGGATCTTACACCATTACCGCTTCGGTGATCGGTTATGCCGATGTAAGCGAAAGTGTAAATGTAAGTGGTGATGTTACAGTTAACTTTGCTTTAGAAACCTCGGCTTTGGAACTTTCTGCTTTGGAAGTTCTGGCTTCCCGTGCTGGTGAAAAAACACCAGTGGCTTACACCAATATTACAAAAGCAGAAGTGGAAGCTCGTCTAGGATCTCAGGACATTCCGATGGTATTAAATACAACCCCGAGTGTTTATGCAACTCAACAAGGCGGTGGCGCCGGTGATGCTCGCATCAACGTACGTGGGTTTAACCAGCGTAATGTTGCTGTAATGATCAATGGTGTACCGCAGAATGATATGGAAAACGGTTGGGTCTATTGGTCTAACTGGGATGGTGTTGGCGACGCCACATCTTCCATCCAAATGCAGCGCGGTCTTTCTGCCGTAAACCTGGCTACCCCTTCCATTGGCGGAACGATGAACATCATTACGGACCCAACTGCTTTGAAACGCGGCGGTAAATTCAAACAAGAGATTGGTGCCGGAGGATTCTTAAAAACCACTGCAAATCTCAATACAGGGTTAGTCAACGATAAAATGGCATTTAGTGCTACGATCGTTCGTAAAACAGGCGACGGTATCATTGACAAAACCTGGACCGATGCCTGGGCTTACTATTTTGGCGCCAGCTATGCAGCGAATGATAAAAACCGGTTTGAGCTGTACGCCATCGGTGCTCCCCAGCGCCACGGCCAAAACCTATATAAACAGAATGCGGGTGTCTATGACCCAAACTTCGCAACAGGCATGGATGGCTATGAAGGTGAAGCCATTTGGAATGGAAAAAGCTATCCCGATTCAAAAGGTGAATTCACGAATCCTGAAGCGATTTCAGGTGCAAGTAGTGACCCAAGGTTGTTCAACCAAAATTGGGCCCCTGTAAACTCTTCTTACACCGGAAAGCAGTATTGGTACATGTATGGTGCACGCACCGTGGATCGTCATGACCCGAACTACTTGAACGAACGGGAAAACTACTTTCATAAACCCCTCGTTAATCTAAACCACTTTTATACCATCAATGATAAAATGAGACTATCATCAATCATGTATTGGTCCGGTGGTTCCGGTGGTGGTACCGGTACTTACGGTAAAGTCGTTACGCGTGATGCAACAGGGAAAGGTGATGCAGATAACCACAAGTTTTACTATGGCCCATCACCATGGACCCGTGACTGGAATAAAACGATTGAAATCAATTCAGATGGAAAGACCAGTTACAATTTCCAGAAAAAGACACGATCCAAGCAAGTAGGTGAATCAATCGGTATCTTGAGAAATAGTATCAACCGGCAAAATACCTATGGCGTTATTTCAAAGCTGAGTTATGACATGAATGATGCTATGAAACTACAGTTTGGTGTTGACTGGCGAACAGCCGGTATCGAGCATGCCCGTGAAGTTCGTGATCTGTTGGGTGGCGAATTTTTCATCAATTATGCTGATAAAAACTATCCCAGTGGAAGAAAAAGAGGTTTGGGTGATATAATTGCGTATCATAATGAAACCACGGTCGACTGGCTCGGGTTTTATGGACAAGGTAATTATACATCCGGCCCTCTTAATGCATATGGTATGGTCGGTACTTCAACTATCGAATATTCATATCAAGATCATTTTACCGTAGCGGATGAGGTTATTAAATCTCCCGGCATCAGCGCAATCCAGGTTAAGGGTGGTGCGATGTATGATGTTAATAATAACATTTCTGTATTTGGTAACTATGGGTACGTTGAGAAACCGCCAATCATGGATAATGTAATCTATTTTGACGGGACCGTTGCTTCTGATCCTGACAATGAAAAGTTCAACAGCATGGAATTTGGTTTGAACTACAACTCAGAAAAGTATGCACTGAAGGCTAGTTACTATAACACCCAATGGATTGACAGGAACCAAACCAAATCTGTGACAACCGGTCAAGGATCCAGTGGTGACACCGATGTTATTTTCCTAAAAGGTGTTGATCAAAACCATACTGGTTTTGAGTTAGAAGGATCAGCCCAAGTCATCGATATACTTCGGTTAGACTTCGCTGCTTCTTTTGGTAATTGGTATTTTAAGGATGATGCTACTGGTAATTACCAGGAATACACTGATACCGGAACCAAGCAGACCACCTACACTTATGCACTAAAAGACCTGAAAGTTGGGGACATGCCCCAAACCGGTATGGTCTTTGGTGCCACCCTGACACCTATCCCAGGGTTAAAGGCACAGCTGGTATTCAATAAGTATGATAATAATTATGCTGATTGGAGCCCGGCAGCCCGTGAAGTCGAAGGCGGCACGGCAGACAGGGAGCAGGTTTGGAAGGCACCGGGGTACAGCAAAATGGACCTCCACGCCTACTATAACCTTCCTATGCAGATTGCCGGTGCTAACCTGCAGGTATTTGCTCATGTATTCAACCTGGCTGATGCAACATACATTCAGGATGCAACGGATAACAGTCAGTACAATGCCTGGGATAAAGATCATGATGCAGACAGTGCGGAAGTATTTTTTGGTATACCAAGATACTTTAACATGGGTCTTACGGTCAGATTCTAATCTGATTTAGATTCTTTAAAGACTAAAAAAAGCCCCGATGAATATCGGGGCTTTTTTGTTATTGTCGTAAGAAGTAGAAACGTTGTCACTCTGATGTTGAACAGCTTAAGCGGGTAGGCTTCAGACAATTATTTTTTAGAATTCACGGTGGATTAATTTTTCTATGGCATAAAACGGTATGTTTTTGAGACCACCAGTTTGTCCAAAAACAGCGGACGATATTTTTACACCAAGAAAAATATTGCCTGCATGTCGATCAGGCGGGGAGACAGTGGCCCTTTTTTTACTTTTTTCAAAAGTAAGAAATTTTCAGACATATCTAATAATTTGGCTAAAATTCGGGGTAAAATCAGTAGAATTATGGTAATTATACAGGGTTAAGTTCTAGAAAATTTTATATTAGGGTCAAGACTAGTTGGCATAACATGAAAAGCTGTAAGTTCCATAATAGCAA
>CAYFJU010000017.1:0-46550 GCA_964343505.1 uncultured bacterium
AAAAAATAGATAACTTAAATTATCAATGTGTAAACCATGTCTCTCCAAGTGTCAGTATTGAACAGGGTTGAATTAGTCTTTGAATGACCCACAAAAACATGTAATTTCTCGGCTGAAAAGTGGGTTGCCCAACCCACTTTTCTTTTACATAGACATGAGCACATTGAAAAATAAAATAGCAGAATTGATCCCGGATCACTTGGTTCTCCTGGATTTTGTGGTGAACGCGTCACAGTCCAAAGTGCAAATTATTATTGATGGATCAGAGCCTGTGGACCTGAAAATGACGACCAGAATCGCAAGGTCCGTTCGGGACTCAGGTTTCCTGGATGAAGCTTATCCTGGCGGTTTTCAGCTTGAGGTGACATCACCGGGCTTGGATGCGCCCTTAAAGCATCCGGTTCAATTCAAAAAGAATATAGGCAGGACTGTGCTTGTGTGGCAGATAGGGGAATCAGAACCCAAGGCGGTTGAAGTCTGTCAAGTCAGCGATAGTAGTTTTGAAGGCTTGTCGTCTGATGGTGTTAAAAGCTGGTTTCAGTTTGATGAAATTGATACAGCTAAAGTTGAAATCAAATTCTAGTCCATTTTGGAGGCGTTTTGGTTAATAGAGAATTAATTGAAGTTTTTTCAGAAATCGCTCGCGAGAAAAACGTCGAGCGTTCAGAACTCGGTTCAATCCTGGAGGGTTTGTTCCTCCATATGGTTGAGCGTGAACGAGGAGATGCCAGTAATTGTAGTGTCATCGTTAACCTGGATAAGGGTGAATTCGAAATTTATGTCGAAAAGACAATCGTTGAAGATGTTGATGATCCGGTAATGGAAATCACATTGGATGAGGTGCGTAAAGTTGACCCGGAAATGGCCGATGAACTGGAAGTCGGGGATACCTATGTTGAAATTATTGACCCATTGATTTTTGGTCGCCGACTCATCCATATGGCGAAACAGTTCTTTTCTCAGCGTTTGCAGGATGTTGAGAAAAAATACATCTACGAAGATTATGCTAATCGTGTCGGAGAAATTGTCATTGGGACCGTTCATCAAGTCCAACGGGATAATACCTTTGTCAACATTGAGCATGCCGAATTGCGGATGCCGCGCAAAGAAACAATAAAATCAGAGCGGTATCGTCGCGGTGATTCCATTCGCGCCATCATTAAATCAGTCGAAATTACCTCCCGCGGTCCTGACATCGTAATCTCGCGCAGTGACAACCACTTCCTGTACAAATTGTTTGAAATGGAAGTACCTGAAATTGAAGATGGCAATATTGAAATTCGCTCCATTTCCAGGCATCCGGGAGAGCGGGCAAAAATTATTGTTCAATCCCATGATCGTCGTATTGATCCTGTCGGTGCGTGCGTTGGCATGCGCGGTAGCAGAATCCAGGCGATTGTGCGTGAATTAAACAATGAAAAGATTGACATCATAAATTACAGTGAGCAATCTGAAATTTTGATTTCCCGGGCCTTATCACCGGCCAAACCATTGGACCTATACATTGATGACGATCGCAAATATTGTATCGCCATTTTTGACGATGATGATCTTGAATTTGCCATTGGCCGGGGCGGTGTGAACGTAAATCTCGCAGCCAATGTAACCGAATACCGTATTGATGCTTTCGGTAAGAAAGAGTACGACCGTAAACGGATTGAACAAGAAACGCTCTTAGCGGATATCCCCGGTATGCCGGCTCGTGCTGTGAAGCCACTCAGTGAAAATGGCGTATCAACAGTTTCAGAATTATTAAATGCTGAGGAAGATAAACTGCTTGAGGTTAAAGGTGTCGCTGACTCAACTCTGGAAAAAATCTATGATGCTGTCCAGGCATTCGTCGAAGCAAATCAGGCTGAAAAATCGACTGAGGAAGAAGTTGAAACTGACCAACCAGATGGCGACGAAGGGGAAATCCAAACTGTAGCAGTGAATGAACCTGGTGAAGAAGCTGCCGAAGTAGAAGTAGCGGAAGACAGTTCACCGGGAACCGAAACCGCTGAATCCACCGAAGAAGAATTAGAAAAAGTAGAATCATAAATACATGGCCAAACGTCGCATATTTCAAATCGCAAAAGAACTGAACATTTCCCATACGGAAATCTTGTCCTTTTTAAAAGGGAAAGGGATAGAAGTGGGCAGCCATATGGCGCCGGTCGGTGAAGAGACCTACCACATTATCCTGGGCGAATTCCATAAGGACAAAGAATCCATTGAGCGATATCGTAAAGAGCAGGTGCGGCGTGAAATCCATGATACGCGCATTAAAGAACAGCAAAAAGCGAATAAAAAACTGAAACTGCTTTCTCTGGAAGATCAACGAAAACTGGAAGTTGAAGAAAAGAAAATAGCAGAAGTTGAACAGAAGCGCCGGGAAGAAGAAGCTAAGATACGCGCAGCTGAGGAAGAAGAAAAGGCCAAGTTAGAAGCTGATCGTAAAGCAAGAGAAGAGGCTGAGCGTAAGGAGAGAGAAGAAAAGACCGCTAAAGAAGAAGTAGAAAAAAAGAAACAGGAAGCACAAAAGCCTAAAAAGAAACTGCGCAAGATTGATCTATCGGAAATTGAAGCCCAGGTTGGTAAGGGGACCACCCACCGCCGGACGGAGCAAAGAAAGAAGACCGATGCCAAATCATCAAAATCTGCTGTTGAAACGGTTCGAAAAATCACGGCAAAAATTGATACTAGAGCCAAAAAGAAGGTTTATAAAAAAGATAAGGATATTCACCATGAGGACATATCCGAAGTTGAGGCTAAACCGATTAAAATAGCTGAATTTGCCAGTGTCGATGAAATATCTAAAATTTTTAATACTAGACCGAATGACATTATTCAAAAATGTATGGGTCTCGGTGTCTTAGCGACAATAAATCAGCGTTTGGACTGGGATGTTATTGAATTATTGGCAGAAGAATTTGGATATACTGCTGAAAAATTAGAAGATATCGGTGAAGAACTGTTCACCCTCGATGATTCGAAAGAAGATATTGAAAAAGCGGTTGGGCGTTCACCCGTCGTAACTGTGATGGGTCATGTGGACCACGGGAAGACCTCCTTGTTGGATTATATTCGTGAAACCAATGTCGTCGGGGGCGAGTCCGGAGGGATTACCCAGCATATTGGTGCCCACAGGGTTGAACTTAAAGACGGAAATTCTGTAACCTTTTTAGATACCCCTGGTCACGAAGCTTTTACTGCCATGCGCGCGCGCGGTGCGCAGGTAACCGATATGGTGGTTTTGGTTGTCGCTGCAAATGATGGCGTGATGCCCCAAACAGTGGAAGCAATTGACCATGCAAAGGCAGCAAAAGTGCCATTGATTATCGCCATAAATAAAATCGATTTACCCGATATTGATACTGAACGGGTTAAGCGTGAATTATCTGAACACAATGTGCTGGTTGAAGATTGGGGCGGGAAAATTCAAGCAATCCCCATTTCAGCTAAAACAGGGCAGGGCGTTGACGACCTGTTAGCTTCCATGTTAGTTGAAGCTGAAATGCTTGAACTGAAAGCGAACCAGGATACCTTGGCCCGTGGAACCGTAATTGATGCGAAACTGGATAAAGGCCATGGCCCAATTGCAACTGTCCTCATTCAAAAAGGCACATTGAAAATTGGTGATCCTTTTATTTGTAACAGTATTTCCGGTAAAGTTCGCGCCATGATGAACGAACGGGGACAAAGAATTAAAGCAGCAGGTCCTTCAGATCCGGTTCAGATTCTTGGATTTGACCAGGTGCCCCAATCTGCAGATATATTCGCAGTCGTTGAAGATGAACGTGAAATTAAACGCATTGCATCCGAACGCCAGCGACTGAAACGTGAAATTGACCAAAAGAAAATTGCTGCCCAGTCATTGGATGCCATGTCCGCGCTCATTAAAGAAGGTTCAATCAAAAACCTGCCGATTATTATTAAAGGTGATGTAGATGGTTCTATTGAAGCCTTATCCGAACAATTGGAAAAAATTGCCAATGAGGAAGTCGGTGTTCAAGTCATTCATAAATCAGTTGGGATGGTTTCTGAATCAGATGTGCTTTTAGCTGCTGCATCTAAAGCAGTGATTATTGGCTTTCATGTACAGGTATCTTCAAATGCAAAACTTCAGGCTAGGCAGGAAGGTGTCGAAATTCGCTCCTACAATGTGATCTATAATGCCGTCGAAGAAGTTACCTTGGCGCTTGAAGGACTGCTGGAGCCGGAAACGGTTGAAGAAGTACTTGGCAGGGCGCTGGTGCAGGCGGCCTTTAAAATTCCAAGAATCGGGTTTATTGCCGGTTCCAAAGTTACCGAAGGTACAATCGTCCGGAATGCGAAAGCGCGCGTCCTCCGTGACGACGAAGAAATTGCTTCGGGCGAAATAAATTCATTGAAACATCTTAAAGATGATGCCAAAGAAATCCGTGAAGGATTTGAATGTGGTATCGGCCTTGATAATTTCTCCAAATTCAAGGAAGGGGATATTATTGTGTGTTACGAATTGAAATCGATTAAAAGGACATTAGAACTCAGTTGAGATCCGAACGACCCTTTAAGCGTACAGAGCGGGTCGCCAATGAAATCCAGCATATCCTTGGAAAGATTCAGACCCAATTTATCGATTTATCCGATTTGGGGTTTGTAACCTTTTCCCGCGTTACTGTATCTCCCGATTTAAAAAATGCCAAAGTTTTTTTCAGCGTCGTGCAGAAGAAAAAAACAATCGAGAATATTCAACAGGAAATGAATAACCGCACCAAGGCCTTTCGTAAATTTTTAGGGCAGGAACTCCGTATTAAATATACGCCCCAACTCAAATTTTTCTATGACGATACCATGGCCTATACCCAGAAACTGGATACCATTTTCCACCAGTTGGATTCTGACGATTAACACCCATGATTTTTAATATATATAAACCGATTGGTTGGACCAGCTTTGATGTGGTCAAAAAAATCCGTGGTATTACCCGGGAAAGGAAAGTTGGCCATGGCGGTACATTGGATCCTTTTGCTGAAGGTGTTTTAATTATCGGCAGCGGTGTTGATACCAAAAAATTGACTAAAATTTCAGGTAGTTCAAAATCCTACAGAGCCATTTTAAAACTGGGAATTGAAACAGACACCCTGGACTTAGAAGGCAAACCAATTAATACGAAACCAGTCCCGGAACTGGATCAGGCCTCGGTTGAATCAGTGCTAAAATATTTTATCGGCCCATACGAACAAATACCACCCATGTATTCGGCGAAAAAGGTGGATGGTGTACGACTGTATAAATTGGCGCGAAAAAATCTATCGGTAGAACGGGAACCAGTGGTTGTAACGATTGAAGACATTCAATTGCACGACCTCCGCGAAGATGAAATTGATTTTTCCGTCACCTGTTCTAAGGGGACCTATATCAGGGTATTGGGGCAGGATATAGCCAAAAAGCTGGGAACAGTCGGTCATTTAACCGAATTACAGCGTACGGCTGTCGGGGACTTTCTCATTCATGATTCAGTACACATAAAGGAATTTGAAGCGGAATGGATGTCTACCGCACATTAGATAGTATTCCAAGTCATCCCGGCAGTGTGGTCACCATCGGTACTTTCGACGGCTGTCATCGCGGCCACCAGGAAATCATTAAAAAAGTGAAATCCGTCGCTGAATCCAAAGATGCAAAATCCGTCCTAATTACCTTTGAGCCCCATCCGCGTCATGTGTTGGAGTCCGGCAAAAAATTGTCCCTGTTGATGCATATCGATAAAAAATTGGAAATCATGGAATCCTGCCACCTGGATGTTGTGGTGGTCATTCCTTTTGACAAACCATTTTCAGAAATCAGGGCCGGGGATTTTCTTAAAGATATCGTAGTTAAGAATTTTGACCCATCTCGTGTGATTGTAGGCTATGATCATCATTTTGGCCACAATCGGGAAGGATCACCTGAATTCCTAAAAAATTTCGGAAGCGAAAACGGCTTTTCAGTAGATATTGTTGAACCCATATCCGATGAAAATATTACCATATCCAGCACCCATATTCGAGAATTGATCAAGCAAGGGTTTGTCCGTAGGGCTTCCTTCGAATTGGGATGGGTGTATGGATTTGAGGCACACGTCATCCATGGGGCAGGGCGGGGTAAAGGCCTCGGGTTCCCCACGGCAAACTTTATTCCTGAAGAGAAAAACCAGTTAATTCCGGCCAATGGGGTGTATTGCATCCGTGGAAGGATTAATGGAAATAATCTCTATGGAATGTGTAATTTAGGAGTTCGTCCAACCTTCGATGAGAAAGATTTCGTGATGGAAGTTCACTTTTTTGATCAGGAGTTGGATGATCTCTACGGAAAGATGATTACTGTAGAATTTTTAGAACGGATTCGAGATGAGCAAAAATTCTCTGATCCTCAAGATTTAATTAAACAGTTAAAGAAAGATAAACAGTTCTGCATGAGATTGATGCAGAAATATAACTAGGAGACAAAATGTCCTTAACAAATGAACAAATACAAGCAATTGTAAAACAATTCGGTAAAGATGAAAAAGATACCGGATCATCAGAAGTACAAGTCGCTTTATTGACGTCCAGAATCAGATCCCTGACCGAGCACGCTAAAGCAAATAAAAAAGATAACCATTCACGTCGTGGATTGGTCATGCTGGTCGCCCAGCGTAAAAAACTTTTAAAATATCTCCGTCGGACGAATCCCGACTCATACCTGAATGTGACACAAGAATTGTCCATTCGCCGCACCTAATACAAGAAATAAGAGAATACAATGAAAAGACAAGAAATGCAAATCAATGGGAGTACGCTCTCGATTGAGACCGGACATGTTGCCCGCCAATCATCCGGGTCAGTTATTGTTACCCACGGAGAAACATCCGTACTGGTAGCTGTAAATGCGGCGAAACAAGCGCGGGAAGATATTGATTTCTTCCCCTTGCAGGTTGAATACCGTGAACGCCATTATGCCGGCGGGAAAATCCCCGGTGGCTTTTTCAAGCGGGAAGCTCGTCCTTCTGAGCATGAAATTTTAACCAGCCGTTTAACGGACCGGCCGATTCGTCCGTTATTCCCAAAATCATTTAAATGTGAAACACAGGTTATCATTACGGCTCTGTCCAGTGATGGTGAAAATATGTCTGACGTATTAGCCGGTGTGGGCGCTTCTACTGCCTTAATGATTTCAGATATTCCATTTAATGGCCCAATTGCGACGGTTCGCGTGGGACGGATTAATGGTGATTTCATCGCAAACCCAACCCGCTCTCAGATGGCCGATTCGGATATGGAAATTGTTGTTTCCGGAAACGAACAAACCATCGTGATGGTTGAAGGTGAAGCCAAACTCATCACGGAAGAAGAATTCCTGGAAGCAATGAAATTTGCCCACGGACCAATTAAAGAAATCATTCAACTCCAGAAAAACCTGGTTGATCAACTGGACATCGTTAAACGGGATATCCCTGAAGATGAAACCAATGAAGAATTGGCCAAAGCCGTTTCAGATTTAGTGACCAGTAAAATCGATGCCGCCATTAAGACCGGAGACAAAGCTGAACGTGAAAACCTGATTGCTGCCTTGCATGAAGAAGCACAGGAAGCATTTGTTGAATCTTATCCTGAATCTGAAAAATTGATCAAAGGTTTTATCGATGACCAATTAAAAACAGCTTTCCGCGAACAGATCCTTTCTGACGCGGTTCGTTCGGACGGTCGTAAAACGACTGAAATCCGTCCAATCACAATTGATACGGGGCTATTAGCTCGAACCCATGGTTCTGCTTTATTTACCCGTGGAGAAACCCAGGCATTAGTTGTCCTAACAATGGGTACTCCCAGCGACGAACAGATTATTGACAGTATGGATGTGGATACCAAAAAGAAATTCATGCTGCATTACAATTTCCCGCCCTATTGTGTCGGTGAAGTTGGCCGTATCGGTTTTACCAGCAGGAGAGAAATCGGTCACGGAAATCTTGCTGAACGTGCGATTAAGGAAATTCTTCCGGAATATGAAGATTTCCCCTATACCATTCGCATCGTGTCTGAAATACTGGAATCCAATGGCTCTTCATCAATGGCGTCCGTTTGTGGCGGGTCATTAGCCCTGATGAATGCCGGTGCGCCTACCAAGGGCCATGTGGCCGGTATTGCCATGGGGCTCATCAAAGATGGTGACCGTCATGCCGTGTTGAGTGACATTCTGGGTGCAGAAGACCATTTGGGTGATATGGATTTCAAAGTTGCCGGTACCCGGGAAGGTATTTCAGCGATTCAGTTGGATTTGAAAATTGAAGGAATTTCTTTCGAATTAATGGAAGAAGCTTTGGCCCAGGCGAAAGCGGGCCGTAACCATATTTTAGATCTCATGTATGAAGCGGTTCCAGAACCGATGGAAATGTCCAAATATGCACCGAAAGTGCTTTCCCTGCAAATCAATCCTGAGAAAATCGGTGGCTTGATTGGCCCCGGTGGTAAAACCATTAAGAAGATCATTGCGGACACCGAATGTGATGTTAACGTAGATGATGACGGAATTGTAACCGTGGCCAGCCTGGATTTACGACGGTGCCAGGAAGCAATTGATATCGTTCGGGCCATTACCCTGGAACCGGAAGTCGGCATGGAATTTGACGGCAGCATCACCAGACTGATGAGTTTCGGTGCTTTTGTTGAATTTGCCCCGGGCCGTGAAGGTTTAATCCACATTTCTGAATTAGAATGGCATCGTGTCGAAAAAGTCGAAGATGTGGTTAAGCCCGGTGATCCGGTTAAGGTCAAACTTATTAAAGTGGATGACCAGGGACGATTAGACTTCAGCCGGAAAGCATTGCTGGAAAAACCGGAAGGATGGGTGGAACGCCCGCCCCATGAAGGCCATCGTGGCCCCAGAAGCAATGGCCGCGGTCGTCAGGGCGGAGGCAGACGTCCATTCAGAAGAAACTAATCATTTTAATTCGGAATTAAGTCAATGATCGTTGGTACGCCTAAAGAAATCAAATCCCACGAAAACAGGGTGGCGCTTACACCGCACGTGGCGTTGGAATTAACAAAGTTCGGCCATGAGGTGTTGGTTGAACAAAGTGCAGGGTTTTCTTCAGGGTTTTCTGATACAGACTATGAATCAGTGGGATGTAAAATCGTTTCCTCGCCGAAGGAAATTTTTGCAAACGCTGAAATGGTGGTCAAAGTGAAAGAGCCTCAACCGGAAGAAGTGAAGATGTGCCATAAGGATACAACCTTATTCACCTATTTTCACTTCGCTGCCGATGAATCCTTGACCAAAGGATTTCTCAAATCCGGCGCCACTGCCATTGCATACGAAACTATCATGCTCAAAGATGGCTCATTGCCCTTGCTTATACCTATGAGTGAGGTGGCAGGTCGGATGTCCGTTCAAGAAGGTGCGAAATATTTGGAAAAATTCCATGGTGGCCGAGGAAAACTTCTTGGTGGCGTGCCAGGGGTTGAACCGGGAACGGTAACAATTCTAGGCGGTGGAATCGTCGGTACAAACGCAGCACATATCGCTGCGGGACTGGGTGCCAATGTGAACATCCTTGATGTAAACTTAAATCGTTTGCGCTACCTTGACGAAATTATGCCCAAAAACGTGCGGACTATTTACAGCAACCAATACAACCTCCAGGAGTTACTTCCGGGGACGGACTTGCTGATTGGCGCCGTTTTAATCCCCGGGGCAAAAGCGCCCAACCTCGTGACCAGGGAAATGCTGAGCATCATGCATGAGGGCACTGTTGTGGTTGACGTAGCTGTGGATCAGGGGGGATGCATTGAAACATGCAAACCAACAACCCACGAGCACCCCATATATGAAGTGGACGGCATCATTCATTATTGCGTCGCCAATATGCCGGGGGCGGTACCCTTTACCTCAACCACGGCACTGACCAATGCAACCAATCCATACGTGCAAAAACTGGCCAACCTGGGCATTTTAAATGCCTTAAAATCGGACGAGGCGCTATTGCAGGGGTTGAATACCTATCGTGGGTTGGTAACACATCATGGTGTTTCGGACGCCTTTGGAATGCCGTACACATCGCCGGATGAAGCAATAGCTTAAATCGTTTCTTTTTCCGCTATAACGCTTGTTTTAACATAGTTTCTTGATTAATATGAAGGAACAGTTGAATAGGTATTTTAAATGGACTCCAACCCACAGTCGATCAAAAAGCTATATTATTCCATTGGCGAAGTCAGCACAATTACAGAGTTGAAGCAATATGTACTTCGTTATTGGGAAACAGAATTTAAACAGTTAAGTCCGTCAAAAAATAAGGCAGGAAACAGGACTTACCGGCAGAAGGATATTGACCTTATTCTGCGAATTAAAGATTTGCTCTATAATCAAAAATTTACCATCGAAGGTGCACGGAATATGCTCAGTGATGAGGGGGATAGCGCGGAGGAGGATGATCAAAATTCTCAATCCATAACTGGAGTTGATATAGAATTATTGATTAAAATTCGTAGTGAATTGAAGTCTATTTTAGACGATTTGCATAAATAATTAATCGGAGCGTGGCGCAGCCCGGTAGCGCACTTGCATGGGGTGCAAGGGGTCGCAGGTTCAAATCCTGTCGCTCCGACGATTTAAAATAATAAGGGCCCTTATTTTATATTTAAAAATAGTTTAGGTGGCGCACATGCATGGAGTGCATGGGGTAGTCCCGATAGAAATCGGGATCGCTCCGGCAAAAAAGGCTCGAAAGGACTTTTTTTATTTATTCTGGTCATCTAATTGTTCCCCAGGCATCCTTGCCTGTCCGCCGTACAAGTAAGCAGGGGATGGTTGTCCCTTATCAGTTATAGTTTTACTTTATGTTGAGAATTTTACTTATTCATGCATTTTGAATGTGATAATTATCACATCAACCAATTACTCCTTGATTGATATAGGGAATATGTAAGAATTTTGCTTCACTAAGGGGTAGCTGCAGTTACGGATGGGCCTAAAATTTCGTTATGCAGTCAAAAATTACATTTACAAAAATACTCTTGGCAGTGCTTTGCCAAATCTTGAGTGCCTCACCCAACGCCCAAACTACATCCCCGCCCGCTGTCGCCATCCTCGATTTTGAGGCCAAAGGCCTACCCGTTTATGAAGTAGAAACACTCACCGAGCGCCTTCGATCTGAAGCGGCCAACACCGAAGCCATCCATCTGATTGATCGCAAAATGCTGGAAACAATTCTCCAGGAACAAGGTCTCCAGCAGTCCGGTTGTACCACTGATGAATGTGCCGCCGAGGTGGGGGAACTTCTGGGTGCGCAGTTCATGATTAGCGGTTCCATCGGCAAACTGGGTGATTCTTATACCATAGATGCAAAAATGGTATCGGTGACCACCGGCGCCGCAGTGCGAGCCAAAACCGTCACCTATGAAGGGGAGGTTTCCGGACTTATTCTTGAGATGGAAATCCTGGCCTGGGAAATCGTCGGCCTCAGTGCGCCATCCCGCCTGCTGCTGAAACGCATTGCTGGTAAAGCCGAAGACAAAATGACGGTGGCCATCCTGGATTTTGATCCCCGGGGCATCAGCATTTTGGAAGCGCAAACACTGACCGACCGATTTGCCACGGAAATTAACAACACCGGTATGGCCCTCCTGGTGGACCGCAGGGCCATGACTGAGATCATGGAAGAACAAGGCTTCCAATCCGCCGAATGTACCTCCGAGGAATGCGCCGCTGAGGTTGGCGCCCTGTTAGGTGTCCAGTTCATGATCAATGGCGCCATCGGCAAACTGGGGAAGACCTACACCATTGATGCCAAAATGTTTGAAGTGGCCACCGGCGCCGCCGCCAGAACCAAAAATACCACCTACACCGGTGAAGTGGATGGCCTGATCACCGAAATCGAAATATTAGCCTGGGAAATGATGGGCCTCAACCCGCCTCGAGACTTACTGAATAGCAGAAGGGGTGTCGTGGCAGGTGCTAAGGCTAAAACCCGTTTTGGCGCTGTGATTCGCTCTACAGTTCTCCCTGGTTGGGGACAGTTGTATTCAGGTCGAAAATTAACGGGCTGGACTTTCCTGGGCGGCGAGCTGGTTTTGGGGGCGCTTGCATTTATTTCATACAGTACCTACCAAACGGCCTATGATGATGCAACCAATTTTCATCAACAGTATGAAAGCGCCACAGACCCGGCCCAAATTCAAAACTTTAAAGTACAGACCCAGGAAGCGCTGGATGATGTTGTCGCTGCCAACGACCAGCTTACCACCATGCTCTATGCCGCCGGAGGGTTGTGGGCCATCAATGTGGTCCACGCGCTCCTGACCGGGCCGAAGGAGAATATGGCTGCGAAAAAGACCCGATTTGATTTTGTGTATCATCCTGAAATGCGCCAACCGCAACTGAGGTTATCCCTTGCGTTGGATTCAAAAACTTTTGAGGGAATGCGTTGAAATCAGATAAACACAATATGAATCCCAACGTCCCTGAACAGGACGGCACGTCCTGTTCAAGTCGCTTGAAAAACGTAAACAATGTCATTCTGAGGACTGCTAAAGCGGGACGAAGAATCTCAAGCATTCGATTTATGGTTAACTTTCGCTTGAGATTCTTCCCCTTCGTTCCTCTCAGGGTCAGAATGACAATCATGATGTTAATTTTTTTAGCCTGCGAAATCCCTGAAGTACCCTTCGATAATCCACTGGACACGGATAATACCATCCCGCCAGCTTTGGTCTTCTATCCGGATAAAATTGAAACCACCGTCGGGGGAACGGTGGTGGTGAATGTCTATGCCTTGGAAGTCACCGGTGTTGGCGGCGTTCATGCCCAGATCCAGTATGATAATACAAAACTGACAGTCTCAAGTGTCAGTTTGGGGAGTTTTTTCAGTGGCAGCCAGGCGCCCATCTTCATTTATGAAGACAATGCCGGCGTATTGGACATTTTTTCATTTTATTTAGGGGGTAATGGTGAATCGGTTTCCGGGACGGGGGATGTGGCCCTGGTGGTTTTCAATACCCGCGTACCGGGCCAGACCCAAATACAGTTTACGACCGAATCAGAATTAGTGGATCCGGATGACCAACCTATTCAGTTGAATGGCTTAGGCAAGGGGGTTGTCAATGCGAATTAATATATTGTACGACAATCATCCCTGCTTGTGGTGGACAACCAAAGATGGTTGTCCCACATTAATCAAAATATTTTGCGGGAGTTTGACCTGCCTACCGGCACCATGGCATAGGTGGGAACTTCCGCAAATTTGTGATTGGCGGAGGAGGTAGGGAATGGACCGTAAGATTATCATTGCTTCTGTTGTCACTACTTTATTAGTTGGGCAACCCGCCACACCCACCAGCCTCACGGCCACCGCCGGTTATGCCAAGGTCACGCTGAAGTGGTCTCAAAACAGTGAAAGCGATTTTGCCAAATATTATATCTATGGCGGCACATCTGCCAGTCCGACCACGAAAGTGGATTCAACCACGAGTGCGTCTGACACAACAAAAACGATTACCGGTCTCACCAACGGCATCACCTATTACTACCGCATTTCAGCGGTGGATAATGGGGGTAATGAAAGCAGCAAGACCAGCGATGTGAGTGCCACACCCCTCGATACCTACCCAGCCGACACCTGGGCCAGGGGTTTAGGCGGAGCTGGTTCAGATTATGGATTATCCATCGCCGTGGATGGAAGCAAAAATGTGTACGTGACAGGTTATTTTGAAGGAACGGCTGACTTTGATCCCGGTTCAGGAACTAGCAATCTTACTTCATCCGGCAAAGAGGATATCTTCATTGCCAAGTACGATTCAAGCGGGGCGCTGCTATGGGCCCACGGTATAGGGGGAAGCGCAGATGACAGGGGTTACGGCATTGCGGTGGATGCCAGCGATAATGTTTACCTGACAGGTTACTTCCGAGAAACGGTGGACTTTGATCCCGGCCCAGGGGCCAACAATCTTACCTCCGCGGGAAGGGAGGATATCTTTTTCGCTAAGTACAATTCCAGCGGGGAGTTGGTATGGGCCCTAGGTCTGGGGGCCTCATTCGGTGACAAGAGTAACAGTATAGCATTAGATGCCAGTGGCAATGTTTACTTAACAGGATCTTTTCACAGAACCGTTGACTTTGACCCTGGTTCTGGGACCACTAATCTTATTTCCGGTGGCGGTTCTGACATCTTTTTCGCCAAGTACAATTCCGACGGGAACCTCGTCTGGGCGAAAGGCCTCAGTGGAAGAAACAATGACCATGGTTACAGCATTAAGGTGGACGCCAGCGAAAATATTTACCTCACAGGTGATTTCATCGAGACGGTGGACTTTGATCCCGGTTCAGGGACTACCAATCTTACTTCAAACGGACACTGGGATGCCTTTTTTGCCAAATACAATGCCGGCGGCGAACTGGTGTGGGTGAAAAGCGCCGGCGGCAGTTGGATTGATCGAGGGTCGGCCATCACGGTGGATGCAGGCGGGAATGTACTCGCGACTGGTCAGTTTGATGGGACAGTGGACTTTGATCCCGGTTCAGACGCCGGCAATATTTCCGGGGAATCGGACATCTTTATGGTCAAGTATGATTCAGGCGGTGATCTGGTATGGGCAAAAGGTATCGGAGCGGGTCACCTTGATGAGGGCAAGGGTATTACGGTGGACGCCGGTGGGAACGTCTACCTGACGGGCTATTTCAGATTAACGGTTGACTTTGACCCCGGTTCAGAGACCACCGAACTTACATCAAACAACGTTTATGACATCTTTTTTGCCAAATACAATTCGAATGGAAATCTGGTGTGGGCCAAAGGGGTTGGCGGCGCTTCAAGTGACATTGGTAAAAGCATTTCAATGGATGGCAGTGGCAATGTTTTCCTCACGGGTTATTTCAGCGGCACAGTGGACTTTGACCCCATTTCGGAAACCACCCAACTGACTTCCGCCGGTAAATCGGATGTGTTTATTGCCAAATATAGGTCCGACGGGAGTCTTGATGTATCTGCACCATCTATTCCTACCGGTCTGGTGGCAACTCCCGGAAACGGGAAAGTTATCCTCACCTGGAATGCCAACAGGGAAAGCGGTATTGCCAAATATTATATCTATGGCGGCACATCTGCCAGTCCGACCACGAAAGTGGATTCAACCACGAGTGCGTCTGACACAACAAAAACGATTACCGGTCTCACCAACGGCATCACCTATTACTACCGCATTTCAGCGGTGGATAATGGGGGTAATGAAAGCAGCAAGACCAGCGATGTGAGCGCAACCCCATCCGAATTTGTCATCACGGTAAAAAAAGACGGAACGGGAAATTATGCCACGATTCAGGCCGCCATTGACGCCGCTTCGGATGGCGATACTGTTTTAGTCTATGCCGGGACCTATACAGAGAATATTAAATTCAACGGGAAAAATATCCTGTTAAAAAGTAATAGCGGAGCGAACCATACAGTAATCAAACCTGCAAATAGCAGCATTGCCGTGGTGCGGTTTAATGACAGTGAAACATCATCCGCCATCCTGGACGGATTTCATGTCAGGGATGGGGGCAACCTGCGGGGCAGCGCCCTATCAATCAATGATGCCAGCCCAACCATAGTAAACTGCATCATCAGCCATTGTACCAATACAACCGATGGGAGTTATGGGGCCGTGTCTTTTTATTACTCGGCCAGTGAACTCAAAAATTGCCTGATTTATAATAATTTGACCGGCCTGTTCATGGATACGAATCCGCACGCGCCAAAAATCATCAATTGTACCATAACAGGCAATACGACCGGTTTCAGCGGCGGCAGCGGAAGTGATGGTGTGCTGGAAGTAAAGAATTGCATTATTTACGGGAATACGCAGAATACCTCGAATTCCATGGCAGTTAGCTATTCATCGATCGGGGGCGGTTTTTCCGGTACGGGCAACATTGATGCGGACCCGCTTTTCGCTAATCCCGCAAATAGCAACTACCGTCTTACTGATTATTCCCCCTGCATCGGCGCAGGGACGGCAACCGGCGCCCCAAGCACGGATATTGAGGGCAATGTGCGGCCGAGTTTAAAACCAGATATGGGCGCCTATGAAAACAGCCTGTCCAGCCGCCGTCCCAAATCAAGAACGATAACCGATGGCCTAACAGCTACTGATTTGGCCTATTCCAATGATACGACAACCATTTCCGCTCACTGGGATTCCTTTGAAGATGACGGCGCTGTCACCTATGAATTTGCCATAGGTACGTACAGCAAAAATAATATCAAAGATTGGACGGCCAACGGTTCTGATACATCTACAACCGTGACCGGACTTGAATTAAAGAATGATTCAACTTATTATTTCACCGTGCGGGGCACCGACAGCGACAAACAGGTGTCTGAAACTGCTACCACAGATGGGGTGTATATTGATAATGAAAAACCGGTGATAACTGATGTGAGTGACGCGCAATGGTACGGTCCCGACCAAGCGGGGCAAATCAACGTCAACGCAACAGATAATACCCGTATCGCAAAGTATGAATTCTCCGTTGGAAGTTCCGCAGGGTCAGATAATATGGCAGCCTGGTTTACTGGGGATTCATCTGGTGCTTCTTTTAATCTGTCTACCTTTTCCGAAGGCATCAACTATTATGCCAATGCCCGCGCCACGGACGTTGTGGGTAATCTGTCGGATGTAGTGTCGTCTGACGGTTTTCAGATGGACTTGACCGCGCCGGTTGCGGGTACGGTTACCGCTCCCAAGATGGCCGAAAATGAAATTACCCTTTCCTGGTCTGGTTTTTCTGACGAGAAAAGTGGGATCAGCCACTATGAATACAGTCTGGGCGACCAGCCGGGTTCGGCAAGTGAAATATCCAGAACCAATGTTAGCTTAAAGGAAGCCGTCACATTAACAGACTTGTCCCTTGTTCACGGCAAAACCTATTATGGAACCATTTATGCCGTAGATCAAGTGGGAAATGAGAATAGCGCAAGTTCAGATGGAATTATGATAGACCTGTATCCCGGGCCGCCCACAATTTCCAGCGTCTCCCTGGAATCCGGTGCCCAATTAAGAATTTTTGATGAAGTAAACATATCCTTCACCGCCTCGGAGCCGGTCCAGTCCATGAGCCCCGTATTAGAATCGGTTGCCGGGGATGATATTACTTTCGGCCAATCTATCAATGAAAATGTGTTTTCCGTTTCACTTCAGCCGCCTTTCACCAGTGGAGATGAGATTACCTTAACCATTAACCAATTGACGGATCTTGCGGGCAATGCGTCCGATAATCATCAATATCAATACACCATAAGCCTATTAGCGGATTTTGACATGGACGGCACCATTGGCGTGAATGATTTAAACAATTTTGTTAACGGCTGGGAAACAAAGGACTTACAATATGAATTGGGCCCTGTAACGGGGACAGCACCCTATTTCAAACCGGCCCTGGACGGTGTTTATAATACACGAGATGGCATGGCCTTTGTGCGCATGTGGTACTGGGATAAGAATAAATCCGGCAGGATGCAAGTCAAGTTGCTGCCAGATCAGGGCGCCGCGTTAAATACCTCTATTGAGAATGATCACCTTTTATTTCATTCACCGGCGGGAACGCGAGCTATGGAACTGACCCTGAACTACAGTGCGACCGATATTCAATTTGCGATACCCGTAATAAAAGAGGTTAGCGAACAAGGGATAACCTTATCCAAAGTGGACTCTCTCGAGGGCCATTTAATCCTCAACGCCGCTTATTTTGAGGGAAACAGGACGCCGGTACCGATTAAGTTCAATCATCGGCAGAAGAAAAACATCAGGGTAATCCTGACCTATCAGTTTCTCGGTAAGGAAAATGTTGTACTCAGCGCCGGCAGTGAGGAATTGGACCTTAAACCGATTCCCAAAGAATTTGCCCTGCATCAAAATTATCCCAACCCCTTTAACCCAGTGACAACGATCAATTATGATTTGCCCAAGGATACCGATGTAAAACTTATCATCTATGATATCCTGGGACGGGAAGTGGTCAAGTTGATTGACGAAAATATACCGGCCGGTTATCAGTCAATTGTTTGGAATACGAAAAACTATCTTGGTAATCAGGTTTCGGCGGGAATCTATTTTTACCAGATTCAGACCCGCCAAAATACCGGCGGCCGGGAAAAAGATTTTGTTAAAACGCGCAAAATGATACTGTTAAGGTAATGAAGACTCGTGCGCCCCTTTCAAAAGTACAGAAAATTATGGACACCATTACGCAAGACATCTTCTTTTACATAAAATCTACTTTGCTTTATTTTTAATGCGAGCCGAATCAACCATAACTTTAATCAACTCGACTTCGAAAATCAAGAGGGCGTTCGGACCGCCGGGGCCGCCCTGCGTACCGTAACCCATTGCTCCAGGAATATATAATTCGTACTTGGCCCCTTCGGACATGAGTAGGATCCCTTCAGAAAATCCCGGAACGACACGGGTCAAGGGAAAGGTACTGGGTTCACCCCGTACATAGGAGTCATCAAATACGGTGCCATCAATAAGCCGTCCTCGATAATGCACTTTGACTGCATCACGGAAATTTGGTTTTGCGCCCTTTCCTTCATGAATCACTTTATACTGCATTCCTTTGTAATCCACCACGCCGGGCTTATTGGCATTCTCTTTTAGAAATGCTTCCCCGGCAGTCAGGTTTTTATCTGATAATTTCTTCAGACGGTTAGGTATGGTTTCGTTGGAATATTTGGCAATAACAGCCTGCTTTTCCGAAAGGCTCAAGAGGAGCTTATTATCCTCAAATACATCCTTGATGGCAACATTCATAATATCCGGATTAATATCAACAAACTGATCTTTTAATCTGGTGCCCATGTCGAGCCCGACGGCATAACTGACTGAATCGGCGTGATTTTTCAATTCAATCGATGACTTATTTTGATTCGTATTGTCATCACTTAAAGTTTTGGTTGATTCTTTACTGCAACCGATTAGAACAAAAAACATGAGGGGGTAGAGTAATTGTTTATGCATGTGTATTTCTGTTGATTATTTGTGAAAAACAGGGGCAGAATATCTCTCTAACAAAAGTACGATACAATATCTTTAGTTTATTTATTTAGAAGAAAAATCGGGTATAAATTCCCTGCCAATGTTTGAGGCAATAAAGACCGATCCCGCCATAATTGAAATCACAATTGTCCTGTTGATTTTGGTTGCGGTCGCCCTTTGGCAAAAATTAACGCGCGCGGCCCTGGTGATGGGTATCGTGTATGTCCTTTATTTATTGTTTATCGTTTTTACATCGGATACTTCAAAAGCTATCACCGATGAAGTCCCAAGCAAGATTCCGAGCCAAAAAGTTTCGCAGGAACCCACAGCTTCGGTACTTGATACAAGCACTCAGCCCGAATTGACGATACCGGAGGTACCTCAAGTTGCAGCGGACTCACCATCTGTGGCGGAGATTATCGCGGACACACTATTAGTTCAACAAACGGTTGAGGTACCCGTTGAAGAAATCCAGCCTGATGTAACGATTGTAGACTATGACGAGACAGAAACACCCCCAATTGAAATTGTTAAAGAAAACCCGATCAAAGTTTTGAATATGGCATTTGGGACGAATGTGGTCAATCGTCGAATCGAAAATGTAGATTCACTTTTCAGTCTTGAGGCACAGCGGATTTACTGTCTCACCGGGATTCGAAATCAGAATGATTCAAAAACGATTTATCACAAATGGTATCATGAGGGAAAACTCAGTTCTAAAATTCCCCTTGAGCTGGGCCGGTCATACAATTGGCGCACATGGAGTTACATCACGGTGAATCAACAGAGAACAGGAGAGTGGCAGGTGGTGATTGAAGACACTTTAAGTGTTCGTTATGATTCACTTTCATTTAGGATAACCAATGAATAATGGAAAAATATGAATGAAATGGGTACGTGATTTATACGATTGGGTTTTAAAATGGTCTGACTCTAAGTACGGCGCAGCAGCTTTGGTGATTATGGCTTTTGCTGAAGCATCATTTTTCCCGGTCCCTCCGGATGTGCTCTTAATCGCCTTGGCCCTGGGCGCCAGATCAAGGGCGCTTCGGTTTGGACTTTTGTGTTCAATCGGTTCGATTGTGGGGGCTATTTTTGGATTTAGCATCGGCCATTTTCTGTGGTGGAGCGGCACAGGCGAATTTTCCGGGCTGGCGCAGTTCTTCTTTAAAATTATCCCCGCCTTTACCCATGACATTTTTTACTCGATCCAGGACAAATATGAAATATGGAATTTCTGGATCATCTTTACAGCCGGTTTCACTCCAATTCCATTTAAAGTATTCACCGTGACGGCTGGTGCTTTTGATATTAATTTCATGATGTTTTTAATTGCTTCTACTGTCAGCCGCTCCGCCAGGTTTTTATTAGTCAGTGGCTTGATCTGGAAATATGGTGAACCGATCAGAGGGTTTATTGACAGATATTTTAATAAGCTGGCGATCCTGTTTACCGTATTTCTGATTGGCGGATTTCTACTGATCAAATACATGATTTAAACGTGCTTTTCTATTCTGATAGGTTGTTTTAGGAGGGGAGAGAGGGCTAAATTCGCCACCGATTTCGGGGTGTAGCGCAGCCCGGTTAGCGCGCGTCGTTCGGGACGACGAGGTCGGAGGTTCAAATCCTCTCACCCCGACAGAGTAATTACGGACACGAGGTCCTCCCGATTTCATATCGGGATCACTCGGACACTTTTTAGCACGGTGATGACCCTTGTTGTCACCTATTTTTATTTCAGGAAACATGGCATACAATCATAAACAAATCGAAAAAAAGTGGCAGCAATATTGGGAAGACCATAAAATCTTCCGCGCTGAAGATCATTCTGAAAAACCCAAATATTATGTCTTGGATATGTTTCCCTATCCGTCAGGTGCCGGTCTTCATGTTGGGCACCCCTTGGGTTATATCGCCACAGACATCATTGCCCGTTATAAACGCCATAAGGGCTTTAATGTGCTGCACCCCATGGGCTGGGACGCCTTTGGCCTGCCTGCCGAGCAATATGCCATCAAAACCGGTACCCATCCATCCATCACCACTAAAAATAATATTAATAATTTCCGCCGACAGATCAAAATGCTGGGGTTTTCCTATGATTGGGACAGGGAGATCAATACCACCGATGATAAGTATGTGAAATGGACCCAGTGGATTTTCCTGCAATTATATAAAAAAGGCTTGGCCTACGAATCGGAAGTTCCGGTGAATTGGTGTCCAGAATTAAAAGCGGTGTTGGCCAATGAGGAAGTTGTTGATGGCAAATCAGAAATAGGCGGTCACCCCGTTTTTCGCGTACCCATGCGCCAGTGGATGCTCAAGATCACTGACTATGCAGAATCTTTGCTGAAAGGTCTGGAAGAACTGGACTGGCCCCACAGCGTCAAGGAATTACAGCGCAACTGGATCGGCCGCTCCGAAGGGGCCAATGTTCATTTTCACCTGCCGGCGATTGGTGAAAACCTGACTGTGTTTTCCACCCGTCCTGATACATTATTCGGGGCAACCTACATGGTGATGGCGCCGGAACATCCTTTTGTCAATCGCCTGGTTACACAAGAACAGAAATCTGCTGTTCTGCAATATGTGGAAGAAGCTTCTAAAAAATCTGATTTGGACCGTACTGAACTCCAAAAGGAAAAAACAGGTGTTTACCTGGGCGCCAATGCGATCAATCCTGTGAATGGGGAGGAAATCCCAATATGGATTTCAGATTATGTCATTATGGGTTACGGTACCGGGGCCATTATGGCCGTACCAGGACAGGATCAGCGCGATTGGGATTTTGCCAAGAAATTTAATCTGCCGATCATCCGTACCGTTGATATACCGGCGGATTTTGATGGTGAAGCTTATACCGGTGAAGGGGTGGCCATTAACAGCGACTTTCTTGATGGCTTAAATGTGGCCGATGCGAAAACAAAGATTAACGATTGGCTGGAAGAAAAAGGACTGGGAAAGAGGGACGTCCAGTTCAAACTGAGAGACTGGTTATTCTCCCGTCAACGTTATTGGGGAGAGCCGATTCCAGTGATTCATCAAAATGGAAATACCGTTCCATTGAATGAATCCGAATTACCCTTAATCCTGCCGGAAGTTGAAAAATATGAACCGGCCGGGACCGGGGAATCACCTTTGGCTAATATTGCAGAATGGGTTGAAGTGAAGGATGATAGTGGTAATATTATAGGACTTAGAGAAACCAACACCATGCCGCAATGGGCCGGGTCCTGCTGGTATTATCTGCGTTATATCGATCCCAAGAATGAAGACGAATCCTGGGATGAGGCCAAAGAAAAATACTGGATGCCCGTGGATTTATACATCGGCGGGGCTGAACATGCAGTTTTACATTTATTGTACGCACGGTTTTGGCACCATGTGCTATATGACTTAGGACATGTATCCACAAAAGAGCCCTTCCAGAAGTTATTCAACCAGGGCATGATCCTGGGGCATGACGGTTCTAAAATGAGCAAATCCCGTGGTAATGTAGTCAATCCAGATGAAACGGTTGACACATACGGCGCCGATGCCATGCGTTTATATGAAATGTTTATGGGTCCACTGGACAAGGCAAAACCCTGGAGCACAACCGGATTGCAGGGATGTTCGCGCTTTATCAATAAACTATGGAATATTATTGTAGCGGAAAATGGTGAATTGTCATCAAAAATATCTGGCGCAACGCCATCCAAAGAAACTGTGAGAATGCTTCACAGCATGATAAAACGTGTTTCTGAAAATTTAGATAATCTGCAATTTAATACATGTGTTTCGGAATTTATGATTTTCACCAATCATATTCAGACATTGGAAACGATAAATATTGATGTACTCAAGAGTTTTATAATATTAATGAATCCATTCATGCCGCATGCGGCCCAGGAACTATGGGAATTATCAGCCCAAAATGAGGAATTAACTTATATATCATGGCCGTCTTATGATGTAGATTTAATTAAGGCCGATACGATAAAGTTGGCTGTACAAGTCAATGGAAAACGCAGATCAGAAATTGAAGTCGATGTTGATGCTGAGGATAATGATATTATCAAAACGGCTAAGCAAGCGGATAAAGTGATACCGTTCATTGACGGCAAAGAAATGGTAAAAGAAATATATGTAAAGGGGAGGCTGGTGAATCTTGTTGTGAGATGATATTAATTTCTATGTGATATTATACATAATATATCTTATACGTCATTATTGCAAATCGTCTTTAAACCGGGTGAGATTATCTAACGATCCTATCACTATTATCTTTTGCCCAGAGGATAATATTGTGTCGGACCCCGGGTTTAATGCAGAATTCCCTTTACCATCTGCAATACCTACAATCAATAATCCGTAATTTTCTCTTAAATTGGATTCAGCAATCGACTTACCGTTTAAGGCATTGATATGTTCAATGGCAAATTCTTCCAAAGAAAAATCGACAGCTATATCATCCAGCGTTTCAATGGAAACGGTATCTTCCACGTAGGGACTGATTAACAATTCCGCCATGCGGTGTCCACCCGTGATATATGGATTGACAACCTTATTGGCGCCGGCACGTTTGAGTTTTTTACCCGTATCATGTTTGGCGCAGCGACTGATGATATAGGCATCCCGATTCAAATTCCGCGCAGACATCGTTACAAATAAATTCTCCTGATCATTATCTAAGACAACAACAATGCCTTTACATCTTTCAATACCAGCTTCGATCAGGGTGTCGTCTAAAGTGGCATCATCATGAACAAACTTGAATCCTTGCTCCTCAATTCGTTCAATTTTTTCATCCTTTAGTTCGACAATGATAAAGGGTATGCGTTTCTTGTTGAATTCAGTGGCGATTACGGCGCCCATTCTACCAAACCCGCATACGATATAGTGATTTTTCATTTTTGAGATTTTTTTAGCCATTTTACGTCTCCGATAAGTATTTAATTCCATGAGTTCAGAACCCAATTCAGAAATCATTACAGCGAATCCAGAAGCGCCGAAAATGATGACCAGGATGGCCCAAATCTTTCCCATCTCCGTTAAAGGGTGCGCTTCACTAAAACCGACCGTAGAAAGGGTGATGATGGTCATATAAATGCTGTCGATAATAGTCCATTCCTTATCGCCGATTATATAGAACCCCATTGATCCAGCCGTGACCAAGGTGCCGAAATACAAAGAATATTTAACCCATCGATTTGTAGGAAAAACCATATTATTCAACCAGGGTTGAAATCCAATTTAAATAAGCCGGGTCGCCATCATTGATATCAATGGCGATTATTTCGGGAACATCATAGGGATGAATATTTTTGATGGCCGCGAAAGAGGCCTCATTTAATTGTTTCATGGATTTAATCATTAGAAGTAATTCTTCTTCATATTGGACCTTGCCTTTCCATTCGAATATTGAAGTCACTTTAGGCAGGATATTTACACAAGCGGCCAGTTTATGTTTCACCAAATGATCAGCAATCTGTTCCCCTATCGCCTTATTTGGGACTGTTGTAAAAATAATATTAGCTTCCATCGGATTTAAATTTACATCCTTCCGTTTCAGGTCGCCAAAAGAAACAAATTGAGTTGTTCTTGCAAATATAAAAAAGGTGATAATTTCTGACTTGATATGCGCCCGTAGCTTCCGCTAATCGGCGGACAGGCAGCTTCGCCACGGGCATCATTTTTAAGAGAATTAATATGCGCCCGTAGCTCAGCTGGATAGAGCGCTTGCCTCCGGAGCAAGAGGTCACAGGTTCGAATCCTGTCGGGCGTACATAGTACTTATGTTCCCTGCCCTGTAGTATCGCGGAGGAATCCTGCCTGACCGGCGCAGCGAAGCAAAGATGGTTCGAGCGTGCTGTTTGATTTTTTATTCAGCCAATAATTTATTTACTAAGGATTTATCAATTTTTTGTCCCGTTGAATCTGCCTTCAATAACTGGTCAATAATATTAAACTGCTTCTCTCCTTTTTTATATACATCTGCATAAGGAATTTGATGGAAGGAAACCATGGAATAGCGGGGAATAAATCGATCCGGAAATAATTTCTCCAATCGCAACTCCAGATTTCTCCTTTTTATATATTTCGGATCATTTACATGGTCTCGCATTTCTAAGTAATTCTCAATAGCCATATCAGCAATGGCATGGCCATTTGGAATTTGGAATGAAGAAAATTCTTCAAAAACAGAATTCCAGTCCCCGTTATAATTGCCGATTAGATCATTTATAACAGAGCAATCCTGAAAAGACGCATTCATCCCCTGCCCGAAAAAAGGCACCACAGCATGGGCAGCATCACCAATCAACACTGCCTTATCTTCAAAATGCCAGGGATTGCAATATACGGAAGCCAGGTTTCCGGTGGGGTTTTGCTGAAAATCTTCCACCAGGGTCGGCATCAACTCCAACGCATCGGGAAATTGGAATTTAAATAAGGCGACAATGTCTTCTCTTGTCTTCACTTTTTCAAAACTGGTTTCACCTTCCATGGGAAAAAATAAGGTGCAGGTAAAAGATCGGTCCATATTGGGCAAAGCTATAAGCATATACTGCCCCCGGGGCCAAATGTGAAGGGCCTTTTTTTCAATTTGAAATTCACCCGAATCCGATGGTGGAATTGTCAATTCTTTGTAGCCATGTCCCAGTGGTTTTTTGGTGTATTCTGCCTTTGTTTTTTCAACGATGGCTTGCCGTAAAGCAGAAGAAGAACCATCACATCCGATGACGTGGTTAAATGCTTTGACAATAATTTGCCCTGTTTCTTCATTTTGAAAGGTGAGTTCATTCTTTCCCAAATCGGACGAGACCAGTTGATGGTTAAAATTGATCTCAACTTGTCCCGTGTCTTCCGCCAGTGTCATGAGGTTCATGTTCAATTGAGCCCGAGATACGGAATGGATCACTTCATGCTCTTGTTGCCCGTAGGGTTGGAGATGGGTGCTCCCGTCCAGGTCATGGATCAAGCGTCCTTTCATGGGAATTGTGATTGATTCAATCTTTTTGTATAGGCCTACCTCTTTTAACGCATGGATACCGCGGACTGATAAGGCCAGATTGATGGATCGTCCAGCAGAAAGATCGGTTTTTCTCATATCAGGTCGACGCTCGTAAATTTCAACATCATACCCGCTGTGGGCGAGAAATGTAGCCATGAGTGGTCCGGCGAGGCCGGCGCCTATCAGGGTTATCTTTTTATTATTCATAACCCGCTGAGCATATTAGAAGATAACAACTCTTTTTGACGACATTTTTGAATATTGAAATACACATTATTTCAATAAATCATCAAATATGGAGTGGATTGACTGTGTCAATCCAAGCATCAACACAGTTGATGCATTCCAAAAAGCGTGATATTTTGATGTTTTCAATTAAATTATTCTTGAATCAATTTCTTCACACATAAGGTTTTGCAAAGCCTTCATTTACTATTTTTTTGCGACTTTGGGTCTCTGTGTTAAAGTGATGACCGTAGTATTTCAACAAAATCATACACTTCAGAAAATCGATTGTACAATGGATAAGGCGCAATTCGGATCACATCCGGTTCCCGCCAATCGCAAATCACACCTTTGGTCGAGATGACTTCAAATACCGGCCGGCCGCCTGGAATCACGAGTGATAATTGACACCCCCGTTCGTCAGGGTTATTCGGTGTAATGATTTCGACGTCAGGCAGGTTTTTATTAATAAGGAATTCTAAAAATCCTGTCAGGATTTCACTTTTTTTACGGAAAGCGGGCATACCGACTTCATCATATATTTCCATGGATGCCCGAAGCACAGCCATACCCATAACCGGCGCATTGCTGATCTGCCATCCTTCTGCTCCTTTAATCGGATCGAAATCGGGACCCATCTCAAATCGGGTTGCTTTTTTATGGCCCCACCAGCCCACAAACCGGGGACCCTCCCATTCATGGTGTTTTTCATGAATAAAAATTCCTGACGGCGCACCGGGCCCGGCACATAAATACTTATAGGTACACCAGGAAGCGAAATCTACCTGCCAGTCGTGGAGATTGAGTACCATATTCCCAGCCGCATGGGCTAAATCAAATCCGACATAAGCGCCGATCTCATGACCAATTTTGGTAATGGATTGCATATCATAGGCCTGACCGGTGTAATAATTTACGCACCCCAATAGGATGGTGGCGATGTGATTACCATTCTCTCGCAGTACTTGATGGATATCTTCAGTTCTGAGACATTTTTCGCCATCACGCGGTGTTAATTCAATTAAACTGGATTTTGGGTCTAACCCATGGAATTTTAATTGCGATTCCACGGCATACTGGTCTGAAGGAAAGGCGCCTTTTTCAATTACAATTTTATAACGATCTTTGGTGGGTTGAAAAAAGGAAACTAATAACAAGTTTACATTCACCGTTAGAGCGTTCATAACCACAACTTCTGAAGGATTTGCCCCTACCAGCCGGGCCGAATTATCGATCAGTTTTTCATGGAAATTTTCCCATCTTCCATGCTGTCCGAGCACGCCATCCTTTTCCCATACCAATAATTCACGTTCGACAAATTCCCGTGCGGTTTTTGGTTGGAGCCCCAGGGAATTTCCACATAAATACAGGACTTCATTTCCGTCTTCTTCCTTCGGATAATAAAATTTATCGCGATAAGATTTTAATGGGTCTTTTTGATCTAATCCTTCGGCAAATGCACGTGTTGCTTCATAATTCACGAAAAATGACCCTGTTTTAATCCTAACCAATCCATTGCATTTTGATATAAGAGTTTCTCATTAATTCCATTATTATAATTCATGGAGTCAATCAATTTTCCCGGTTCCAACTCACCTAACGGAAATGGATAATCGCTCCCCAGGGCAATTTTATTATCCCCAATTTTTTTAATCAAAAAATTCAGCGCCTCCGGATCGTGGACTAAAGAATCCACCCAGAACTTTCCTAAATAGTCAACGGGATTAATTTGATTGTCAACCGCACAAAGATCGGGACGGACATCGAATCCATGCTGAACGCGACCCACCGTCGCCGGGAAAGACCCGCCGCCATGGGCAAAAGCGACGCGCAGGTTTGGCAAGCGCTCGAATAGACCACCAAAAATCATTGAACAAATGGCACGACTGGTTTCCGCCGGCATGCCCACCAGCCAGGGTAGCCAATACTTCTCCATTTCATCGTGCCCCATAATCTCCCAGGGATGGACAAAAATACAAGCCCCCAAATCATTGGCTGCTTCAAAAATTGGAAATAAAGATTCATCATTCAAGTTGAGTCCGTTGACATTGGTGCCGATCTGAATCCCCGCTAACCCGAGATCCTTTACACATCTTTCCAGCTCCCAGATGGCTAATTGCGAGTCCTGGAGCGGAATTGTACCTAAGCCCACAAACCGGTTGGGAAATTGTTCAACAATTTTTGCGATATGATCATTAAGAATTTTTGAAAGGACCAACGCATCCGCCGCCGGCGCCCAATAACTGAACATCACCGGTACGGTCGAAAGTACCTGTACATCCACACCTGAATGATCGCATTCCGACATTCGAACTTTAGGGTCCCAGCAATTCGCTTCCACCTCTCTGAAAAAATGATTATCCCTCAGCATTTGGGCACACCCGGTTTTGCGGTGTTCTAATCGCACCCATCCGCCATAGCCAAACTCCTCGGCCAGGTTAGGCCAATTTTCAGGCAGAATGTGGGTGTGAATATCTATTTTCATTTTTTATCAACCGCAAAGATAAAGATAGCGCAGAGTACTTTAATGTTATATCTGAGTGTCTTTTGCGACTCTGCGGCAATTTAAATTAAGGTTTCTCCTGAACCGCACCGCATTTCTCGCAGGTTCTCGCTTCCATGTTGCTCCAGTATTTTTCAAATAGGGGAGGTAATTGGGCCACGATATCTTCCAAATCCAAGGTGACTTCATGGAGCAAAGTGTCACACGCATCGCAATACCATTGAAAGGCATCCAGGTCACCTTCATTCCGTTTATACTCCACGACAAGGCCGACGGTATTTTCGAAACGCTGGGGTGAATGAGGTACATTTTTCGGCAGTAAAAATATTTCCCCTTCTTTGATTGGGACATCCACCCTTTGGCCCTTATCCATGATTTTAAGCAGCATGTCACCTTCCAATTGGTAAAAGAATTCTTCAATTGGATCTACATGATAATCCTTCCGGGAATTAGGCCCGCCCACTACCATAATCGTAAAATCAGTATTCTCATAGACGACTTGGTTCCCCACTGGTGGTTTTAATAGGTGACGGTTGACTTTAATCCATTTATTGAACTTGATGGGTGGTGTTATCGGCATCTTTCTCTCCTAATCAATGGTTGCGATACATTTGAGTTCAATGGCAATTGGTGTCGGCAGGGATGTGATCTCTACCGTTGTACGGCAGGGCTGATTTTCTTTGAAATATTCACCATAGACCCGATTATAAATTTTAAAATCATTTTTCATGTCCGTGAGATAAACGGTCACATCAACGAGATTATTCCAAGAACTGCCCGCTTCTTCTAAAATGATTCTGATATTTTCAAAAACGGAATGACATTGCGCTTCAATATCGTGGGAGATCACGTTTCCCTGATCATCTAACTTCACGCCCGGGATATTTTTTGAATTCGGTTTCCGGGGGCCTACACCGGACAAAAAAAGCAGGTTTCCCACTTTTCGGGCGTGGGGATATAAGCCTACCGGTTCGGGTGCTTTATCAGTTTCAATCTTCATTCAGTACTCATACATACATTTTTTGGTTCAGTAAAAAATCGCAAAGCTTCCTGGCCCCCTTCTCTTCCTAATCCGGACTGTTTCATTCCGCCAAAAGGCGTACGTAAATCCCTCACCAGCCAGCAATTGACCCAGATTACCCCGGCTTCCACCTTTCTGGAGACGCGGGCAGCTTTACCTGCATCTTCCGTCCAGATCGTGGCGGACAATCCATACTCGGTTGAATTAGCGATTTGAATCGCTTCTTCTTCATCCTTAAAAGGAATCAAAGTTACAACCGGCCCGAATATTTCTTCCTGGTTGGTTCGACAAGCATTGTCCAATCCCTCAATAACTGTCGGTTCGATAAACCAACCCTGCTCACATCGGCCATTCAATTTCACCGAGGTCCCTCCGGTTAAAACTTGCCCCCCTTCTACCTCAGCTAATGAAATATAATGCATCACCTTTTCATAATGGGGTTGGGAAGAGACAGCGCCGAGTTTTGTTAATTCATCTTTAGGATCGCCTACTTTCAATTCCGATACTTTTTGGACGAAATCCTTTTTAAAGCGGTCTACCAAATCGGACTGGATCAGGATCCGGGAACTGCACAAACATATCTGTCCCTGGTTTGAAAAGGATGATCGAACGACCGTTTCCAGCATATGATCATAATCACAATCAGAAAAGATAATGGCCGGATTCTTGCCCCCCATTTCTAAGGACAATTTTTTAAACATGTGGGCTGTCTTTTTTGCAATTAATTTTCCTGTGGCTGTGCCGCCCGTAAATGAAATAGCCTTGATCCCTGGATGACAAACGAGAGCATCTCCTGTTGTTTGTCCCTGCCCATGGATAATATTGAGCACGCCGGGAGGCAGCCCTGCTTCGCGGCAGATTTCACCCAGTTTATAGGCTGTGAAGGGTGTGATTTCTGACGGTTTTGCGACGACCGTATTCCCGGTGATCATGGCCGGTGCAATTTTCCAGGTGAATAAATATAAAGGCAAATTCCAGGGTGAAATACAGCCGACTACCCCCAAAGGAGATCGAAGAACCCGGTTTATAGATTGATCGCTTTCCAAAGTGGATTCGCTTTCAAATGTGCGCCCAAATTCTGCAAAAAACCTGAAATTGGAAACGGCTCGGGGAATATCAACCGCTTGGGCTGCAGAAACCGGTTTCCCCGTATCGCGGGATTCATATTCGGCGAATTCATCCAGTCGGGATTCAAGAATAACAGCAACATTTTTCAAATACTCGGAACGCTCATCCATGGATAGTTCGGACCATGCCGGGAATGCATTTTGGGCCGATTGAACTGCTGCTTCCATATCATCGGAATTTGAATCCGGAACTTGGACATAGACCTTTCCCGTGGCCGGTTCATAAACATCCATAAACTGACCGGATTTTGGCGAAATAAATTCACCATGAATATAATTAGCCAGCCGATCCATTAGACAAATTCCAATTTAATATCCACGGCTGGCGCCTGGGCAGTAATGGCACTCATGGAAACACCATCGATGCCGGTCCATGCGTAAGATTCCAAGGCATTGTAATTGATTCCGCCGCTGGCTTCAACAAAAATGGCTTCCCCACCCGGTTGGTTTTGTATGATTGAAACGGCCTCTTTCACTGTTTCCGGACTCATGTTATCCAATAGGAATCCATCCACATCCATTTCCAATCCTTCGCGAAGCTGGTCTAAAGTGTCCACTTCCAATTCGATGGAAAGTTTTTTTCTATTTTGGGATCGGGATTGTTCGATGGCTGCTTTTACGCTGCCCGCGGCCTGGAGATGATTGTCCTTGATTAAAATGGCTGAAGATAAATCAAGCCTGTGATTCCATCCGCCGCCCACGGAGACAGCATATTTTTCAAACCGGCGAAGTCCCGGTGTGGTTTTCCGTGTATCCATGACTTTAAAATGGTCCGGAAGATTTAAGCTGCAATATTTTTTGGTTTCAGTACTGATGCCGCACAATCGCTGAATCAAATTCAGCGTAACTCTTTCATAAGACAGAATTGGACCGGCTGGACCTGTTATTTCTGCCAGGATGTGCTTAGGCATGACCGAGTCACCGTCATTACACAATACTGTTACCTCACAAGGGTCGGGAAAACAAAATGGGATTATCTGCGCCCCACAAAATATAAAATCATCGGCAGCCACCATCTTTGCCACAACAGGAGTAGTTTCTTTTACAGTGGCCTCGGTAGTTACATCACCATCCGGAATATCTTCTTCAATAAAACGGGCAATCCGATCCCGGACCCATTCCGGGTCCAATGTTGTTATCTGTTCATATTCGATTCTTTTTTTCATTAAACGCCGAATCTTCCCCCATCAACGGGCACATCGGCAGCATTAATATAACCGGCTGCATCCGAGGCTAAAAAGGCCACGGCTGCCGCTGTTTCTTCCGGTTCTGCCAAGCGGCCCAAGGGAATGGATTTAAACCAGGTAGCAAAAATTTTATCTGGCGTGACTCCATCTTTTTCCGCCCGGGTATTGGCTAAATCTTGAATTCGTCCGGTATTGGTAAATCCTGGAAGAATATTATTGACCGTGATACCGTGCCCTCCCAGTTCGTGCGCTAAAGTTTTGGCCCAGTTTGCCACAGCGCCGCGGGTAGTATTTGAAACACCCAACCCCGGGATAACCTGTTTAACGGATGTTGAAATAATATTTATAATTCTACCCCATCCCGCTGATTTCATCCCCGGCACAACAGCCTTGGTTAATATTTGATTACAGATAACATGGCGGTTCATGGCAGTGAAAAATTCTTCTTCCTCAGCTTCGATGAGCGGGCCGCCGGGAGGACCGCCGGAATTATTAACCAGAATATGGATTGTTTTTCCGTTAGACAGAAAATCATAAACCTTTTGTTTCAACAAATCGGAATCATTGAAATCCGCACATATGTAGTCATGCCCATTTCCTTCAAGGGATTTCAAGACGGACTGAAGTGAGTCTTCATTCCTGGCTATTAGCGTAACAGCTGCACCTCGTTCCGCCAATTTCCTGGCACTGGCTAAGCCAATTCCCTGGGTACTGCCGCACACGAAAGCATTTTTTCCATTAAGGGTTAAATTCATCATTTATCCTTCACATGAAAATAGAAACCTAGGTTATCCTCAACATCCGGGGGCAATTTTGGCAAAGCCGACCTGGGGATCAAAAAAGTAGTTAATTCACCGATATCACTAAAGATTCGGTGTTTTTCGGCTGTCTTATTGAGGTATTCGGAGCCGGTTGAGCCGCCCGTTCCGATTTTACGTCCAATCATGCGGGATACCATCAGTGCGTGGCGGTACCGCCAACGGGTGAAAAATTGGTCCACATCCACCAACTTGGTTAACAATATGTATGGATTATGAAGAATGGGCTGATCCCGATATAATAAAATAAGCAGGGCTGCCTGGGTTGCCTGATGTGACAAACGCCATTTCCCTGCTTCGACCAATGCTTTATGTCTTTGCGGGTTAAAAACAACCCCAAAAGAATCTTCCGTTTTTTTGTATTCGCTTAAGTGCTTTTCTTTTTCTGTTGCAGTTAACTTCTCATTGGTTTCAATGAGATGTCGATCATTCAAAAGCATTTTATCAACAGCATGCCGGTATTCATTCCAGAACGATGATTTTCCCCACTTTAAAAAGGGCGTGCGCTCCAACCACCGTTCCACCAATTGAAATAAGGATGCTTGCCCTTCTGTTTCAGAGACCGTTTCTTTATGCTCATCTTTCAGGTAGGCGCGATAATCTGCACCGCCGTAAGTATATCTCTCAGATACCTGTAACCCAAGTTTATTTTCAATTTTCCTGAATTGGACGCTTTGGAAGCCGGAGGCGGGAATGAGAAAATCCCTGAAATCTAAAAAGTCCATGGGGGTCATTGTTTCAAGTATTCGCACTTGATCAATCAGGATCTTTTGGATCTCAATAATTCGATCTAAGCGGCTGACTGCCACGCCAACATGAGATTCGTTGATATCTTTCTTATTGAAGATTTTTAAGACTGAATCCAATTCAAATAATATTTGCTTGAACCACAGCTCATAAACCTGATGCACAATAATGAATAGCATTTCATCGTGTGCATGATGACCGTATTCGTCACTTGTCAAATGTTGGCTGTTCAGAATGTTATCAAGCCCTAAATAGTCATGATAATATTGGGGCGGATATGGTTTTTCTTTACTCATTTGCTTCCTTAATGTCAAAAATGAAGGGCCTGGACGGGGCCGCATCCAGCATCATGGGCGGAATTTCTATGGTCATACAATAGCGGCCATCGGGGACCCCATTATCAATGAAGGCCATTTCTGTAATGGTCTTTTCATAGGGCGGTTCCGTTTCAAAGAAAATATGGTGATTGCCCAACCTCCCGCCGTCATCGGTCCGGTCAATTGTGGGTATATCAACAACCAAATGCTTTATACCCGTTTCACAGATATATTCTATCGCTTCGGTAGTAAAAAAGGGTGTATTCAAACTATTGTATTTTTTCTCTATTTTGCGCCGGGAATTAGGCATAGTCCGTACCACCAATCCAATAGAATTTTCTGATATTTTCCCCTGAACCATTTCCCGGGTGATGACAGGCTCATTATCCTTGATGGGTAAATGGTATTTTTCTTGGGTCGAAAAGAATTGTACCGGCACAACAGATATGAGGTCAGCAATGAAATAGACATGATTTAGAATATCATGGATTGAAATGGGTTCATTTGAAATGTGGCCGGCGCATTCCGTGTGGGTGCCGGTGCAATGTATGTTTTGTTGGACCACCATTACATTACAGCCAACATGGTCGGTTACACGGCCAACATAGTCATCCTGTTTAAAGGGTTCGGCCGTACCTTTCGGCACATTATAAAAATTAGGTTGCGCCCCATTATAGTGATAGGGGATAGCCAGGCATACACCTGAATTCAGATCAACCTGGTAGGATTTATCGTTTTGGGTGAGTGTTAATTCCATTGAAAGAAAGTAAATCTTCTCGACGGAAAATAGGACAAATGTTATGAATTACAATGAAATATCAATTCAAATATCGCTCAGCGGCCTCCACCGTATTCTCCACCAGCATAGCAATCGTCATCGGCCCCACACCGCCGGGAACAGGTGATAAGGCTGAAGCTTTACCCAAAAGGGAGTTCCCCTTACCGTCCCCGACCAGTTTATAGCCTTTTTCAGAATTATCCTCCACCCTGTTAATACCTACATCAATAACCACGGCTCCTTCCTTGATATCTTCTCCGGTTAAAAATTCCGGAGACCCCAAAGCCAGAATGATGATATCGGCCTGGCGGGTGTATTGAGAGATATTTTCTGTCCCGGAGTGGCAAATTGTTGTTGTGGCGTTACTATAAGATTGCTTTAAACTGGTCAGGATTGATATGGGGCGACCCACAATATTACTCCGCCCCACAACGACAACATGCTTTCCTGCAGAATCAATTTCATAATGTTTCAGTATGCGCATAATCCCTTTGGGAGTACAGGGAATAAAAGTGGGCTTACCGGCGGCCAGACAACCTAAATTAAAGGGATGAAAACCATCGACGTCCTTACGCGGGTCAATGGCATTTAATACAGCCTCACTGTCTATATGTTTGGGTAAGGGCAATTGAACCAGAATGCCGTGGAAACGATTATCCATATTCAATTCTTGAATTTTCCCCAATAAATCATCCTGGCTGATTTCGGCTGGATATTTAATCGATTCTGAATGAAGTCCCAGGGATGCAAATTTCCGTGTTTTATTGCGGACATATACTTGAGATGCCGGGTCTTCACCGACAAGAATTACAGCTAACCCAGGGGTAATAGATTGTGATTTAAGCGCTGTTATGCGGTCCTCAAGCGCTTCGTACACGGCAGCACTGACCACCTTACCGGATAGAATTTTTGTATCCATGGTCAGCTTAAAAGGATTTAATGTTGAATAGATTCGTCGACGATTTCGATCAAGGACGATATTTTTGACTCAACACCATCTTTGATCTTTTCAGTCTCTTGCTTGGCAGTGAATAGGTCATCTGAAATATTCATTGCGGCAAGGATGGCAACCTTTCCCGGTACCTGCGGGGTGGACAATTCGTCCTGGACTTCACGCATTTTCATATCAACATACTCGGCGATATTTTTGATATAGGTCGCATCGGCCGGCGCCTTGATTGTGTATTCCTGACCGTAAATGGTCACCTTAACATAATTTTCACTTCCGTCCATAAATTCACTCATTTTGATTTAGCGTAATTTAGCTCCGTATTTTTTAGAAACCACCCGTATAATTTCATCTATCACTGGATTTACGTCTTTATCTTCAAGTGTTTTAGTAGTGCTCTGAAAAACCAGATTGAAGGCGACAGCCTTTTTATTTTTCCCAACGGATTCATGACGGAATATATTCACCGGTTCGGCCTTCTTCAGCACATTTCTTCCATTTTTTTGAATCGATAAACAGACTGTTCCCACATCAACACTTTCATCCAAGACAAAATTCAAATCACGATCCACAACGGGATAAGTGATGATGGGCTGATATTTATTCTTCTTTTCATTCAGACTTAAGAGTTGATTTACATCAAATTGGAATCCGAAGGTTGGTCCCAAGTCTAAATCCATACCCGAGGTAAATTGGGGAGAAATATCACCCATATAGCCAATAACTTTACCTCCCGTTTCGATGGTGAATGTATGTTGAAAACCTAATTCATCCCCCTCGCCGGCATTGAAAGTAACACTTTGAATTTTAAGCCGTAATAAAAGCGCCTCAACAACGCCTTTTAACACCAGGAATGATTGTGGTCGTCCATCGTCACGGTGCACGGATTTTTGCGTAAGGTTACCATGAATGATGCCGGTGAGTTGGAATTTTTCAACAATACCTTTAAATCCGGCATTTCTCTGTTCAAAAACATTGCCCCATTCAAAAAGCATCAGATCCGGCGCACCGTTTTTGACATTATAATCGGCTGTTTCCAATAATCCCTGCATTAAACTTGTTCTTAAATGACTCATGGTATCAGATAATGGATTCATCACCTGGACAGGATTTGTATCCAGTATGGATACTTTCCGATTTGACTGAAGTGAATTATTAAAAACTTGGGTAAAACCCACTCCGGTTAAAACAGAAATAATTTTCGATAATCCTTTATGGGGGTCAGGCTCATGGGTTTCCATAATACCATTATAGTGATATTTAGACGGCACATTATCATAACCAAAAATGCGGATCACTTCTTCGATTAAATCAACTTCCCGCTCAAGATCAGGACGCCAAGACGGCGGAGTGCATTTCCATTTTTCGGATTTACCTATTACAGTACATCCTAAACCGGTGAGTACTTCATTGACAAATGAATCATCAATCTCACAGCCGGAAAGTAAATCCAATTTTTCGCGGTTTAATTCAATTGGGTTTTGTTCGATCTTTTTTGGATAAGGATCCACAACACCCGGGATCCATTCTCCACCTGCGACTTCTTCTAATAGACTGACCACGCGCCAGAATGCTTTTATGGCTCCATTGGGGTCAGCCCCGCGCTCAAAGCGTTTAGAGGCATTCGTGGACATGCCCAGGGATTTGGCCCCCCGCCGTACAACGGTCGGATTAAAATAGGCGCTTTCAATCAGCACATTTTTAGTGCCATCTGATACGGCCGAATCAAAGCCGCCCATTACCCCGGCAATGGCCAGGGGAATTTCACCGTTGGTCACTAACAAATGGTTGGATGAAACTTCCCTTTTCACCCCGTCAAGGGTAACCACCAATTCGCCCGGTAGCCCGCGGCGAATGAGAATTTCTTTTGAACCCAGTTTGTCATAGTCGAATATGTGGGTTGGATGTCCCATTTCCATCATGACATAATTAGAAATATCCACTAAGTTGTTGATACTGCGCTGTCCGATCGATTCTAATCGGTTCTTAAGCCATTCCGGAGACGGCCCAACTTTTACATTTTGAACGACACCGGCCACGAAACGAGGGCAATCATCAGGATCTTCAAAAAGGACCGAAATCCATTCCTCAGCTTCATTATGATCGAAAATGCGCGGTTTATATTCCGGTGATTTTAATTGAGATTTGGATTGAACAGATAAGTCTCTAGCAACACCGAGATGGGAAAAACAATCTGGGCGGTTGGGTGTAATATCCAATTCGATGGATGCTGAATGTTCATTGATGTAATCAACGAAAGATGAACCCACTTTAGCGGATTCGTTCAGAACCATAATGCCATCATGCTCATCGGAAATTCCCAATTCACTTTCGGAACAAATCATACCCCGACTCACTTCACCGCGAATTTTGGCTTTCCCGATTTTGAAATCCCCGGGGAGAACGGCGCCAACAGGTGCAAAGGCAATTTTCTGACCCGCATCCACATTGGGTGCACCACAGACGACAGGCAAAGTATTCTCTCCATCATAGACCTGGCATAAACTGAGTTTATCGGCGTTAGGGTGTTTAATGCGTTCCTTGACTTCTCCGATTATGATGTCGCCCAATTGAGATGTATCCAGACCTTCTTCCGCCTCAAGGCCGAGCATGGTCAATGTATCGGCGATTTCCTGAGTGCTGCCGGGAGCATTAACGAATTCTTTTAACCAATCGATAGAAATACGCATTAAAACTGCTCCAAAAACCGCATGTCACCCTGGTACAATAAGCGGATATCATCAATGCCATATTTTAACATGCAAATTCGCTCTACGCCCATGCCAAAAGCAAAACCATGCCAAACATCGGTGTCAATATCTACTGATTTAAATACCTCCGGGTCAACCATACCGCAACCCAGAATTTCAAGCCATTGTCCTCGTTTTTCGCTCCAGATATCCACTTCGGCGCTCGGTTCCGTAAACGGGAAAAAGCTGGGGCGGAATCTCATTTTGGTATTCGGGCCAAACATGCGTTTGACAAAATATTCAATAATACCCTTTTGATCAGCAAAGGAAACATGTTTATCCACATAAAGCCCCTCCACTTGGTGAAAGAGACAATAGCTTTTAAAACTGATGGCTTCATTGCGGTAAACACGGCCGGGCACGATAAACCTCAGGGGTGGATCCTGTTCCTCCATTAAATGGATTTGAACATTGGATGTATGGGTACGTAATACTGTTTCAGGATCAATAAAGAATGTATCCTGCATATCCCGGGCAGGATGTTCCGGCGGGAAATTGAGGGCGCTGAAATTATGAAAATCATCGTCGATTTCAGGGCCGTAGGCGACGGAAAATCCTATATTCATAAAAATGGATTTAATATCTTCCATTGTCTGCTGGAGTGGATGAATGTGTCCAACGGGAAATTTTAATCCCGGGAGGGTATAATCGGATTCGTTTCCATTGGCTTTTGACGCTTCTGATAAATTTTGATTGGATTCAAAAACTGAACTGATTTCCTGCTTCAGTTCATTTAAAAGTTTCCCGGCTAAGGGACGGTCATTAGAAGATACATCCTTCATAGATGAAAAAAGGCCGGCGACGAGGCCTTTGCGGCCCATATATTTTACACGTAAAGTTTCGACCGACTGGGGATCATTGGGAAAGGGATCAGAATCGGCCCGAAATGAATTCCGGACCGATTCGATTGATTCCTTCAAGTTCATCAATTGTTTACGGCTTTTGCCAACTCAGCAAAGGCGTTGGGCTCATTCATAGCCATATCGGCTAAAACCTTACGGTCGAGATCAATTCCCTTTACTTTTAGTCCATTGATGAACTGTGAATAGGACAAGCCATGTTGCCGCGCAGCCGCATTAATCCGGATAATCCACAGACGTCTGAAATGACGTTTTTTCTGTCTTCTATCCCGATATGCATACAGTCCTGCCTTCTCAACTGCATCTTTGGCAGCTTTGAAGTTGCGGCTCCGGGCACCATAGTAGCCCTTGGCCTGCTTCACTATTTTGCGATGTCGTCTGTGCCGGGGCACAGAACTATTTGCTCTAGGCATTGTAGTCTCCTATTATTGAGCAATCATCCGACGGACGCGCTTTTCTTCAGATGCATCGACCAAATCTGGCTGACGCATTTTCCGTTTTGCACTGTTACTCCGGCGAATGAGCATATGGCTATGGTTTGCTTTGTTTCGTCTTATTTTACCAGTACCAGTCAAACGAAACCGTTTGGCGGCACTGCGTCTTGTCTTCTGCTTTGGCATTGACTTACTCCTATTTACCAGTCAAAACGATCGTCTGGCGACGACCTTCCAAGTTTCCATGCTTTTCAACGACAGCAATGTCAGATAGCATATCAATTACACGGTTGAGTACATCCAGCCCTAAATCCAGGCGGGACAATTCACGACCGCGATACATGAGCGTAACTTTAAGTTTACACCCATCGGAAAGAAATTTTCTACCCCGGTTTACTTTTGTTAATAAATCGTGATCATCAATTCTTGGGCGAACACGCATTTCTTTTATTTTGACAACATGTTGTTTTTTCTTGCTGGCCTGGGCCTTCTTCTTCTCTTCATATTTCAGTTTACCATAATTGAGAATTTTTGCCACAGGCGGCTTGGCGTTGGGCGCAACTTCGATTAAATCCTGACCGACTTCTTTGGCCCGGGCGATGGCATCTTCCAGTGCCATAACACCTAACTGTTCACCACTTTCAGATATTAATCGTACTTTATCAGAACGAATATCTTCATTTACTTTGATTTTATTAACTTTCGCGATGGGGATGACTCCTTTGTTTTATTTCGGAATTCAGGCTGTCGAGCAGCTGAGCTGTTGATACACTGCCCTGGTCACCGATGAATCGACGACGGACTGATACAGTATCCTCAGATGCCTCCTTTTCTCCAACGATCGCCATGACAGGAATTTTATTGAGTTCTGCCTGGCGGATTTTGGCGCCTATTTTTTCTGGCCGATCATCCAATTTGACACGGACTCCGGCTGACTTAAATTTTGTTTCGACCGATTTTGCATATTCATGGGTTTTTTCTGAAACCGGTAAAATAATCATTTGTGTTGGTGCTAACCATAAAGGAAAGTCACCGCCATAATGTTCAATTAAAAACCCAATAAATCTTTCATGCGTGCTTAATGGGGCGCGATGGATACACAATGGTGTCTGATCTTCACCATTTTCATCCGTAAATGTAAGGCCAAATCGTTTGGGAATGGCAAAATCAACCTGGTTTGTGGCCAAGGTAAATTCTTTCCCAATGGCGCTCCATACCTGGACGTCGATCTTGGGACCGTAAAAAGCTGCTTCCCCGGGAATCTCAGTAGATTTTATGCCACCGGATTTTAAGGCATTTCGAACGGTTTCCTCCGTTTCAACCCAAAGCGCCGGTTCATTGATATATTTTTTCCCTAAGTCTGCAGGATCATGAAGGCTCAAGCGCATTTCATATTTTTCAATACCAAAGATTTCGAAATATTCCAGATACATTTTACACACGTCTAAGAATTCAACCTCAAAATCTGCTTTGGAACAATAGATGTGGGCATCATTCATTTGCATACTGCGCACGCGCATCAGGCCGAATAATTGGCCGGATTTTTCATACCGATAGCAGGTCCCATATTCTGAAATGCGATAAGGCAAGTCGCGATAGCTTTTTGGCGACGCATCATAAATTTTATGATGATGGGGACAATTCATGGGTTTGACATAATACTCAATCCCATCGATATCCATGGCGGGATACATGGCATCTTTGTATAAATCCAAATGGCCGGATTTTTTATACAAATCTCCTTTAGTCAAATGGGGAGATCTTACGCGTTGATAACCATGACGCGTTTCCACTTCCTTAGCCAAGGCTTCCAACTCATCAATAATTATACCGCCATTCGGCAACCATAAGGGCAACCCGGGACCCACTTCATCATCAAAGGTATAAATTTCCAACTCTTTGCCCAACTTACGGTGATCACGCTTTTTGGCTTCTTCCAGAAAGTTCAGGTAATCCTTGAGCGCCTGCTTAGTCGAGAATACGGTACCATAAATCCGCTGGAGCATTTTATTATTTTCATCGCCGCGCCAATAGGCGCCGGAACTGCTCAGTAATTTAAAATACTTTATTTTCCCTGTGGACGGCACATGGGGCCCGCGGCACAGGTCAATGAAATCGCCTTGGCTATAAGCAGAAATTTGGTCAGCGGCATCGATCTGCTCAATGATTTCAACCTTATAGTTTTCACCGCGTTTTTTAAACACTTCAATTGCATCATCACGGCTGAATTCTTGTCGGGAAACAGCCAAGTTTTCCTGAGCCAGTTCCCGCATCTTATTTTCAATCTTTTCCAGATCCGCATCAGAGAATGTGCCATCAATGTCAAAATCATAATAAAAACGGTGTTCAATTGCAGGGCCAATGGTGACCTGACTTTCGGGCCAAAGGGCTTTTACAGCCTGGGCCATCAAATGGGCTGTACTGTGGAGCAGCACTTCATGGCCTTCCTCAGAATTGCCCGTATATAAGCTTAATTCCACGTCTTCAGTGATGGAAACGTTTGCATCAGTAATTTGACCATTGATCGATGCGGCTACCGTATCCTTGGCCAATCGAGATCCGATACTTTCTGCCACCTCCAGGGGCGTTACACCTGCTTCATAGGTGTGTGTGGACTTATCCGGTAATGTGATTGTGATTTCGCTCATGGAATAGATATAAGTAGAATCAAATTAAAAAACAAAGCGGCCGTACTTCGCCGTAAGCGAAATCGGTTCCACTTTGGAAGGTCTTGAATATGATACATGCATCATTTTATTGTTTTGACTTGGTGAAGAATACGATATTTCCAGGACTGATGAAAACAACCTTTTCTTACGTGGGCGATAACGGAGTCGAACCGCTGACCTCTACGATGTCAACGTAGCGCTCTAACCAACTGAGCTAATCGCCCTGCAAAAAAGCCTGCGAAATTACGGTTCTTTCCCCCATATAAAGAAAACTTTATTCGATGGTTTTCCCTCGGGTGCCTATCGGTCGAAAAAAACCAATACCCCATAGCGATAAATTCCGGGATAGAATGCATTAGATAATCACTCAAGGAAAAATAATGATAAAAATCGGTCTGCCCTTAACCCCAGCTTTGTTACACCCGGCCTGAAAAGAAAAGTATTATAGGGACTCATTTAGACGAATATCAGTCATAATCGGGGACATTTTTCCCCAGGATGATATTTCTTTCGCCAACCCAAAGATTTCCTTCTTTTCGCAAAGTCAAAAGCCCTGAACTACCGCCCCTGGGGAATCCGGGAGATATTTCTTTTTCAGTAAGTAATGGATCACCTGCAAAGTAGTAGCTGCCTAGCCAATAGTACATTCCGTTCGGTTCAAAAATTATTGGGTGAATATGGGCAGGCGCCGATCTGTTGGGATAAATCCCGGGCTTTAGGGTGTAGAACGTATATTTCCCGTCTTTGCCCGTTTGAACCCACCCTCTGATGTAGCCATGGCGTTTGTCCCAACCTGTCTCACTACCTTTGGTGGCATATATTCCTTTTTGATCGGTGTGATAAATGTATAGAATGACGCCATCAGCGGGTGTCTTTCCATCATTTTGATAAATCGTGCCTGTCACTTTTATTTTGGGCCCTTTGTTATTAAAATCGGGCAAGGTATCAACCGGAGATAGGTTTCTATTACCATATTCGAAAATGGCTTCACATCCTTCACAGGCTCCCACTAAACGGGCCTTACGCTCATTTTGACCCTGAGAATTCGCGCCAGAAAATAGTAAAACTGTTAAGGAAAGAATGATTATTGAGAGTCTCACGGCTCATCCTGTTTCATTTTTCTCTTGATTGCAACGCCGCGATACGGGTTACCAGCGCTTGCATATCAAGGGGGCCGTCCCGGTTGGTCTGCACGGCGATGGTCGTACCCGTTGGCACATAGTGAACAACACGGGTGCGGTAACCCGGCCATAAGCCGCCGTGGCCGAACATATTGCCGTCGTCGGATACAAACAGACCAAAGCCATAATGCCATTCCGGTGTCTCCGGGTTGCGCCAGCCAGCATTTAGCATCTGGGCGAAGCTCTCGGGCTCGACGACGCGGCCCTCGGCGAGGGCTGCGTAAAACTCCACGAGCATCGTAGGATTGGTGGTGAGCCCACCGCCCGTCCACTCGGAAGTCGGGTCGAATTTCATCCTACCGTCCTTTTTTAGGTTGCGTACGCCACCCTGGTAACCTGGGGTAATGCGGGGAAGGACAGACTGGTCGGCCGGGCGCACCTCGTCCAGGTCCTGGGGCGTGAGGATGCGCTCATCCAATAGGTCGTAATAGGTGCGGCCGCTCGCTGCCTCGATCAGCCGCCCGAGCACCAAATACCCCGCATCTGTATATCGGTAGCCCTCGCCCACGGGGAACGGCGGCTCCCCGTCAAGCACGAAGCCTATCAGTTCCTCAGGCTCGAACTGGGCGCTGCCCCGTCGAAGCACGCGCCAAACCAAAGCAAGCTGGAAACGCACGGTCCCCGCATAGTCCGAGATGCCAGCGGTGTGCGAGAGGAGGTGGCGCACACGTATCTCGTCCGCGTTGGGCAACCTATTGTACCAAGGCGTATCACCAAGCCACTTCGACGCCGGGTCGTCGAGCGACAGCGTGCCGTCTTCCACCAGCAACATGGTAAGCGCGGCAACGAAGGTCTTCCCAGTGCTACCGCCCGGCATGCCGATCGTGTCGTTGAGCGGGATGTTCGCCTCTACATCGGCGAGCCCTACCGCGGCGCGTACTATACGGCCGTCTGCCAGCCGCACAGCCGCGCGAACCCCGGGCATCTTCATTTCACTGCGGGCGTCTTCCAGTAGCGTGGTGAGCGCCGCTTGGTCGATGCCAAAAGCGTTAGGGTACCATGCAATTAAGGCGATCGGAAACCACTTCAACATATCTATGCGCCGGGCGAGCGAGTGTCTCAATGAGTGTTTCCCCATGGTTTGTCCCCTCCTTTCTGGTCGCGTATCTCAAGTGCTGATCGTCGCGGGAACCGTACGCTAGTACCCGGACTCCGAAAAACGTGACTTCTTTACCTGACCCTTGTTGCTGAATCGGAAAACCCAAGGTTCGATAGAACCCGGTGGCTTTTTTAACATCAGAAACCGCCAAAATTACGACGGATAATCTTGCTTCCCGCGGCGCTACCCCACTTCCGCTCTCCTGCTACGGCCACCACAAAACACCGATGGTGAACCCAGACGATTCGGCGTCGATGTGGAGTCCGCCAACCGAGTTGTTGCCAACCCGGACGTTTTTGAACTCTCCCTTGCTCCACTTGAAATTCACATCGAGGGCCCACGCATCAGACAGGTAGATGGCCAGTCCGCCCCCCAGGCTGACGGCCGTCGCTTCGTATCTATCGCTGGTGTTCTGTTCCCTGTTGGTAGAAACGTCCTCCAGGATAAGGTCCGTAAGGGCAAAGTCGCCATAGGGGACCCACCGGTGGCTAATATTGGTCAGGTGTAGCCTCGCCCCGAGGTTGTAGCTGCCACGAAATTTCATTTTGTCGAACTGATCGAAGCCCTGGATGTCGACCTCCGCTTCGTCTATGCCCAGGTACAGTGTGACGATCCGGTTGAGGCCATAGCCGACCCGAATGGCATATTGTCCTCCTGCGTCACTTGGCGCGTTTTCGAAGGAGACTGCCGTCCGTCCGAGATCAAAACCGAATACCCACCCTTCAGTCGTGGACTGCTGAGCGCTGGCGGTGACAACGCGCCCGGGGCAGAGCAGGACCGAGAACAGCATTGCAGCGAGTGTCTTAATCATGTGCGTTGTTCCTCCACGGTCTGGTCAGGGTAGCTCTTGTATTGCAGGAACCCCTGATTAATTTCTGTCAGAATCACACGTCTTTCGGTGATCAGGATCGCCAGACTTCTGATGCGAATATGAATATTGCATCAAACCAGCCGGATAATCATTTTTCGTTATTTCGATCTAATATATCGCTATTGGTGATAATATACCAATAATTACTCTTTTTCACCTATGCTATACGGCAGAACCAGCCGAATAACGGTTCCGGTATTATCTGCGACGCGAAGCGCTGTCAGCTGTATGTTGTTAGGCGACGGTCTTGTTCTCATGGTGCCAGAATCGCGCTCAGATCGATCAAGCAATGCACGATCATGGGAAGGAGAAGGTTCTTGCGCCACAGGTAAAGAGCGGCGAAGAGCAAGCCTGAGATAAAGTACAGCGGAAACGCGAACAAAGCTCCAATTCCGTGGACGAACACAAACGAGAGCGTTGCGATGATCACTGCAGCCCAAACTGGAAGCCCTCTGCCGGAAACACCACTGATGCAAAAACCGCGATACACAAGCTCCTCGCAGAAGCCAGCGCTGAGGGCGATTAGGATGAAAAAGCTGCGTTCTGCCAGACCGACTGGGATGATGGTATCTCGTTCTCCTGGGTCGCCCAAATAGGGGATGGCCTCTCTGAACAAAACCAGTGCCGCCCCCAGCGCGACAAACCCCACGACGATTACAGCTCCTTTGGTTGGAGTCAGTGCCAATCCAATATCAGCCAACGAGTGCCCATGACGGCGGAGAACCATGACCACGAACACGACACTCAGCCAGTGCAAAGCTAGCGCAGAAGTCCAGAACGGGAAGTAGAAGCTCCGATCGTCCTGGACGAAAAGCCCACTTGCCCAAGGTGTGAAGCTGTTCAACACATAGGCGGCAGGGAATGCGATCAGGACAACGAGAAGTTTCCAGGTAGGGACTTTGATCTTCGGGGTCGGGTTCTTCACGAGTAATCCGTTCCACTCCATTTCGTAGCCTAACAATGTAGATACGACTTAGCCGATTATGAATATCGTATCAAATGCACTGACCACGACTTTATCTGACAGT
>CAYFJU010000018.1:0-46416 GCA_964343505.1 uncultured bacterium
CTATTATGGAACTTACAGCTTTTCATGTTATGCCAACTAGTCTTGACCCTAAAAAAATTAAAGATCGAGCTAATTTGGTTGGTATTGGATCTGATGACAAAAAAGATTTGGATAAATTTATTCATTTAATGAATATAAACTTTCCTGTCATTCCTGATCCTGATCAAACACTTTTTAAGCTATTCAGAATTACTAAAACACCTTCAGTCTTTTTGTTAAATGATAACATCATCATGCTGTCTGAAAAAAATGAAGGTATTCAATCCAAATTATCATTTATGGAGGCACTTATCAATGAATTATAAAATACTTTTTTTAATCATCATTGTTTCTTTTTTCACTTCTATTGGATGCGATCAAAATAGGCAATTTATACCGGCAAAAAAAGAGCAAGGATTGGCTGATGTCAGTTTTTATCGATTTGAAAATGTTCTTGAATATGGTGATATCATTAAAAATATTAATTACACTGATGTTTACGGAGACAAAATTGGTGTAAATACTACCCAAGAACGAATAACCTGTCTTTTACTGTTCCAAGCCTCCGATTCAACACATTTGGGAAAAATAGCTTATGCAAACCTCTTAGCTGAAGAATTCAAAGAAAGCACAACTTTTATTACCATTGGTAGGCGTTTTGAAGATCAGATGGAAGCCCAAGATTTAAGCCGAAGTATGGGCCAGTTAAAAATGGTCAATGATGTTGGTGGACGAATATGGGAAACCCTTTTACCCAGAGGGAGCTGTTGTGGCACAATCATATTCAATCAAAACAAAACCGTATTATTTTCTAAAAATTACCTTATCAGAAACACCTTATTATCAAATCTGGTTTCAAGATATACAAAACAAATAAAAGAGATTCAATAAATGTTATATCTATCATCCCAAATAAACCATTCAATAATATTTCTCTTTTCACTTTTTGTACTAACATCTTGTTCAAAAAAACCAACCAAAATCCGGGAAGAGAGCGTCCCGGTCCATTACTTTATGAATAATAATAAGGCTGAAGAGGATGGATTATTATTTAACCCCAAAACAGTCCGCATTAATTCGAAGAAAAACGTGTATGTTTTGGATAAAAAAGCCCATAGCATTAACCAATATTCTGAAGAAGGTGTATTTATCAGCAAGATTCATAGCGAGGGGCAGGGGCCTGGTGACCTACTCAACATAGCCGATTTTGATATCGACGACAGAGATTATCTATATGTCCTTGAAGCAGGAAACAAAAGAGTCTCAATTTTTGACAGTACGCATAAATTCTTAAAGCAATTTAAAGTGAGGTCCGAATTTGAGCCCAACAGTATTTTTGTGAATGCCCAGAAAGAAATATTCATAAATCATCCTTCTTTGGACAGGGCTTTATTACATATATATAATGATGATGGAGAAGTGATTGATTCCATTGGTATGGTGGAACCCTTTGAAAATCCGCCATTCAAAGGTATAAACAGGTTTGCAACCTCAATATTTAATCGTGTTTATGTTCGTGGAAATTCGAAGGGTGAAACCTGGGTTTTTTATAGCGAAAGGCCTATTTGCAGAAAATATAATCGCGGGGGGGAACTAATAGTGGATAAAAATCTCAGTGAATACGACCCGGTAACTGAAAATAGATTAAAATCTTTCGTAGAAAAACGCTTAAAAAAACCAGCAACAAACCCCCGGGCCGTTAAAAGTACAATTTTCTTTCAGGACTTCGATTTTATCCATGATGATACTTTAATTGTAAACATGGGCGGATTTTTTGGTGAACAAAATTCAACTTATTTTTATCTCATTGACGCTAAAGGAAATCTTCTGAAGAATATTGTTACAGTACAAGATGAAAATATTGAAGATGATTATCCTGTTCTACTAACCCGATTTGGTATTTCAAAAATTGGTGAGGGAAAAAGGATGATTATTGCTTCAGATCCTTATCACGGCGTTTTAAACAAAATACCGCTATATTTTGGCAATAATAATCTTTGAATTTATTGTTACAGTCAATAAACAAAAATTTCCATAGAGGAAATAATAAAACCGAAAGGATAACGATAATGGAAAGATCAAGAAAATACTCATTTAAATGGGTTTTGTATTTGGGGTTTGCAATGGCTACCCTTGGTGGTGTGAATCACATTTTAGCAGCAACTATCACGGTAAAATGCCTTCCGGATGGAGGATCTTGTTCTTGCTCAGGCTCTAGTTGTGATGGATCGGACGGAAAATGCGATGAGAAAGCGGAATGTAGTTGCTTTCCACCTGCGGAATCCAACGAATGGGACAAATGTGAATTGCAATGTGCTCCTTGTACGCCACATTTGGAAGAACCAATATAGAAAATAACACATGAGATTAGGGAGGGGATTTGATGCAATTTCCCCTCCCTAATTTTTTGTACATATTAAATATTTCACAATATATTACTATAGATAGATTATACTCATGCCATGATAAATTAAGTATATTCGGAAAATGTAAAACTAATGATTAAATGGTAATAACCCAATAAGGGTGAACACGAGATTGTAACAATCAACAAAAATCATAAAATCTACTTTACGAATTGACAGTTATGTTGTCAACTAATCGCCCCATCACCATACTCATGGCCGCCCTGGCCCTGTCCATTTTCGGCTGGCAGTCGCTGCAGCAGTTGGAGACCTCCCTGCTGCCGGAGATTGAATACCCGGAATTTGTCATCATTACCGAATTCAGCGGCGGCAGCGCTGAAGAGATTGAAAATGCCATTGCCATCCATCTGGAAGAGGCCATTTCTTCATTGCCCGCCTTGCAGGATGTGGTCTCCTCATCGCGGGATGGCCTGTCCATCGTCACGGCCCAATTCCATTGGGATATCGATCACCGCTTCACCCTGCTGCGTATTCGGGAAAAGATTGATGCCGTTTACAATCGCTTTCCAAAAGGGACCGTGCGCCCCTATATCATGGACTTCAATCCGGGGTCCCTGCCGGTGATGGAATTGATTTTGACCGGAGAGGCGGATTTAACGGTGTTGGGTGATTTTGCCCGGGATGTATTAAAACCCCGGTTTTCTCAGATTGAAGGCATTGCTGCCGCTACCATTTCCGGGCAACCCAGGCAGGCGGTCCAGATCGCCATGGATCCCCTGGCGTGTGCCAGGTTGGGAATCAATGCGGACCAGATTACCCAATCGGTGCAGGAGAATTTACCGTCGCAGCCCATTTCCTCCACCGTCCGGTCGGGATATGCGGAATTTCCCCTCACGGTAGAATTCCCCCTAACGGCTCCCCAACACCTGGCCCATATCCCTATCCGGAATCCGAATAATATTCCAATTACACTGCAAGATGTTGCCCAAGTCAGTACGGGTACCCTGGGACACCATTCCCTGGTGTACAGGGACACGACCCCGTCTCTATTAATCCAATTATTCAAGGAGTCAGGGGCCAGCACCGTGAGCGCCACACAATCGGCCCTGGATCTGGTGGCTGAGTTATCCGGCGCTTATCCGGAAATGCATTTATCCGTTTTGAAAAACCGCGGGGCCTTCGTCCAACGGGCCATCTCGGGGCTGAAACAGGCCATTATCCTGGGGGCCGGGTTAGCTTTTTTCATCATATTGTTATTTTTGCAAGATTTTCGTTATTCCCTTTTATTGGCTACGGTCATTCCGGTGAGTATCCTGTTTGCCTTCAATGCCCTGTATCTCCACGGCATTTCGCTGAATATCATGACCTTGGGAGGCCTGGCCCTGGGATTGGGGCTGATTGTCGATAATGGTATCGTAGTGGTGGAATCCATTTTTAATGAGATGAAACAGGAGGCTTCCCTTGCCTCCGTGGTCCGGGGGGTTAAAAAAGTAGCCCGCGCCATTACGGGCTCTACCCTCACGACTGTCGCTATCTTCCTACCGATTGTCTACGTGAAAGGATATGCGGCTGTTTTGTTCAAACAACAGGCTTTAACCATCAGTTATACGCTGTTGATTTCATTGCTGGCAGCGGTCTTTTTAATTCCCGCCGCTTATCACTACTTTATTTTACGTAAAAGGAAACGTCAACCCGTTCAAAGGGAAAACCAGTGGTCAGTATTTCAGCCGTTTTATACAGTATTTCAAAAAGGATTCATGATCATTGAGGGCTATTACCATATGGGATTGGAAAAGGCTCTGGGGCATAAAAAGGCCACCCTGGGACTGCTTGCGATTTTGTTCGTAATTGCCTGTGGTCTCTTTTCGGTCCTTCCGAAACAATATTGGCCCGATGTCCCCTCGGATCAGGTGGAAATCAAAGCCGCCGTACCCATATCGGTCCCCTTTCAGGTTGTGAAGGAACAAACAGAAAAGACGATCCGGAATCTACTGGGGCTGAATCAGGTTGCGGGGCTGTCCACTCGGGTGGTCGATCCGCTGGATATATCTTCGGAATCCATCCAGGATGTGATGAATTCACCAGGGAATTATTATATTTATTTCTCCCTGAATCTGGCGAAGCCGGTGGCACCGGAAGTCTTTGACCGCCACCCATTTTTAAAGCAAATTGTTTTGCCTTATGAGAGTATATCTATCCACCAGCCGGCCATACTCACGCAAGGCATGGTGGGTCAGGGACAACAAAATCTCATCGTCTATATATCCGGTGAATCGGGTAAAACCATAAATCAAACGGCCTCGGCGCTCTCAAAATTTCTGCCGGATAATGCTAATGTTTCCGATGTGGCCTTGGATATTGGGGGTGAACATGCAGTAAAGGCCGTGAAAATTGATCCGCTCATTTTTATGTTTAATAACGTGTCGCCGGATCGGTTTGCGGCTGATTTGTTGTTGAAAACCGGGGAAACCCAAATCGGCCTGTGGCAGGAAAAACTGCATAACCTGCCCGTAATTGCACGATGGGACTCGGCCGGTGTAAAATCATTGGAAGGCATTTTAGTATCGCTGCATTCCCCGGGGAAATCCTTGCTCAGAACGGAGCAACTTGTTACCATAGAAAAAGCGATTAAGGTTGAGGAAATAAAACGGGTGAATCGCAGGCAGGTTGCTACTGTCTCAGCCAACATTCCAGCCTATAAACTGAGCGATGCGTCGGAAATGATTAAACGCTGGGCCGTGGAAAACAGTCCTCCTGGTGTTACCGTGTCTGTGGCGGGAGAAAGTGAACGGATTGCCAAATCGTACCGGGATTTATTCCTGGCCTTTGCAATGGCTGTCATATTGGTGTATTTGATTCTGGCGGCCCAGTTTGAATCTTTTCTCCATCCTTTAAATATTATCCTTACTGTCCCCATGGGATTGGCCGGTGCTGTTTTCGGACTGATGATTTTCCAGCAAAGTCTGAATGTCATTTCCCTGATCGGTATTGTCATGCTGATTGGTATTGGCGTCAATGACGCCATCATCAAAGTGGATTATATGAATTATCTCACGCGCCGGAAAAAGCTGCCCCTGCGCAAAGCCATCCTCCAGACTAGCGCTGAAAAATTTAGACCGGTAATGATGACCACACTCACGACGATTGTAGCGATGCTGCCCATGGCCTTGGGGTTTGGCGGTAATTTGGAAATGAACCAACCCCTGGCGGTGACCATTATCGGCGGCCTTGCGATTACAACGGTGTTAACATTAATCATTACACCGGTGCTGTATGAAGCGGGTGAAGATCTGCGTCAACGCTGGCATAATCCAAAAAAAGAAGAATAATGCTTCACTTCTTACAGTGGATATTAAAACACCCTGTTTCGGTTTTATTGAGCGTTGTTGTGGTTATCTTGGTGGGGTTGGTATCGCTCTTCCGGATTCCGATTGAAATAAAACCTGAACAAGTGGGACAGGGCATTCAAATCGTTGCCAATTGGAAAAGGCATACACCTGAAACCGTTCAGCGCCTCATCACCCAACCCCTGGAAGATATTGCCATTCAGTTACGGGAGGTAGTATCTGTAGAATCTTCCTCGGGGATTGGCCGGGCCATAGTCCAGTTGGAATTTCCGAAAGATACGGAACTGAAATATGTGTATATCGAGTTGCAGGAACGACTGGCAACGATAAAAGAAAAATTGCCGGAAGATGCTTTTTTCCGTATCGAACCCAAGTTTGCGGATGACGAGGCACAAAAAGCGTTTTCACAAGCCTTCTTTGAGGTGGAGTTAATCGGATCCATTCCGCTCAATGAACTACGGCGTGTGGCCACAGAAAAGGTGCTGCCGCGGCTGAATGGAATCGATGGGGTTGGGAAACTGGAACTATATGGGGGATCGGACGGTTTCATCCAGATTCTGCTGAATGACGAATTAATGAAAACACTTTCCATTGACCCGGAAACAGTTCATGCGCAACTTAATTCCTGGGCTGTGAATAAAGGTTTTGGTTCGATTCGAAGCGGTAGGCAGAATCAACTGCTTGCGCTGGATTCCAGACCCAAGTCAATTCATGCCTTTAATCACATACCGATTCGTAACGGCATTACCCTGGGAGACATCAGTGATATATCCTTTGGGTATGAAGCGCAGGGCACCTTATCCCGCCACAATTTTAAACCGCTGGTCTTAATCCGGATATTCAAAACCCCGGGTACCAATACGCTAGTTTTCGCCGAGGCGATTAAAAATAAAATTGATTCAATTCAGGATGAATTATCTTCCGGAATAAGCTTACGCATTGCCTCGGACAGTTCAACCGAATTGCGGGCGGAGCTGAAGAGCCTGGCGGTCCGGTCCGCTGCCATCTTGTCGGTCGTATTTACCATTTTATTCATCTTATTCCGGCGCTTGATTCATTCAACCCTGATTCTGCTGGTTGTGTTTTTATCCATTGTGAGCACGGCCATATTCTTGTTTTGGAGCGGTTATACGATTAATGTGGTCACCCTGGCGGGGATTGCCCTGGTGTTCGGGATGTTGGTGGATAATGCCATCGTGGTCATGGAGAATATTCAGCGCTATCGATGGGAAGGCCGCTCCGACTTCGGCAGTGGGATACGCGGAACGCTGGAAGTGTTTCAACCCTTGCTGGCTTCCACAGGAACAACTGTGTTTGTTTTCTTCGCTTTATTGCTGTTGGAAGATCGTTTGGGCGCTTACTACAAACCATTGGCCTTTGTTTTGGGCTTTTCACTGGTAACATCCTTATTGATCGCAGTCGTGTTGATACCGGCAATTTTCATCCGTTGGCCAGGTTTAATGGCCGGTCATCGTAAAACGAAATGGGGGGCAGCCGGTGGGCGTTGGTATTCGGCCCTGCTCACCTTTTTAATTAGTTGGCGAAAATCAACAATCGCCTTTGTTCTGCTGGTATTTGCCCTGACCGCCGGATTGTTCTGGCAAAATATTGACAAAGGCGGCTTTTTTTCTTGGGGGAATAAGGAAAAATTGTCTGTCTACGTGGACGCCCCCAAAGGTGTGACTTTAGAAGTCCTGGATGATATCACCCGGAATTTTGAACGGGTAATTCAAAACCAGAATGTGAAATGTGAAACCCAATCTATAGTTGATGAAGCCAATGGCTATGGGTATATAAATGTGACTTTTTCCGATTCACTCCTGAATAGTGTAACGCCTTTTGTGATGAAAGAGTATTTAATATCGGAAGCCGTAAATTATGCTGGGGTAGGGATTAGTATATCCGGGTTTGGCATGCCCTATTGGAATGGCGGATATAAAGTTCGCACAATGTACAATACCAACCTCCAGATTATCGGCCCGGACTACTACCGATTGTGGGAGATTGGGGAAAATATTTTGGAATTAGCCAAGGCAGACCCACGGGTGAATGAGGGCATTATATCTCCTTCCAGTCGCAGTTTGTATCAATCGGATTTGAAGGAAATTACCTTTGCAGCCCATACGGATAAAATATGGGCCAACCGCTTTTCCATCGCCTCCGTGAAAAACGCAGCCCAAAAGCTTTTCATGAACCACAGCTCGAAGCAAGAAGCGGTGATGGGTGAGAAACGTTACCCACTTCAAATTCGCTACGGCGAAGAAACGCCCGAATTGAAATCGCTGAAAAATAGCTTGATTCACATTAACCTAAATAGGGCCATGCCCGTTTCCGACTATTTTTCAGTAACGCAAAATACCATCCAGCCCTGGATTGATAAAAAAAATCAGCAATACCGTTTCACGGTTGCCTGGCAATACCGCGGACCGGAACGGATGCGCAGCCGTCATGAAAAAAGTATTGTGGAAAGTTTGGCCTTACCGCCGGGCTATAAATTGGAAGAGAAAAATTGGTGGTTTTTGACCCAAAAAGAAGAAAGCACATTGTTTATCCTCCTGGGTTTTGTGGGTCTGGGAATTTTTATGATTCTGGCGGCCCTGTATGAATCCTTTGCAAAGCCCTTTATCATTTTTTTTAGTGTCCCCTTTGCCCTGGTTGGGGTGTTTCTGTTCTATGTGCTTTTTGGGCGGGATTTTAATGTGAATGGTTATATTGGTTTAATTCTGCTGTTTGGGGTTGTTGTCAATAACAGTATTGTATTGGTGGAGCGCATCAATCAATTGAAGCGCACCGGTTTATCAACGATTGAGGCGGCTGTGAAAGGTGGCGTAGACCGGATCCGCCCCATCCTGATCACAACACTGACAACAATTGGAGGTTTGGTGCCTTTAGTCTTCTTCCCAACGGGGAACACCGCCATGGCACAGATTCTGGAAGAATTAAGTTTTATTACAATTGGCGGCTTGGTGGGCTCGACGCTGTTAACGATAACAATGATACCGGTGGTGTATGTTCTTATTCAGAAAAGGTTGGATCATGGGTAAAACAAGAGATTTTGCTTTGTAATACCGTGAAATTTATTTGCATATATGCAATTGACAAAGTCTTCTTGTAGAGTTTAGTTTTGATTAGGAAATGGCTCAAGGTAATAGGTCAAAACTGATATCGGATTTGGGAATTAAATATTTAAATAAAAAATTCCCACCAGATGGCTAAAGGGTAAATAAATGAAAATCAAATCTTTTTGTAAATTGGTATTATTAATTATAGCTTTTTATGGTATTCCCAATCACGGGAGTAGCGAAACTTATGCCCAGGGTTTTCCAAATTTATGTGATTCTGTTTGGAATATTGAAATTTCAGGTTCGCCAGGTGGTGGCGTAGTGATTGTATGCTATCCAGGTGGGCCATGGCAATGTGATTCCTTCGGAGAATGTCTTGAATAAAATTTCTTCCCAGGAATTTTTAAGAACTGAAATGAGAATAAATTTTTTAACACTATTTTACATCAAAAACATAGAAATTTGGTGAGTTTGTAACTCTCCATATAAAAAAATAAAAAAGGTCAACTGAAATAGACTGCCTAAACAAAACATTTTCTGATGATCTCAAGAGACAGAGGTCCAGAAACGCAACTGAAAACGTGGTATAAAACTACTCTAATCAAGGATTTTTTATCACCACATTGAGAATGGAGTTGAAAATGAACAAAAAAATGAAAACAATGATGAAAAGCACACTTCTAGTAGTGGCTATCTTAGGAAACTGGTCTTCAAATAGTTTTGCTCAAGGATTCCCGGAATTATGTGATAATATTTGGGTAGTAACTTACTCAGGTGGAATCCCGTCTGGTATCACAATAACGTGTACTACTGGCGGAAATTATCAATGTCCGCTCGCAGGGTACTGCCCAGAGCCTGAATAGTTATTATTGGGTAATTATTTAGATGTATGTTTGGGCTTAGTGGCATTTGCTCGATCTTAATATCGAGTAGTATCCTTAAGCCCAATAAAATTTAAATAAATGGTTCAGATCATAATTATATGAAATTTACAAAAATAAAGACATTTTTTATTAGTATATCGCTCGGAATATTTATAATGAACATTTCTTCATGTACAAAAAAACAGAACAACATTATTGATTCTAGTTTTGTTTCTGTTAATACGAACTTCGACTATAGGGATTTAATGCAATACTTAGAAGCCAACGATAGTCTTAATTACAATAATTACAAATATGTAGATACGATTAAATTTGAATCGTATGGGGATTTATATTTTAATGCCAATACAGTTAACTTTGTTACGCTTCCTGATAGTTCTTTTGTTATCTCCAATTCAACACCTGACCCTTTTCTTTTAAAATATTCAAAAGATGGATCATTTTTAATGAAAATTTCTCGTGATGGAAAGGCATTTGGAGAGTATAATGACGGTGGATTTTTAGAAGCGAGAAATAATATTATATTTATGTTTGACCGAATAAATTTAAAGATAATAGAATTTTCTTTTAATGGAGATGTTTTAGAAGAAAAAATCGGACCAACAATCGGGATTAGATCTTTTAAAGTTACATCGAATAAGGATTTATTGTTTTATTATGTCTCACCATCTATGAACGCACCGCTATTTTCTATACTTACAAAAGAGAACAGCTTAATGAGGAACTACGGGAAGATGGAGGAAATAAATTTGGTTTCTGAATTTTTCCCAATAAACGGGATTGCAATTAATGAAAACAATTATATTTTTGTTATTCAACCGCTAGTATACGGGATTTCGCTTTTTTCTCCTGGAGGAAAATTTGTTAAAAATTATAATCAAAAAACTCCGGATTATTTTGTACAGCTAAAGAAAGATGCTTTAAACAAGGTAAACAAACGGAATATAGACAAATTAACAAAATTGTATTGGAATCACTCTCGACAGCGAGACATTTTTTATCTTGGGCAAAATGTTCTCATGATACAGGTGGAAAATCCGATACCGGGAAAGGAATTGTCATTAGAAGATTTTCAGCTTGGTACAATTGAGTATATCCCAACTTATCTGGAGTTTTGGTTGACTGACGGTAAATATTTAGGAAGTTTATTTACCAAGAGGACAATTGCTAAAGCTGAATATGGCAAGTTGTATTATTGGCATCAACCCGTGGAAAAAAATCAGGATGGATTTTATCCTAATCCAAATCTCGTATCGTATGATCTTTGGCAGAAAATAGGACAAAGGGAGAATTAAGTTGATAAAACCTTTCTTTGAGATTGTATTTATAATATCAATCACCTTTTTTTATCAATTAACGGGAGGGGTAAAACCCAAGAATAATAACAAAATACCAAACTCCGCCCTTTTTTCTTTTGAACAAGGAAACAACGGGAGTTTGTCCTTGAAAAAATTAATTAAAGAAAATTTGGAAATGACAATAATCTTTTGGATAAAGGCGGAAGCATGTTTAAAATGCAGAGAATCTTTTTTTAATGACCATTATTTGCTTAATATGCAAGTTGAAAATATTGTGATAATTTCCCCTCCTTCTATTGCCACATATAATTGGTTTAAGCGTAAAACGAAAAAATACAATATAAGTAAACAGTTTTATGAGATATCGAAAAAAAGCTACAAAACGGAAAAATATTGGAAAACATTGAATAGTCTTCATATGATTATTGTTGATAGGGATATGAAAATAATATTTTCGGAGAGAATTGAGGAGTTGCGGCCAATACAAATAATGGATAAACTAAATAAATTTGCAAGTTTATCAAAAGAGAAGAATTAGATATAAAAAATGCACCCTCAATTAAGAAATAACAAGTGGGTTACCCGGGGATTCAGAACTGTTAAAAACAAATAAAATTTCATCAAAAACAATCAGTTTAATCTGTATTGTTTTAATATCCACTGCCCAACTTCAAATTCTAACTGGTCAAAATAAAAATAAAATTTATAATAATATTTTTGGAGAATATTTCGAATTTATAGAAGAAATTATACCGCCAGATTCCATCTTTATTGCTGATGCAATGCCGCTTGATGTTGCTGTTGATCCAAATAGCGATCAATTTTATATGTATGGTCGGAGGATTGTTAAATCATCCCCCCCCTTTAGAAACATAAAAATAATAGGGAAAAGGGGAGTAGGCCCCGAAGAATATGGCACGCCATATCGTATTGCCCTGCAAAATAATCACTTGTTTTATTCGGATGCAACCAATTCCCTTATAAAGTCAATTATATTAGATAAAAATGATCAATCAAGGCTTTATCGCATTGGTGCAAAAAATGGTGGGAGCAAGGTAATTGCAACTAGCAATTATTTGGCAACCATTAATATGATGCCACCACACTTAAGTGTTTTCAAATTAACGGATTCATATAACACCATAAATTCTAAAAACTTTGGAGGTAAAGAGCTAAAAAAAGAATATATACCATTAATGCAAATTATGGGAGGCGGGATTACCAAAGATTCAAAAGGTAATATTTATTATTGCACTGTCGCACCCTATCAAATAAATATTTTAGATATTAATACATTTGAACTAAAAACAATTAACAATGAAAATTTAATTGGTGTAGTACCCTGGGATAAAAAGAAATACCATAATTACGAAAAAGCAGATCCGCGTAAGAAACAAAAAATATTGAGATCTTTCACGAGAGTAGTTGGCATGAAGACAATTATGGGTAAGTCCAGTGATCTATTACTAGTTCATTTAGAACATCCGGATAAATCGCAATTATATCATTTAATAAAATTAGATGGCACTTTAATCGCGGCCTTTAAAACAAAAGATTGGTTAATCGCTTCTAAAAATGAATATATTTATTTTTACAAACGATCGGATATAAATGAAAATAAAAGAGCTTCTATAATAAAATATAAAATAAAGATATAATTTATTCTGGATAAATAAAATATCAGGTAGAATGTTGTCGGAGGAAGTATTGGATTTGCGGAACTTGATTATTATTTTTCTATAGTGAGATTCATGCTATCATATACTTTTTTAATTGTTTTAATCAAACTCGACTCTCAAAAGAAAATAAATAGTTAGGTAGCTGTAATTTCTGCCCCAAAATGATCTATCATTCATTCTCCAAAGTCAACATCGGCCTAAAAGTCCTGGACCAACGGGACGACGGATACCATAATATATATACAGTATTCCAGGAATTGGATTTTAGGGATACAATCACAATTGAAAAAACCGGTGATGGTTGTACAATAAAAACCAATGTGGATTGGATACCAACCGATGAATCTAATATCTGCCATAAAGCCTATACTTCCCTAAAAATAAAATTTCCGAACATAGGCGGCGTTTCCATTCAGATTGAAAAAAATGTGCCCATCGGCAGCGGACTGGGTGGTGGATCCGCAAACGGTGCCGCAGTTTTAAAAGGAATAAATAAACTTTATGACCTTGGATTATCGAATAGAGAATTAGAACAAATTGGTGCCTCTGTTGGCGCTGATGTGCCATTTTTTATTTGTGGAAAAACACAGCTCGGCGAAGGAATTGGTGATAAGCTCACATCACTGCCAAGCCATATTCAGGGCACATATCTTTTGGTCATCCCCCATATTTCTATCAGTACTCCATGGGCATATTCAGAATTAAAAAATAAATTGAATCCGGAAAATAAATTGCCTAACTTTGTTGGCTTTTTCAGTGGGGATAATTCCTCACTTGAGATCTTTGAGAATGATTTTGAACGGATCGTGATTCCAGCATATCCGGAGATTGGCGCCATTAAGCGGAAACTGCTTGAGTTGGGCGCCCGGTTTGCCAGTCTGTCGGGCAGTGGCTCGACTGTGTATGGGATTTTTGACGAAGACGCTTCCGCCAAAGAAGCTGAGTTATTCTTCCGCCCCGCACATCAGACCATTCTGGCCCATCCCACTTAACTCTCTCCCTTTTGAATCACATCTTAATAATCTCAGTACAGTAAAGTATTGGGGCGTCGTCTAACGGTAGGACACCGGGTTTTGGTCCCGGCAGTCGGGGTTCGAGTCCCTGCGCCCCAGCAGAACAAATTTAGGGAAAGGCATGGTTCTAAGATTTAGAGTCCCTGCCTGCCCGCCGTAATCCCGAAATAATCGGGATGTAGGAGGGCGCCCCAGCAGAACAAATTTAGGGAAAGGCATGGTTCTAAGATTTAGAGTTCCTGCCTGCCCGCCGTAATCCCGAAATAATCGGGATGTAGGAGGGCGCCCCAGCAGAAATAATATTATGGACGAACATTTAAAAATATTTACCGGTCGCAGTAACCCTGTTCTGGCTCAAAGGATCACCAATTCTTTAGGCATTGAATTGGGGAAATTAACCATCAAAAACTTTGCCGATGGCGAGTTGTGGATCAAGTTTGAAGAAAACATCCGCGGCAGCGATGTATTCATCATTCAACCCACCAACAGCCCTGCGGAAAATATCATGGAACTGGTTCTCATCATTGATGCGGCAGTTCGCGCTTCTGCGAATACGGTTACTGCGGTGGTGCCCTATTTTGGGTATGGCCGACAGGATCGTAAGGACAACCCCCGTGTACCTATTTCTTCACGGGTGATGGTGGACTTGGTTACGGCCACTGGTGCAGATCGGATCATAACCATGGATTTACATTCCACCCAGATTCAGGGCTTTGCCACCATACCGTTTGACCATCTCTATAGCAGGATGGTTTTGCTGGATGCGATCAATGCATTGGGTTTGGATTCGGGAAAATCGGCTGTATTGGCCCCGGATGTGGGATCAGCCCGAATGAGTCAATCCTATGCAAAAAGACTGGGAATGCACTTTGCCCTGATTGATAAGCGTCGCTATGCCCCTAATAAGGCAGAGGTGATGCATCTCATTGGTGAATTGGACGGGAAAGATGTTCTCATTATTGATGATATGATTGATACTGCCGGGACAACAGTTAATGCAGCAGAAGCAGCCATGAATAATGGTGCAAACAGCGTTACAGCGGTGGCGACCCACGCCATTCTATCAGGCCCTGCGGTAGACCGGATCAGTCAATCATCCATAAAAAAATTAATCGTTACAGACACAGTGGCTATCCCCGATAGCAAAAAATTAAACAATATGGAAATTGTAACAGTGGCACAGGTTTTTGGAGAAGCGATCCGCCGTGTGTATGACGGTGAGTCGGTCAGTGCCCTGTTCGAATTTTAATTAGAGGTAAGACAATGGCATCCTACTATAAACTACCTATTGAAGCCCGCGCTGGAATCGGAACCGGTTCAGCCCGTGAAATGAGACGAAATGGGAAAATCCCCGCAAACTATTATTATCATGGTGAAGCCAATCAAAATTTGGCCATTGATAAAAAGGCATTTAACCAGGCCATCCATTCCGGTCAGCATGTATTCGAAATGGATCTTAATGGTGAAACGGTTTATGCCATGATCAAATCTGCGCAATACCATCCTGTGACTGAAGAAGTCATTCATGTTGATTTGATGCGTGTCCGCCGGACAGAGAAGATGACCTTCTCCATTCCGCTGGTATTGGAAGGTGAAGCAGCCGGCGCAAATGAAGGCGGTATTGTGACCCATGTGACAACAACATTAGACATTGCATGTTATCCCACCGATGTGCCTGAAAGTATCATAGCGGATATTTCCGGTTTGGAGCTGAATAGCGCCATGACCTTAGGAGAAATTGTATTGCCTGACGATGTCACATTGATATCTCCAGAGGATACAACAATTGTAACCTGTAACCCGCCGAAAGCGGAAGTTGAACCTGAACCTGAGGAAGTTGAAGAAGCTGAATTGGCAGAAGGTGAAGAAGCCCCTGGTGAAGAAGGAGCCGGTAAAGAAGCAGCAGGTGAAGGTTCTGATCAGGAGGAATCCTCAGAGAAATCATGATTGCCTTTGTTGGGCTCGGTAATCCAGGCAATGAATATGCAGATACAAAACACAATGCCGGTTTCTGGGTGGTGGACGAATTGGCCCGCCGCTGGAAGATCAGTTTTAAACCGGGCAAAGGTGAGTATCTCTATTCGCAAGAACCCCGACGGAATGTTATCCTGGTGAAACCAACCACAGGAATGAATGTGAGCGGAATCGCCGTGCAGGATATTTTAAAGCACTGGGATGTTAACCTGGAAGAACTTCACATAATTGTGGATGATGTGGATTTGCCGCTGGGGAAACTACGCATTCGTCCCAAGGGCGGTGATGGCTGTCATCGCGGGATGGAATCAGTGATTTACCAATTGGGGAATACACAATTCCCTCGCCTGAGATATGGGATTGCTACCGAAGATAAACTGCGCCCGGCAGAAAAATATGTATTGAAATCTTTTCGCAAAAAGGATCAGGTATTGGCAGATGAAATGGTGGTCAAGACTGCTGATGCGGCAGAATCAATTCTGCACAAAGGACTCTCCAATACCATGAATAAATTTAATTCTTAACCCCGAGTAAGTAGAGAGTAATTAAGTTAATGATATCATTTGAATCGCTAGTGATTGGTGCCGGTGTTCTTGCCATGCTGTATGCCTTTTGGAAAACAGGCTGGATCAGCAGGCAGGATCAGGGGACCGAAAAAATGGAGAGAATTGGAGCCAACATTGCTGATGGCGCCATGTCATTTTTAAAAGCGGAATACCGTGTATTGGCTGTTTTTGTTGTGGCCGTAGCTGCCCTGCTCGGTTTTGCGAATGCAGGAAATTCGGAATCCAGCGGATTGATTGCCCTGTCATTTGTGACTGGTGCTTTAGCATCCGGTTTGGCTGGGTTCTTGGGTATGCGTGTGGCCACCAAAGCCAATAACCGCACCACCCATGCCGCCCGGACAGGATTGGCCCCGGCCTTGAATGTGGCCTTTACCGGCGGCTCCGTTATGGGGCTGTCCGTTGTGGGCCTGGGGGTGATTGGATTGGGCGCCTTGTTCACCTTTTATCAATCCTACTTTGAAGCGGATTATCCGAGAATCTTAACGGTTATTTCCGGTTTCTCTTTAGGCGCTTCTTCGATTGCCTTATTTGCCCGTGTGGGCGGTGGTATTTATACCAAAGCGGCTGACGTTGGCGCCGACCTTGTGGGTAAAGTTGAAGCAGGTATTCCTGAAGACCACCCCTTGAATCCCGCCACAATTGCTGATAATGTTGGAGACAACGTGGGTGATGTGGCCGGAATGGGCGCTGATTTGTTTGAATCCTATGTGGGGTCCATCATCGGTTCCATGGTATTGGGCGCCAGTATTTTAGCCGCCGGTGTATTCGATTTAAGTTTTGTGACGCTGCCCTTAACCATTGCCGCTTCCGGGATTGTTGTTTCAATCCTGGGGACTTTTATGGTATCCGTGAAAGAAGGCGGTAGTCCACAGAAAGCATTAAACATTGGTGAGTTTGGTTCATCTGCAATTATGGTTGGTGTCATGTATTATCTGATCACCACCCTGCTGCCCGGTTCTTTCGTGCTCAATAGTGTTGAGTATTCCAGTCTGGGTGTATTCTGGGCCGCCACGATTGGTCTGGCTGCCGGACTCGGAATCGGTATGATTACCGAACATTACACTGGCACGCATACAGGGCCGACCACGTCTATTACCCGCCAATCCTTGACTGGTCCGGCGACAACCATTATTGCCGGCCTTGGTGTGGGAATGCAGTCCACGGCGGTGCCGATAATTATCATTGCGGCTGGTATCATGGGCGCCTATCATTTTGCAGGACTTTATGGCATTGCCATGGCGGCCCTGGGGATGCTGGCAAACACTGGTATCCAGCTGGCTGTAGATGCTTACGGCCCCATTTCGGATAATGCCGGTGGGATAGCTGAAATGGCCGAATTGCCCGGTGAAGTCCGTAACCGTACCGATAAACTGGACGCAGTCGGAAATACCACTGCTGCCATCGGTAAAGGATTTGCCATTGGTTCAGCAGCCTTAACGGCTTTAGCCTTGTTTGCCGCTTTTATGGTCCAAACCGGTATCAAGGGAATTGATATTGCCAACCCAATGGTGATGGCCGGTCTCTTTGTTGGCGGTATGCTGCCCTTTTTATTCTCCTCCCTGGCGATGGGAGCTGTGGGCCGTGCGGCCATGGCCATGATCGAAGAAGTGCGCCGCCAGTTCAAAACCATCCCTGAATTGTCCGCTGCTCTGGCTGTGATGAATAAATATGGTGAAAATGATGAATGGTCTGACGAAGACCGCAAAACATTTGAAGCGGCTGATGGTAAAGCTGAATATGGTAAGTGTGTAGAAATTTCTACTCAATCCGCAATTAAAGAAATGTTGTTGCCCGGGTTGCTGGCCATCCTGACTCCGGTTGCCGTTGGGTTTGTATTTGGCGCTGAAACATTGGGCGGTCTGTTAGCCGGAGTCACTGTTTCCGGTGTATTGATGGCCATTTTTCAATCCAATGCCGGCGGTGCATGGGATAATGCTAAAAAAATGATTGAAGAAGGAATTGATGTGGATGGTAATTCCTATGGGAAAGGGTCCGATGCCCATAAAGCAGCCGTTGTGGGAGACACAGTCGGCGATCCTTTCAAAGACACCTCAGGCCCATCCCTGAATATTTTAATTAAACTTATGTCTGTGGTATCCCTGGTGATTGCACCATTGATTGCCTAAAGATTAAGGTAGGAGTATTATATGAGATACTACGAAAGTCTCTATATCGTAAACCCAAACTATGAGCAGGATCGTCTTGATGGAGCATTGAAGACGGTTGCCGACAAAGTGGGTGAATACGGCTTTTCAATAATTAACCATCGCGTATGGGGTAAAAAAAGGTTGGCCTATTCAATCCAGAAACATAAATACGGCACATTTGTTCTGCTCCATTTTGAAACAGAATCTGTTGAAAACTTAAACCGATTCGAGCGCTTTATGGTCCTGCAAAAACCAATTCTGCGGAACCAGACGGTCGTACTGGAAACGCGTCCGGAAGTTCATGTGGAAGAGGAATCAGCAAACGATGAAACAGCTGATGCTGTCGAAACGCCCCAGGCAAATGTGGAAACGACCGCAGAACCAGTTGTAGAACCGGCCGTTGAGGCAGTCCCTAAATCAGCAGCAGCTTCTGAAGAAGCGTTTGTTGAGGAAGTAGCGGTTGAGGCAGAATCCACTGAAGAAGATGCTTCAGAAGTACCTGAAGATGTTGCGGGAGAAGCAGCCGAACAGGCAGTTGAAGCTGAAGAAACAGAAGAAGTTCAGGAGTAAGTCATGGCATTTCAGAGTAGAAAAAAATTCTGTTATTTTAAAGAAAATGGCATCACAGAGATTGATTACAAAGATGTGAAATTGCTGAGAAGGTTTGTCACCGATCAGGGTAAAATCATGCCCCGCCGCGTGACCGGGACCAGCGCCAAGATGCACCGGAAACTTGTCCGTGCAATCAAGCAGGCCCGCAATATTTCCTTGATGCCTTACACCAATGTCAGCACAGAGAGTTAATCATGGAAATCATTTTATTGCAAGATGTCGAAGCGCTGGGTACGGCCGGTGATATCATTGCCGTTAAACCGGGTTATGCACGGAACTTTTTATTCCCCGGAGGTCTGGCGGTCCGCTCCTCCAAGCGAAACCGCGCTTTAGCCGATGAAAAGAAAAAAGTGACCAAAGCACGGGCGGTCCGCGAAGCCAAAGCCTACGAAGAATTGATAAGTAACCTGAAGAAAACTGAGATTACCATCGAAGTTCAAGTGGGCGGCGAGGATCGTCTGTTTGGTTCGGTCACCAGCCTGGACATACATAAAGCACTGGCTGAAAAAGGAATTCAAGTGGATCGTCACGCCATCCTTTTGGAAGAACCGATCAAAGCATTGGGTATCTATGATATCCCGGTGAAGATTACCAAAGGGTTAAACCAGGAAGTCAAAGTTTACGTCATTCAGGCCTAAGCTTATTCCGTTAAAATCTATGAAACCCCTGCTGGATATCTATTCGGCGGGGGTTTTTTATTTGAGGTAGATTCTTTCAACATGAATCAGCGTGTATTAAAATATTTCGGCCATCTCGTACTATTCTGGATGGTTTTTTTCGCCGCAGACCGCCTGTTATTTTTAATCTATAATCTGGATGGTTCCGGACTTTCGTTACTTCAGCGGTTCGCCCCCTTTTGGCATGCTCTGAGGCTGGACATTTCAGCTGCGTGTTATCTGATATTTCCACCATTTTTGCTGTGGTTGATTGGCTTATTTATTCCGATTAGGAAGGTCGGGTTAATCCTGAAAACATATTTCTGGATTCTTATCCCGGTTCTGACATTTGGCGTAGTGGCCGGTCTTGAAGTATTCAGCGAGTGGGGATATAAATTGAACCGAGATGCGGTTGATTATTTAAAATACCCCCGTGAGTTTTGGGCTTCTTCACTCAATTCTCCTTTGGAGCTCCTGGCAGTTATTTACGGCGTTTATACATTTCTGTTTTTAAAGTGGGGAATCTATATTGCTGAAAAGATTCCCGATTTTTCACCATTCGCCTCTGGGTTGAATTTTAAAAGATTGATTAAAAATAGCGGCGTCGGTTTTGCAGGTTTCATCCTTTTTAGCATAGCCTTAAGGGGCGGAATTCAATTGGTACCGATTAATCATAGTTTTGCTTATTATTCCACTAACCCAACCCTGAATGCAGCCGCGGTCAATACGATTTGGAATCTGATTTATAGTTATTCGCGTGAAGATCACCATAATCCGTATCAATTTTTTTCTGATAAAGAAATTTCGGAGATTTTCTCCGATAAGACTGACAGCAAAGCTGCAGTACCGGAATTATTTTCGAATGAAAGGCCCAATGTCGTTTTAGTTATTTTAGAAGGGTTAGCCTCTGAAATGTTCAAAAGTATGGGGAGCAAAAATCAATATACGACCCATATGGATCGCCTGATTGAAAATAGCCTTTTATTTGATCATATTTATGCCACTGAGAAAAGGACAGACCGTGGCATCGTATCTTTATTGAGCGGGTATCCGTCCTTACCGTTAATATCGGTGGTGAAACAGCCTGACAAGGCGTCTACACTTTCGTTTTTGCCGAAGCGATTTAAGAATGTTGGGTATGAAACAACTTTCATTTATGGGGGCGAATCGGAGTTTGCTAACATTAAATCATATCTTTTGAATGCCGGATTCAATCGCATTATTGATAAAAATGATTTTGATAAGAAAGATATGAATTCGAAATGGGGCGCCCACGATCACGTTGTTTTTAATCGTACATTAGATGAATTGAATATTCTCCCGGAACCATTTTATGCCACAGTCCTGACCCTTTCAAGCCATGAACCGTTTGAGGTTCCTATGGATCCCGTTTTGCATGGGGATGACCGTCAAACGCTGTATAAAAATTCTGTCATCTATATTGATCGTTCGGTTGGAAACTTTATGTCCGCTGTGGAAAAGCAGCCTTATTATGACAAGACTGTTTTTGTTTTTATTTCCGACCATGGGTTTCGGGTAGGCGATGCAATCAATTGGTATCCAAGGCGGCATCGTATTCCATTATTCATTTACGGTAAACCGTTAAAAAGTGAATGGCGCGGAAAAACAATATCTAAAATTGGTAGCCAGATAGATCTGGCGAAAACACTTTTGGGTCAGCTTGGCCTGGATTCAGATGGATTTGATTTTTCACGAAATTTAATGACTGGTTCAGCGGGTAATGCTTTTTATACCTTTAATCATGGTTTCGGTTGGATTGAGGAAGAACAGTTAATTGTATATAATCACGACACAAAGTCCGCAACATATATAAATAAGGATGTTCCGGACTCAGTGAACCAAGCTCTGTTTGACCGGGGTCGGGCCTACCTTCAAAAAACGTACCAGGATTTTATTGATCGATAATAAAACAATCGGTTGCCGGGAGAATCACCCCCCCGGTATTTTCACTGGCTATGTTTGCTGACGTTTCATTCCCAATCTCAAGTTATCAGACTTTTTCTTACGAAGTCCCCGAACCGTTATTGGGACAAGTTTCTGTCGGGGTCCGCGTAAATGCCAATTTTGGCCGCCGAAAAATCCAGGGGATTGTTGTTGAATTAAAGAAGAAATCCGAATTCAAAGGGCGCATCCGGCCTATTGAATCGCTGGTGGATGATCAACCCGTCCTGGATCATCATTTATGGAAACTCATTAATTGGCTTTCTGAATATTACAGTATCCCTCTTGGGGTAGCAGCTAAGGCGGCACTGCCAGCCAATTTATCGACCCGTTATAAACCCCAGACCCAGATGATGGTCAAAGCCATCGGTCAACTTTCTGAATTGCCCCAGCGCGCGAAAGCCCAGGTTGCCATCTTAGAACACCTCCTCGAACAAAAAGACTTTGTGTCCACGCAGTCATTAAAAAAACTGGCTTCTAACCCGTTGGATGTGTGCAGAAAACTGGCTGACAAACAAATGGTTGAGATCCGTGAAGACCTCATTTTACCGGACTTGTCCGGGTTGGCGTTTAAACCGATCCATAAAAAAATTCGATTTTCAGATGACCAGAATACAGCTGTTGAAAACATTTGCAGATCACTGGATCAGAATCAATTCAACCCATTTCTGCTTCATGGCGTAACCGGCAGCGGCAAAACGGAAATCTATATTGAAGCGGCCCGCCATGCCCTGAATCAGGATAAAACAGTAATCATGCTGCTGCCGGAAATATCCTTAACACCGCAAATCGCCGGACGGTTTCGAGCGGCCTTTGGAAATGCGGTGGCCCTGTGGCATTCAAAGTTAACCCAATCCGCCAGGGCTTGGACGTGGAAACGAATCTGCGCCGGGGAATATAAAGTTGTGGTTGGGGCCCGCTCTGCCGTTTTTGCGCCCCTCAAAAATTTGGGTTTAATTGTGGTGGATGAAGAGCAGGAAAGTTCATATAAACAGGAATCCCCGGACCCGCGATATCATGCCCGGGATGTTTCCCTCATGCGCGGCAAGATTCATAATGCAGCGGTCGTTTTGGCCAGCGCCACCCCCAGCCTGGAATCCTATTATAATCATATCCAGGGAAAGTTTGATTATATCCACCTGCCGGAGCGATTCGGCGGTGCAAAATACCCCCACGTTCATGTGGTTGATATGATCAAGGAATCTGAAGAGACGGAAGTATATGGCGGAATATTCTCAAGGATGATGGTAGAAAAAATTTCTGATCGATTGGCTAAGAAGGAGCAGGTAATTCTGCTTCATAATCGTCGCGGGTTCGCCCCTGTATTGCGGTGTACCGATTGCGGTGAAGTTGCCATGTGCCCCCATTGCCAAGTGGCATTAACCTATCACCGAGTGGGGAAATTTCTGCAATGTCATTTTTGTAATCATATTGAGAGAACGCTGCCGTCAACGTGCAGGGAATGCCAAAGTTTTAATATTCAGTTGTCCGGTACAGGAACCCAAAAAGTTGAGGATGAATTGAACCGGCAATTTCCGGAAGCAAGGATTGAGCGGCTGGATGTAGATACGGCCAGGTCCGGGGTCAATATTACCGAAGTATTGCAGCAATTTTCAGATGGGGGAATTGATATTTTATTGGGAACCCAGATGATTGCCAAAGGCCTGGATTTTGCCAATGCCACTTTGGTGGGGATTATCAATGGCGACACGGGATTATATCTTCCCGACTTTAGAGCAGGAGAGCGCGTATTTCAGCTCATCTACCAGGCCGCAGGACGGTCCGGGCGCGGCCGCATCCCCGGTGAAGTGGTGGTACAAACCTATAATCCGGAAAACCCGGTCATCAAATGCGCCACACAACTGGATTTGAAAAAATATTATAACATCTGCCTGGAAGAACGGCAAGCATTGGACTATCCGCCATTCAGCTGGATGGTCCGTTTAGAGATATTGGGTGAAAATAAGGGTGCTGTAGAAAAAGGAAGTAAAATTCTAAGGAATAAATTTAGCCGTCTCCCCAAGGGAATTTTGCTGCTGGGTCCTGCTTTTTGCTATCGGGAAAGATTGCGGAATCAATATCGCATGCAGATCGTTTTGAAATCGAAAAAAGAAATAGACCCCAACGGCCAAAAACTCCACAAATATTTCAAATCCATTATTCATAACAAAGAGGCCTTTAAGCTGCCGGGTAATGTTCGCCTGATTGTTGATGTTAATCCCGTGTCCTTATTATGATACGATTCGCACTCATATTTTTTACCCTGACGGGATTAGGATTTGCCCAGATATCTTTCCCCGGATTGAATGCTTGGACCTATGGACAAACTGTCGGGTTGGCGGGCGGTGGATATTTGTTTTCTATACAGAATGAATTTCGTAATGCAGCCATGTTGCCGGACTCGGATCGATATTTTAAGATTAATTTGGTCAAATATCCTGCCGGCATAAGCGGACAATCGATTATGACCAACGGTCAAAAAAACGGAAGCCGTTTTGGGTTAAAAGTAAATAGAATCAACTATGGATTATTCGAAGGCCGGGATGTGAATAATCAAATTTCGGGAGATTATTCCGCCGGAGACATTCACTTCCTGGCGGCCTATGCAAAACCATCCAATTCGGGCCGGTTCGTAGTGGGGGTAAGCGGCGGTCTTTTTATGAGTAAAATTGAACATGCTAAGGCCAATGCATTTACCCTATCCCCGGGGATTGTCTTTAATTCCCGCATGGGCGTGATGGGGCTCAGTCTGCAAAATTATGGCTCTGTTTTTGATTCCTATACGGATACCGGGGATCAATTGCCTGCGGCCATTGTAGTATCCTTTGCGCGCAGTATTCCAAAACTGCCATTGATGGTGGAGGCCGATTATTCATACGCTATGAATGGTGAAAATTCTACTGTCACTTTTTCTGGTCTATTGACTTTGAAAAATGGATTATTCATTAAAGGCGGTACATCAACAAAAAGAATTGATCAAAAAACGGATGTTTCCTTTTTAAGGAATTTATTCGCAGATATGGGCATCGGAGTATCCTATGAATTTGAGGGTATTTTATTCGATATAAATTCCTATACCTATGGCCCCGGCGGTTTTGTTTTTGCAGTAGGAATATCAGTTCGATATTAGGATATTTATAAAAAAATTAAGTGATATTGATTGTTTATGGGGAAAAACCATAAAAACTATAAGCTAAACTGTCCTTTTAAGAAAAATATTTATGTTATAACTTTCAGATTAAATAAAAAAATAGGAGAGTAATAATGTTTGACAGCCGAGATATTCATATTCTTGAAATATTACAAAAAAATGGCCGCTCTACGGCCAGTGACATTGCCAAAGAAGTTGATCTATCGATCCCTGCCGTAGGAGAACGGATTAAAAAACTGACTGAAAAAGGGTTAATCGATCGTTTCGCCGCAATCTTAAACCATAAAAATGCCGGATTGGATTTAACCGCATACATTTTTATCGTAAGTGAACATTCGGACCATTATGATGAATTTGTCAATAAAGCCAATGAGTGCAGGGCGGTGATGGAATGTCATTCCATTACCGGGGGCGGATCCCATATTTTGAAAGTGTGCGTTAAGAATTCCCAAGCCCTGGAAGATTTATTGTACGAAATTCAAAACTGGCCCGGTGTCTCCAGAACACAGTCGAATGTTGTACTGTCTTCTTATAAGGAATCAACTGATATAGACTTAAAAACATTAAAGGAAATACATAATATCGCTTAATTAGTAATGATTGCTTTGTATGCACTTAAATATTTTATTAAATTAATAGTGGCGATAATCGCGCAAAATTCATAAGGAATCCCAAAAGCAAAGCACGAAATAATTCAATTTGCATTAAGAGTTACCTTTAGAGCTCTTTAAATAATTATTTAATGTCGCCCCTCCCCGTTCGGTTGGGGTTTTTTTGTTTCATTTGAAGACCAAAAGAAAAAATATGAGGAAAGAACAAGTATATCCGCTCGTAGACCAGGAAGTATTCCACGATGCATGTGGAACAGGGTTTATTGTGGCCCTTTCAGGTAAACCGGAAAACCGCGTCCTTCCTCTAGCGCTCAAAGCACTGCATCGTCTTTCCCACCGCGGGGCCATTTCAGCTGACAATGAAACGGGTGACGGGGCCGGTATCCTGACCGATATTCCAAAACCATTTTTCCGGGAAGTGCTCAGGACTGAACTCAATGTAAAACTGCCCTTTCGGACTACCTTTGGTGTGGGGATGGTTTTTACATCCCGCCGCGAATTTCCTTGGCTTGAAAAAACGGTTCGCACCGCCGCCGCCGAATGTGGATTTGACACCCTTGCTGTTCGGGAGGTACCGGTCAATCAGAATGCCCTCGGTTTAACCGCGCGAAAATCACAGCCGTTTATTGTTCAGTTCTTCTTCACTGTCGCGGTGAAAGAATCGCGTCCGATGGAAGCCCGCCTGTACTTGTTGAGAAAAACGATTGAAAAAGAGATCCGCTTAAAAAAGAAAAAATCATATATTTGCTCCCTTTCTTCTGAAACGATTGTCTATAAGGGGCTAATGACTTCCACCCAATTGGATTGCTATTATTCAGACCTGACCCATAAAAAATATATTGTGAAGCTGGCCCTTTTCCACGAGCGCTTTTCTACCAACACCCAATCAACCTGGGCCATGGCGCAGCCCTTTCGGATGCTGGCCCACAATGGTGAAATCAATACTATTAAAGGTAACCGGCTGTGGATGCACGCCCGGGAAAAAGTAATCCAATCCCGATTCTGGAAACAAGATATTGAAACGCTTAAACCGATTGTGAGCAAGCGCGGTAGTGATTCGGCCAGCATGGATAATATTTTGGAATTTCTGACCAAAAGCGGCCGCAGTATTTTCAGAAATATTATGATGCTGGTGCCCGACCCCTATGAATACACCAAATCCATGCCGGCGGCATTAAAGAATTTTTTTATTTATCACGAAAACTTTATGGAGCCCTGGGACGGCCCGGCCGCCCTGGTATTTACCGATGGAGAGTATGTGGCGGCCAAAATGGATCGTAACGGCCTGCGTCCCCTGCGCTACACGGTTACGAAGGATGGCTTGGTCATTATGGCTTCTGAGGCAGGCGTTGTTGATGTTGAAGATAAAAATCTGCTTCTGCACCATCACATGACTTCCGGTGAAATATTCGCTGTCTCACTTAAGGGGAAAGGCATCATTTTGAATGATGCGATTAAGCGTGACACCGCCGGAGAAAGGCCATATTCAAAATCGTTGAAAAAACACATGTCCTCGATCAAGAGAAAAAGTGTGCAGGAAGAGTTTGGCATTTATGGCTTACCTGAGGATGGCTTTGACCAACGGCTTCGTATCGCTTTTGGCTGGTCATCAGAGGATTTAACGCGCTATTTGATTCCCATGGCAACCAGCGGCCGTGAACCATTGGGTTCCATGGGAGATGACACACCGCCGGCAGTGATCTCACAACAGGATCGCCGCTTTTACGATTTTTTAAAACAAAGCTTCGCCCAGGTAACCAATCCGCCCATTGATTCAATCCGGGAGCGCGGCGTTATGGCCCTGTTTAAATATTTGGGCTCAGAAAATAATCTGTTGGATGAAAATCCGACCTTTGGTGACGCCCTCCGAATCGAGAGCCCCATTTTATCGCCTTTGGAAGTATTAGAGCTTTTTCATCGTAAGAAGGATTATCCCAATCAGAAAATATCGACCCATATTGCCTTAGGTCAAGATGTGGACAACCGTTTATCAGCGATAAAAAAGAAGGCCAAGTCAGCTGTTGAAAAAGGTGCAAAAATCATATTTTTAACTGATGAAAATTTAACCAAAGGGAAATTGCCCCTGCCCATGCCGCTGGTTGTTTCGTCCATTCACCACTACTTGGTGAAACATAAAATGCGCGCCCAAGTATCATTGATTCCTCTCTCCGGTGATGTGGTAGAAGATCATCATGTGGCTGTCCTGATTGGACTGGGCGCCAGTGCTGTTTATCCCTATATGGCCTATGAACTGATTCGCGAACATTTTGCTGATGATGAAAGCTGGGCTGAAAAAATGGGGAATTATCGCTACGCGCTTGAAAAGGGATTGCTGAAGATTATGGGGAAAATGGGTATTTCCACTTTAAGCAGTTACCACGGCAGTATGCTGTTTCATGCCTTTGGGTTGGATCATGAGTTTTTGAAAAAATATTTTCCATCGATTCAAAGTAGGATTGGCGGAATTGATTCAAGCCAGATTTATCAAATTCTCCTCAAACGCCACGATGCCGCTTTTGAAACGGAAGAACCAGAATTTATTGAAAAGGGATATTTCCGTTTCCGCCGTAATGGTGAAAAGCATGGTTTTGCCCCAGCGTATTTTAAACCCATTCGCCAGCAGGCCCACAATAAGGATGTTAAGCCGGCGGAATCAAACGATTTTATATACTTGCGGGATTTAATGACGATCAAAAGTCACCGCAATTCGATTCATACCGACCAGGTGGAAACCCCGAATAAAATTTTAAAACGGTTTGGGTCAGGCGCCATTTCATTTGGCGCAATTTCGGAAGAATCCCACCGTGTTTTGGCCCGGGGGATGGCGATATCCGGCGCCCGCAGTAATACGGGTGAAGGGGGTGAAATGGAAGATCGGTATAGCCGCACCAACCCGGATCGGGATGTGAATTCCTACATCAAACAGGTGGCCAGCGGTCGCTTCGGGGTCACCGTTGATTATTTGGCCGCTGCCCGGGAAATCCAGATTAAAATGGCCCAGGGCGCGAAGCCCGGTGAAGGCGGTCAGTTGCCGGGTCATAAAGTTTCTGCTCAAATTGCCCAAGCGCGATCTGCGACTCCTGGCGTCCCCCTCATATCGCCGCCCCCCCATCATGATATTTATAGCATTGAAGACATTAAGCAGCTTATTCACGATCTTAAGGTCGTGAATCCCCGCGCGAAAGTTTCAGTAAAACTGGTGGCGCAGCCCGGTGTGGGAACGGTGGCTTCCGGTGTCGCAAAGGCCGGCGCGGATATTATTCTGATTTCCGGTGGTGATGGGGGAACCGGCGCCAGTCCTTTGGGTTCCTTGAAACATACCGGTTTGCCTTGGGAACTGGGGCTGGCAGAGACGCACCAGGCATTAGTGGCGAACGGACTACGAGAACAGGTCATCCTCAGGGTTGATGGTGGATTAAGAAATGCCAGGGATATTGTAATTGCCACAATTTTGGGTGCGGAAGAACATGATTTTGGTACATCGGCATTAGTCGCTTTGGGTTGTGTAATGGCGCGCCAGTGCCATCTGAATACGTGCCCAGCCGGTATTGCCACCCAGGATGAACATTTTATTAAGAAGTTTCGCGGAAAACCTGAAGATGTAAAATATTATTTGGAAGCTATTGCAGAATCAGTCCGAAATAAAATAGCTGATATGGGTTTCCAGAAATTATACGATTTGATCGGCCGGACTGATTTATTGGCCATCAACAGCCAAGCCCAAGCCACAATTAAAGACAAGGGATTGGACCTCACAGCTATTCTAAACCCGGAAGCAAAAAGAGGGCTGCCGCTGGCCAGTTCCATGAAGGTCAGGCTGCAGGGCATTCGTCAGGATGACAGTTTAGATGATGAAATATTGAATGAAGTACGGCCCGCTATTATGACCCATGGACACGCGGTTGTTATCAAAATTGTGAATAATACCATGCGTTCAATTGGTACGCGCATTTCGGGTGAAATCGCATTCCTTTACGGGAAGGGGAATTTTAATGGAAATATTCAAGTTCGCATGGGCGGGGCGGCTGGACAGAGTTTTGGCGCCTATTTAACCGATGGGGTTGAATTGCGGCTTAAAGGTGTCGCTAATGATTATGTCGGCAAGGGCCTCACTGGTGGATTGATTTCGGTCCGGATGCCGCGATCGGTCCGCCGCAGAAAAGGTGAACATACCATTATTGGGAATGTCGGGCTGTATGGTGCAACCGGCGGCCATTTATTCGTGGCCGGCCGGGGCGGCGAACGGTTTGCGGTAAGAAACAGCGGTGCGGCAGCCGTGATTGAAGGTATTGGCAACCATGGCTGTGAATATATGACGCGGGGCGCCGTGGTTGTGCTCGGTGAAGTCGGCGCCAATTTTGGCGCTGGTATGACCGGCGGACAGGCTTTCGTTTATACGCCCAATAAATCCATCTCTAAAAATCTTAATTCGGAATATGTGCGGGAAGGTGATTTAACTGAAAGTGATACCAATTTGGTTTATCGCCTGTTGCGGAATCATGAGTTTCATACCGGATCCGTTATCGCCAAGCGTATCATGGCCGATTGGAGTACGCACCAAACCTATTTCCGCCGGATCACACCAATTGCTTTGGAGATTGTAGATTTCCAAAATATATACGATATGCAAGTCGCCGACAGGATGGGCGTTATGTTGAATGAATAGGTACTGCCGCCTTAAAGTATAAGGTGGTAACTTGGTAATACATTAAATATTTATGCTATTTATAATATTTTATTAAATTATTATTGCCTCATTGCAATAATTGTTTTAATCTCATGGTGTGATAACCTTAAATAATAATGGATATATGTCCATTAGTTTAAAATAGTAAAGGAGAAAACATCATGAAGAAAACAATATTAACAACAATAACAACTGTGCTTTTTTCATCTTTGGGTTACGGCCAATCCAGTATTGGGTTAGACGTGTATAACCGGTACGTATGGCGCGGGACTGATTTTGGCAACGCCGCCGCACTCCAGCCTTATCTTGAATTTACAAAAGGCAAATTCACTTTGGGCGCTTGGAGCTCTTGGGCAGTGAATAGTGGCAGTGCTAACGAAAATGATATCTATGTATCGGCAAATCTGGGATCATTTTCTTTAACTGTTACCGATTACTTTTTCCCCACCTATTCCGGTGAGGATAAGCTTTTTGATTATTCTGAAAAATCGGGCTCCCATTTTGTAGAGGCCAGTTTAGGCACATCCTTAGGGCCAGTCGGACTTACTGCCGGGTATTTTTTCATCGATCCGGATAAATCAACCTATCTTGAAGCCAGTTATGGCCCAATTACCATCGGCGCCGGTAACGGGATGTATACCCTTGAAGAAGAAGGAGAAAAAGACTCATTCCAGGTCGTGAATGTTGGTTTAACCGCCAGCCGGGACCAGTTCACCGCAACCTATGTAATTAACCCGCAGCAGGAAACGTCTTTCCTGGTTTTCGGTGTTAGCTTTTAATCGATGGAGTTTAGGTAATGAAAAATAAAATACTTTGGTGCAGCTTTTTTTGCATGGGGTCATTCCTCATGGCGCAAGATAGCTTGTCTCTCGACATGAATGCTTATGCCATCGATAACTTCTTTCTGTTCATCTGTGCCGTACTTGTGCTGTTTATGCAGGCTGGCTTTGCCATGTTGGAAGCTGGTTTAAACAGTGCAAAAAACACGGTGAACATTCTCTTTAAAAACATAATGGACCTGAGTGCCGGTGCGCTGCTTTACTACATCGTTGGCTATGGTCTTATGTATCCTGGTGATGGTAATGGCTGGCTTGCATTTGCTGGATTGGGTGTGAGTGAAGCTGGTGTAGATCCTGCACCAGGCGCACTCCATCCCCAGGTGGATTGGCTCTTTCAAGTTGCTTTTGCAGCAACAGCTGCGACAATCGTATCAGGTGCGGTTGCTGGGCGATTAAAGTTTGCTGCCTACCTAATTTACTCCGTAATTCTTACAGGATTAATCTATCCCATAAGCGGTTATTGGAAATGGGGCGGCGGTTGGCTTGACCAACTTGGATTTTATGATTTTGCCGGCTCGCTGGTCGTTCATGCCGTGGGCGGTTTTGCCGGCCTGGCCGGCACCATTGTATTGGGACCCCGAATCGGACGTTTTGGGCAAAATGGTCATTCGAAAGTAATTCCAGGATCAAACCTTGCGATATCTGCCTTGGGTGTTTTAATCCTTTGGGTTGGGTGGTATGGCTTTAACCCGGGGAGTCAATTGGCTATAAGCGGCGCTGCTAATACTGATGCGGTTATGCTTATTGCCGCTAACACGACTTTAGCGGCTGCGAGCGGAGCCGTGGCTGCCATGTTGCTGGCGTGGTCACTCTATAAGAAACCAGACTTAACAATGGCCCTTAACGGCGCTTTGGCAGGACTTGTGGGAATCACGGCTAACTGTGATTCAGTATCAAATATGGAAGCAATTATCATCGGTTTAGTCGCCGGGTTTTTGGTTGTTTCGGGTATTATACTCCTGAATAAATTAAAAATTGATGATCCTGTGGGCGCTTGGCCGGTCCATGGTCTATGTGGTATTTGGGGCGGTATAGCTACAGGTTTATTCGGTGGACATCCTTTAGTCGCGCAAATCATCGGATCCATTGTTATTCCCGCATGGGCATTCATAACCATGTTTGTTCTTTTTTCGATTTTGAAATCTGTCGATTTACTTCGGGTTTCTGAAGAAGAAGAGCTGATTGGTATGGATATCAGCGAACATAAGGAAGAAGCATATGCCGGATTCCAAATTTTTACTGTGGAATAGGAGAAAAAAATGAAACTAATTATTTCAATCATTCAACCGGAAGAATTACCTGCAATTAAAGAGGAGCTTCTTAAACACAAAATTTACAAATTCACGATTACGAATGCGAAGGGGCAGGGTAAAGAAATACCGGTCCAGGAAGTATACCGAGGCATTTCGCATGAAATAACCCTGCTGAATAAAGTAAGATTGGAAATCGCGGTGAACGATGAATACGTAGATGCCGTTATCGAAGCCATTACAACTGTGGCAAAACGAGATGGCGATAAAGGTCGCGGAAAGATTTTTATCATTCCCATTGAAGAATGTATCCGCATCCGAACGGGTGAAAAAGGTTCGGAAGCTATAGGGTAAAATTGTATATTGCGCCTTGTATTTCCTTGTATAAACATCGATTTACTTTAAAATAATAGGAAATACAGGCGCGTTACATTAATAATTAATAAACGATTAGAGGAGAAAAATGGGATTAATTAAAGCTGAATACATCTGGATTGATGGACATAAGCCGACAGCTAAACTGCGGTCTAAAACAAAAGTGTTTGAAGGGCCGGTTAACAATTTAGAGGATATTCCTGAATGGGGGTTTGACGGATCAAGCACCATGCAGGCTGACGGAAGCAATAGTGACTGTATGTTAAAACCGGTCTGTTTTGTTCAGGATCCAATTCGTGGCGGGGATAATATTTTAGTCATGAATGAAGTCCTGAATGCGGATGGATCTGTTCATGAATCCAATACACGTGCAAAGTTGGCGAAAATTGCGGAAAAATTTAAAGATGAAGATCCCTGGTTTGGGATTGAACAGGAATATACATTTTTTCAAGGGCGTACGCCTTTAGGCTGGCCCGATGGCGGCTATCCGGCGCCTCAAGGCCCTTTTTATTGTGGTGTTGGTGCCGATGAAGTTTTCGGCCGAGATATTGTTGAAGACCACATGGAAGCCTGCATGGAAGCGGGGATTAGCATTTCCGGTGTGAATGCGGAAGTGATGCCCGGCCAATGGGAATTTCAGGTGGGCCCCCTGGGCGCCTTAGCTGTCGCTGACCAGCTTTGGCTGTCGCGCTGGATTCTTTACCGAATTGCAGAAGATTATGGCGTAAATGCCACGCTTCATCCCAAACCGGTAGCTGGAGATTGGAACGGCGCAGGTGCCCATACAAACTTCAGTACAAAATCCATGCGTGAAAATGGCGGATTAGAGGTTATTGAAAATGCCTGTGAAAATCTGGGTAAAAGACATGAAGAACATATTGCTGTTTATGGTGCACATAATGAAGAACGCTTAACTGGCCTTCATGAAACCTGCTCTATCCATGAGTTTCGCTATGCCGTAAGCGATCGAGGCGCTTCCATACGGATTCCCATGGCCACTGCTAAGCTCGGTCACGGTTATTTGGAAGACCGTCGTCCGTCTGCCAACATGGACCCCTATCAGGTTTGTGCCGCGTTAATCGAAACTTGTTGCTCCTAGCGCAACTTGCCACAAGATGAGTGATAGAGAAGGCCCCGAATTGGGGCCTTCTTTTTTTTGGGTAATTCCGTAAACTCCCGTCGGATAAGTATCCTTGAAATGATAAAGTCAACGACGAAATTGATCCCCCTGTTCTTCCTTCTGGCTGCTTGCGCGGAAAAGGAAGACGGTAAAGCCACAACTTGGAACACGGTCCAGGAGGAAATCCTGACACCTCGCTGTGCCAATTGTCATGTAAAAGGGACTGCAATTGCCAGACAATCCGGGTTGATTCTAAGTGAGGGAGACGCCTATGGCGCCATGATCGGTGTACCGCCAAAAAATCTTGCCGCCAAGGAAGACGGATTGGTCCTGGTCAGTAATGAAGGGGGGCTCAAAGGCCTCGGGAAAAGTTTCCTATGGGAAAAGATCAACGCCTATGACCGTGAGCATTATTTAAGCGATCATCCGGAATATGGCCAAATGATGCCCCCGGGAGAAAATTTCTTAACCGATGGACAATTGCAGTTTGTGCGGGCCTGGATTGAAGCGGGTTCGCCGGAAAACGGTATCGTGGCCGATGAAAAACTTTTAGAAGATTCAAGTCGCTATAAGCCGCGGGCTTTCCAGCCGTTAGATCCGCCTGAGAATGGATTTCAACTCCACCTGGGCCCCTTTGACGTTCAGCCCAATTTTGAACGAGAATTTTTCCATTACACAGACACCGAGCTCAGCGAAGATGTATATGTGAACCGCGTTCAGGTTGAAATGCGGCCCGGCAGCCACCATTTCATTCTTTATTCATTCGAGGAAGATACCAAGCAGAGTGAATTACCTCAATTTGGTATCGATCGGGAACTGAGAGACCCGGATGGCGCGATTCATACCCCCACCCTCTTAACCATGCTCAATCATCAATTTTTCGGCGGTACCCAATGGCCGCGGCTCGATTATAAACTGCCGCCCGGTGTTGCTTTGCGTTTGCCGTCCAAATTCGGACTAGATCAAAATGTTCATTATGTAAACAGAACAGATTCGGTCATGATTGGCGAAGTCTATTCCAATATCCATACCATTGATAAATCGAACGTCCAGCATGTGGCTGATTTATTCGCAATGTCAAATATGAATTTCAGCCTGCCGCCCAAAAAGGTAACCACCCTTACGCGCACGTTTAATGTGTCGAAAAATATCAATATTGGCCAGGTTTTTACCCACGCCCATGAAAAAATGACTGAATTCGTGGTACAAATATCAGGTGGTTCCCGAAATGGTGAAGTGGTTTACTGGACGGACGATTGGGAGCACCCGCCCATTATTCATTATGACCCTCCTGTTGAATTAAAACCGGGTGAAGGATTAAAGCTCATTGCAACCTATGATAACCCGACGGATAAAACTGTGCGGTTCGGATTCCTATCAACCGATGAAATGATGATTCTCTTCGGTTGGTATTTTGAATAAGGAATTGTTTCTTATTCTCGATTTATTTTCTGATTTCAAAACCGTGTTTACCAGAATTTTAAAAATGTGGTTCCTTTTCATTTTTTTATCATCGGGACTGATCTGGGCTCAAAACAAATATCCGATTATATTGGTCCATGGCTTCATGGGCTGGGGCCGGGAGGAAATGGGTACATACCGCTATTGGGGAGGCAAGGATGATTTAGAGCAATATTTAAGGGATGAAGGTTTTACGGTTTATACGGCCAATGTAGGACCCGTTTCCTCAAATTGGGATCGTGCTGTTGAGCTCTATTATCAAATTAAGGGCGGCCAAGTGGATTATGGCAAAGCCCATTCGGAATTATACGGACTCATCCGTAAACCGGAGAGGAAAAAATACCCGGGCCTTTATCCGCAATGGGATGAGGAGCATCCTGTTCATCTTATCGGTCACAGTATGGGCGGACAGACGGTGCGTATGCTCGACTACCTGTTGAGAACTGCAATTGTGGATTCTTCCGGAGTTCCGGAAAACAGTGATTTACTTGGGGGAACAAATTCGGGCTGGATCAAATCCATCACATCAATTTCCACACCCCACAACGGGACGACTCTCTCCGATATCGTCACAACCGGAATCCCATTTTTACAGGATTTTATCGCTGTGGGTGCCGTCGTGGGGAATTCATTTTATAATTTTGATCTTGAGCAATGGGGATTCAAAAGAACCGACAATGAGTCTTGGGGAGATTATTTCAGGCGGATGAGAGAGCACCCGGCCTGGGGGACGAAAAATATTGTCGCTTGGGATGTGAGTGTTGAGGGAGCGCGTCAAATAAATACATTTTGTACAGCGAATCCGGATGTTTATTATTTCTCATTCGTCACCAGCAATACTGTTTTGGATTCAAGCTCCGGCCGCCATGTGCCGGATAAAGGGATGTCATTTATCATCAGGGCCAATGCGCGCTTGATCGGGATGAAAAAAGCCTTTTATGCCGATGGCTCTGCCACCGATTCAACCTGGTTTGAGAACGATGGGATTGTCAATAAAATATCAATGTATGGACCGACAAGCGGTACCAATGGGCCCGACCCAATTGCCATGTACCGGGAAAATGAATTACTCATACCGGGCCAATGGTATGTCATGGGAGAATACCAATCTGATCACCGCAAGTTTGTGGGCCACAGTATAAACCAAAGTGAATTAGACTCATTAAAAATAATTTATTCAAGCCATATGGCATTGCTATGGACATTACCGGAATAAAGATATGGATAAGACATGATTAATATGAAAGATTTTGGGAAACTGGAATTAAGGGTGGGCACCATTGAAAAAGCGGAAGATTTCCCTGAAGCAAAAAAAGCGGCCTATAAACTTAGAATTGATTTTGGGCCCCACGGTAAAAAATGGTCCAGTGCACAAATTACAGATAACTATTCTTTAGAGGAATTGAAAGGACGTCCGATTCTCGCCGCCATGAATCTGGGCGATAAAAAAATCGGCCCCTTCATCTCTGAAGTGCTGGTCATGGGCGCCGAAGATCAAAAAGGGCATATTGTATTGTTAGAGCCGGACAATGATATTCAAAACGGCGCCGAAGCCAGTTAAGTATGTTTGACCATAAAATTAAATATTTGTAATATACAAATATGGAATTTGGCGAATTACTTAAACAATTCTTGATTGACCTTCAGTCCCTGTTCCGGGCCCGGACCAAAAACCTAAACCTGACCCTGCCCCAAATCATGTTAATTTCTTCAATCCCAACCGATGGAATTGACATGACTTCTCTTTCCCATAGAATTGGTGTGGATAACAGTACCCTCACACGGCTGATTGATGTGCTGCTGAAAAACCGGTATGTAGTAAAAAATAAAAACCCCGACGATGGCCGCTCTATTTTAGTTTCCTTAACGGAATCAGGGGATGCTTTGCAATCATCCATCGAATCTGAGATTGACCGCTTTGGTTCGGATATGTTTCGCCAGATACCCATGGAAGATCAGGATGAAATTAAGGAAATTCTTTCCTCCTTTCATTGGATCGTGTCTAAATACAGGTTGAATGAATAATATTGCATAATACAAATATATCAAAAAGCGTCCTTTCCTGGTATGATCAGCATAAACGCAACCTGCCCTGGAGAAAGACTGATGACCCCTATAAAATCTGGTTGTCTGAAGTTATGCTCCAACAGACCCAGGTTGAAACAGTGATTCCCTATTATGAAAATTGGTTGAAGCATTATCCTACAATTCAATCGGTTGCCGAAGCTGATTTGGATGATTTATTAAAAATTTGGGAAGGGTTGGGGTATTATTCCAGGTGCCGGAATTTTTATCAAGCAGCAAAAGAAATCGAATTGAAATATAATGGCCTAATCCCGGATCAATTCGAAAAATTCCGGACCCTCCCCGGTGTCGGAAAATATATTGCTGGTGCGGTCATGTCAATTGCATTTGATCAGTCCCATGTGGCCATGGACGGGAATCATCGTCGGGTTATATCCAGAGTTTTGGGCATTAAAAAACTATCCCGTCATAATCAAAACCGAATCAAAAATACATTGAAAGCATTGGTAGCGGCCGGTCGGGCCGGGGACCTGAACCAGGCATTGATGGATATCGGGAGTTCAATTTGCAAACCGAGGGAGGTGTTTTGCCAAAACTGTCCCTTTCAATTTTCGTGTAAAGCATTTTTGTCGGGTAAGCCGCTTGCTTATCCTGAAAAGATAAAAAAAAAGAAAACACCAACAAAAATTGTGGCGGCTGCTTTGCTGGAGCATGAGGATAAGATCCTTATATCGAAACGACCGGCAAAAGGCTTGTTGGGCGGTTTATGGGAATTACCCAATATTGAATTGAAAAATGGTGAAGTGCCACAGGAATCCATAAAAGGTAAATTGGAAGACCAATATGGTTGCCCCATAGATGTAGGCGATAAGCTGGGGGAAATCAATCATACATTTACACATTTTAAAATGAACGTTACGCTATATCATTGTCAGGCAACAAATTATAGGGTTTCTGAGTCTTCGGCAAAATGGGTACGTTTTTCGGAATTGAATCAATATGCATTTTCAAGAGCGAACCATAAACTTTTCCAATTAGTCGAAAAGGAAAATGTTTAGAGCCCTTCTATCCATCATTCTCTGGCCCCTATGGGCCATGATGTTTTTGTTGGGTGCTTTTATTTATTCGGCATTCCTTTTGTTTGTCCCTTCCAGCGAACTACATTCTCTGGCGCGGGTATTGGCACGGTTGTTCATGTTTTTCGGCGGGCAATGGTTTCGTATGCGGGGCACGGCCCCTGACCCGAAAAATGGTCCTTATTTATACATGATGAACCATGAATCCATGTTCGACGGTTTCATGATGGTGGCGGGCATTCGCCATTATTTTACCGGAGTGGGTGCCGTGGAACAATTTTCTTACCCCGTTTGGGGATATTTAGTGAAAAAGTATGGCGTCATTCCCATCATAAGGCAACAACTGAATACCGCCATCACCAGTCTTGTTAAAGCAGAGGAAGCGATAAGAGAAGGTGTTTCCATGATGATTGCACCGGAAGGCACCCGCACCCTCACAGGTAAAATGGGTCACTTTAAAAAAGGCCCTTTCCATGTGGCAAAAAATACAGGTGTAACGATTATACCGGTTGGATTAATTGGCGCTTACCGGGCAAAAAATAAAAACGACTGGCGGATAAGACCGGGTTTTTTGACAATTGTTTTCGGTGAAGCGATATATAAAAAAGATTATAACCCCTTGTCGTTAGAAGAATTACGGGAACTGGTAAGGTATCGAATCGAGGACCTGATAAATGAGGAAACCGTCCAAGCAGAGTGAATCCATGTCGGATGTAAATTGGGTCATTACCGGTTCGAAGGGGAATATGGGGATTGCCTTAATCGATGTTTTGGAAGCACAGGAGGTACAGGTGTACGGGATTGATTACGGCCGTGAAGAACGAATTGAATCAATCAGCCCACAGTACCTATTCCTTGAAGCTGATCTGATTGATCCGCCTGATGCGAAACGGGTTGTTAAAGTTATCCTGGATCGAGCGAAAAAAATTGATGTTTGGATTAATACCGTGGGTGGTTTTGCCATGGGCTCAGGGGTAGAGGATACGCGTGACCAGGATTGGCAGCACATGTATAATATAAATTTCCAGACGGCATTGAATTGTTGTCGGGCGGTTTTGCCGCACATGAAACAGCGCCGGTTTGGGCACATCATCAATTTTGGATCGGTGGCAGGTGAAGACGGCTTGGCCTTGGCCGGTCCCTATGCCATGAGTAAGGCAGCGGTACTATCCCTGACCCGAACTGTAGCCCAGGAAGGGGCCGAAAGCGGTGTCACCTGCAACGCGATTGTACCTTCAACCATGGATACGCACCAGAACCGCAGCGCCATGCCAGATGCGGATTTTTCATCCTGGACGTCGCCTCTCGCCATCGCGGAAACCATCTTGGCCGTGGTGGACAGCAACCAAAACGGAGAATTCATCCATGTATGATAAAAAAGTATTGGTTCCCCTGGCAGACGGATTTGAAGAAATTGAAGCTGTGACTATCGTGGATATCCTACGGCGGGCCGGCGCAACGGTGGTTACAGCCGGGTTAACAGACTACAAGGTAACCGGCTCCCACGGGATTGCTTTAACGGCTGACAGTATCATGGCTGAAGAAGCGCCTAAGGAATGGGACATGGTGGCCCTTCCCGGCGGCATACCGGGGGCCCCCAACCTGGCGGAAAATGATTTGGTGCTAAAAGTTGTGAAGCAGACGGCTGCACGGAAACATTACACCGCCGCTGTCTGTGCCGCCCCTTTTGTGCTGGAAAAAGCGGGCGTGATTAAAAATAAAAAAGTAACCTCCCACCCGGGGACGGCAGAAAAAATCCTTACTGGTATTCACCAGGGAACACGGGTGGTGATTGACAGCAAAGTGATTACGGGCCAAGCCTGCGGTTCGGCCATGGAATTTGCTTTTACCTTGGTGGAAGCCCTGTTTGGACCGGAGAAAGTCAAGGAATTGAATGCGGGGGTTCTGCCCTTTTGGGACACAGCTACAAATCCTGGCATTTAGCTAAAACCTACCTATGAGAAAAAAACTTTACCTGTTTGATATTGACGGTACATTGATTTCTCCCGGGAATGTGTCCCGCTTTACCCTCAATAAAGTTTTTGAAGATCAATGTGGTATTTCACCGGAATTAGCTTATGATGATGTAGCCGGTTCAACAGATCCCATGATCATTCGGAACGGCTTGAAGAAAATCGGAATAAAAAATGGTGAAGTCGAGAGCCTGTTGAAAAAGATCATCAACGAATATATCCATGCCCTTGAAAAATCATTTAATGAATCTGAAATACCTTTTATTTATCAGGACTGCCTGAAATTATTAAATGATGTTCTGGATTCGCCCCATTCATTGGGATTGTTGACCGGAAACCTCATGGAATCGGCCAGAATAAAATTGGACAAATTCCACTTGTGGACCCATTTCCCTTTTGGTGTTTTCGGCGATGACGCGGAAGTACGCTCTGACCTGCCATGGCTTGCCAGAGAACGGGCCTGGGATGTATTTAAAGAGTCTTTTCGATTTGAAGATATGATTATTATTGGTGATACAGCAAATGATGCAAAAGCAGCCAGTATGAATGGCACCAAAAGTGTCATAGTTTGCCGGAAGCCTACATATAAAAATAAAATTATTCAATCTGGGGCAACGGTGGTTGTGGATAAATTGGATCAATTTGACTTGAATTCATTCGTTTAACAAAGACGTTTCGAATGATTAATTTTTGGGATGGAAATGATTACATATTACACAACGATGAGACTCTTGCATTTAATTGGCATGGCAGCATGGTTTGGTACGGCACTGACTGTTTCAATTATTTGGTCTAAAAAGCAAATTAAAGAAAAAGATTTAATCCTGGATCTCATCACAAAGGTGGAAATGCCCGCTTCATTTTTTATCCCCCTCACAGGCGTGCTCATGATGATTGATCAAACCCACTGGCTGCAGGTGGGCTGGCTGCATTTGAAGATTTTAGTGGGTCTGGCAGCGGTTGGGTTCAGCCATATGTCCCGGGCAAAACTGATTCACAGCGATATGAATGATGAATATATTCGCCAAAAATTCAGTTTGTTTAGGAATCTATGCTTAGGAACGTTATTTATTGTAATTATAATTGTAGGATACAATTAATAGGCAGTATTATGACAATTCCGCAAAGACCACATGAATACAAACCCATTCAGTGGGTTGATTTAAAATCAATCCAGGTTAATGAAAAACCAATTATAAGTATCTCAAATCTCAAAGGCCGGGATTTAGCCGGTAAAGATATTGAACTGGTGAAAACTTATTCAAAGGATTCACTAGTACTCATTCTATCTTTTTTTGCTGAATGGTGCCCCAACTGTCATAATGAAGCGCCTCAAATTAAAAAGTTATATTCCGATTATAATTCGTTTGGACTGAATATGGCTTTAATCATGGATTATTCATTAAAGGAAAATTCCCAATCTTTTGTCAATAAATATGATCTGGATTTGCCGGTGGTCTTTGGGGAATTAGATGAAAAGAATGAAGTGAAAAGAAACAATACCCAATTCTATCAGTTCCGGAAAGCGCTGGGAGATGAGCGTGGCTGGGGGACGCCATTTCATATCATTATTGAAAAGGGAAATACAAATAAGTTTGGAATAGTGATGGGTGAATTAATCGGGAAAGAAATTAAAGCATATATTAAAGCCAAACTTTTAGCCGAAACATTTTTGGAAGAATAGCTCAACCAACACCGGCCCGAATCAGGGCCGATTTCCACCGTTCAATTTTTGTGTTTTTTATCTCTGGCTCCATTTTCGGAGAATGCCCGTCATCGGTTTCAATTTTAATATCGGGCCAGGATCCAGTTTGTGATTTAATCAATAATGCATGAACGCCCAGGGCAGTGCGGTCTTTCATCGTACTGTGAGTCACCGTTAAGCCGGTTAAGTCAGAAATGAATTGCAGTAAAGCCGGCCTTCCTCCCCCCCCGCTGGCCATCACTTGTTGAGGTAATACATTTAAATGTGATTTGGCCAGAGTCCAGATATCATTCACCAGGAAGCCAATCGATTCCATCCCGGCACGTACAATTTCATTGGGAAGATTATTCCCGTACCCTTCAGAAATTGGTTTAATATGATCGGCCCAATAGGGTGCCGCAATACCGCTGCTGGCGGGGATGTAAACACCTTCAGTTTCTGTTTCTTCACAGCGTCGGTGCCACTGCATTTCCTTATGGGAAATAGCCAGGTCCTCCTCCAGCCGGTAAAACAGGGAGTTGCAGGCATTAATCGTTCCTTCGAGCAAATAATGTCTCTCTTGTTTGTCAGAGTAAAGGACACTGCTAATCAATCCGTCCACATGAGCCGTATTTTTTCCCGCATTGATTTGGACCGATCCCGATGTACCGAAGTTCATCGCTACTGACCCGGGTGCATGGCCGCCCTGTCCGATCAAAGCCATTTGTTGATCACCAATAACAATTCGCAGTGGAATACTCTGGCCGTCCATTTTGATGGATCCAAAATTGTGCAGGGATGGCACCAGTTGCGGAAGGCAATCTTTAGACGCCCCAAATAAATCCAATAGGCCATGGTCCCATTGGCAGGTAACCAAATCCATCATAATGAATCGGGAAGCAATCGTTTCATCAATAAAACAATTGCCAGTCAAATACTGTGTAATGAAGGCACTTATGGTGCCAAATATTGCCGAGCCGGATGCAACTTTTTTCTTCAATGAATTTGAGTGATTGATCAGGTGGGCAAATTTGGGTCCGCCAAAATGGGAATTAAGGGGTGCGCCGGTTTTTTTAAAAATTGCTTCTGAATGGGGCTTTAAATCCCCGACAATATCAGTGGCGCGGCCATCCTGCCAACTCAAGGCGGGGGTGAGCGGTTTTAATGTCTTGCAATCCCAAAATAAAAATGTGGACCTTTGCAGGGCCATCCCGGCGGCGGTGAGGTGGATTTTTCTTTCCGCTGCGAACCCTATCGCCTGGCGAATGAGTTTTTCGCAGGTATGGGCAATGGCCAATGCATCCGCTTCTGCATGACCCAGTCGGGGATGTTTTAAAGTGTGTTTATCCCGCGCTTTGAATACAACATGATTATCGGAATTGAATAAGAAAACTTTTGTGGAAGAGGTCCCCTGGTCAATAACCAGGGTGGCATGCTTGGTTGCTGAGGGCAAATCAGCCGGAGACGGTTACGTCGTAGATTTCTTCAAATTCATTTGTTTTGATCATTCGGATTGCATCCCAGGTCAGCTTGGTGCACACCTTGGCACAGATCTGGCAGCCGATGCATTCATCATGCCGCACCTGGACAGGTGGAATTGGGATTCCGTACTTCTCGGTGGGAACCGGCTCAATGCAATCGACTGGACAAAAGGGGACGCAAACCTGACACCCGGTGCAATTGTCTTCGTCAACAACAGCGATGAGTTTCGGTTTCTTTTTCTTATAATTAACCTTCTCTGCCGGGTCGGGAACTGTTTTGTAATGATCGTAAGTTTTGTTGATTGCCATGATAAGGGCTCTAATTAAGAGTCTGGAAGTTAAAGGGATTTGTTTTTTATCACCAAAAGCCTTTTTGCCTTTTATAAAAGTGGTTTAATTTTACAGACGCTTTGAAAACATTTTTAGGAGAAAACGATGGCCTACATTATAGCTGAACCATGTGTCGGAACCTGCGATACAGCTTGTGTGGAAGTTTGTCCGGTTGACTGTATCCACCCAACCAAGGATGAATGGGACGAAAAAGGATATGATGAAAGCAATTTAGACAATAAGTTACTTTACATAGATCCTGAAGAATGCATTGACTGTGGTGCATGTGAACCTGAATGCCCGGTGGAAGCCATTTTCGAGGAAAGTGAAGTCCCTGAAGAATGGAACAAGTACATTAAAATCAACTATGATTACTTCGGTCGCGAATATTCAGGCTAAGGTTTAATCAAAAAACTTTCTTGAAACGGCTGTTGTATTTTCAACGGCCGTTTTTTTTGCAACCCTATGGATAAAAATCAAGTACTCGAATTATTAAAATCCGTGAACTATCCCGGATTCAGCCGGGATATTGTCTCTTTCGGCATGTTGGAGGATGTCACCCTTGATGGTGATACGGTGAATGTTACGCTAAAGATCACCACCCAGCATGAAGATAAAAAAGCGACTGTCATTCATGATGTGACGCAAGCATTGGAAAAAACGAATGCGTTTCAAAATGTCAATGTTTCAGTCAAAGAAGGCGCGCCCGCTTCACCCGCACAAGCGCCCCAGTCTCCGGCAGAGCAGCCGGCCGCTCCCTTAGAAGGGATTAAGCATGTTATTGCCGTTGCCAGTGGAAAAGGAGGGGTAGGGAAATCCACCGTTGCAGCGAACTTGGCATTCACGCTCAAAAACGCCGGCCATTCCGTTGGTTTGCTGGACCTGGATATTTATGGTCCATCCCTGCCCATTATTTTGGGTATTAACGAACAGCCCCAATTGACCCAAGAACGCAAACTCGTCCCCTTGGATCATATGGGAATGAAAATTATGAGTTTTGGTTTTATCAGCGGAAATCAAACACCGGTAATCTGGCGTGGCCCCTTGGTGGCGCGAATGACAGAACAATTCTTCCGCGACGTGGTATGGGGTGAATTGGATTACTTAATTCTTGATCTCCCTCCCGGCACGGGGGACGTCCAACTGACGCTCACCCAAAAACTCAAAATTGACGGCGCCGTGATAGTGACGACACCACAAGATATTGCTTTGGCGGATGTGCGCAAAGGCGCCGATATGTTTAAAAAAGTGCATACACCTGTTTTGGGTGTGGTTGAAAATATGTCCGGTCTTTTTCTGGAAGGCCGGGTGGAAGACGGGGGGAATGTCTCAATCGAAGGTCAGCCCGTGGATGTTGATTCTGATGGCCGGTTTGCGATCCGGATTGACCTGTTTAAGCGTGGCGGTGGAAAATCTGAAAGTGACCGATTGGAGGTACCCTTGTTGGGAGAAATTCCTATTTCTCAGGATATTATGGAAGCCACCGATGCGGGTGAGCCTATCGCCAGTAAAAATCCTGAAGCCCACGTGTCTAAAATATATCAATCCATCGCTGATAAGGTTGTGAATGTCCTGAACTAATGTTCACTTATTTCACAGAAATCATAGCGCTCATATTTTTGGGGTTTGCTGTGGTATATCCCTTTTTTCTTTGGCTGGCCCCGCTTAATAAAATAGACGGCGGCTTTTATCGGTTTAACCTTGGGATGTGCTGCATTGTCGGTGCAATCGGGGTCGCAACACTCCACTTTCTCTATCCGGACATTGTTACCGAAATATATGTTTGGGTGTGGTTCGGCTCTTTTATGCTCATCACAGCCCTTTACTGGAATGCGGAACATATCAGTAATTTGGTTATCGCAGCCATTGCCATACTCGGAACCGGTACCATGATTCGAGTCGCTTTAAACCTTGCGCCTGAGCTTCACCTGTATGGCGTTTGGTCTGTTGTTCTTTTGGGATCGGCGATTACGGCAGCAGTATTCTTTGCCATGATATTAGGGCATTGGTATTTAAATGTTATCGCTTTGCCAATAAGACTATTGAAAAGAGCCACATTAGCCATGTGGGTTTTGTTAGCCATCCGCACCCTTTGGGATATAGTTTATTTTTCCACCGATACCTTTGTTGATACATACGGAATTTCCCATAACCTATGGGCCTTTATGTTACACTTTGAAGGGTTCCTCATGGGCGTTGCTTTTTTTATGGGGAATCTTGTACCCATCGCGCTAAATATTTTCATCTGGCGTACCTTAAAACTGCAGGCCACCCAAAGCGCCACAGGATTACTCTATGTATCTGTTGTATCCATTTTATTCGGTGATTTGCTGTTTAAATATTACCTGCTTCAATATGGATTCCTGGTGTGAGCCAACTGGATTGTGAAGTCTGTCAAAAGACACTATCGTTTTCAGAAGCTGCAAAATGCGGCGAATGTGATAGTCCCAACCTATTCGAATATAATTTAGATTTTTCCGAATGCCCTGTTTGCGGATGTAAACAGCTCTATCGGAAAAAAGATTTTAACCAGGCCGTGGGATGCATGATTATTTTAATCGGCGCCCTGCTCGTTCCCTGGACTTATGGAATCAGTTTACTTGTCCTTTCTCTTGTGGATTACCTCCTTTACCGCCGTATCAAAGATTCGGTTGAATGCTATAAATGTAAATCAGAGTTTAAAAATGCAGTTGTGCCGGAGGTGTTAGAACCATTTGACCATCATATTGCAGAACTCTACGAGCCGCCACATTAGCCCGCAACGATTATTCATTGATTGCACCTGTCTGAAAGAGTAACTTCGCCCGC
>CAYFJU010000019.1:0-45308 GCA_964343505.1 uncultured bacterium
TCTTGAGTTTATTTTAAACTACTTTCATGTCCAAGAAAATTTAGGCACTGAGGGCTTTTGTTCTGCGGCATCTAGCGCTAATAAAAAATGCATACCCCTATTCAAAGAGCGAATCTTGTCATCTTGGGTAGCAATGAGACTATCGGCTATCTCTATGGCCTTTTTCCGCTCCCCCATTGCAAATAACAAAGTGACGTAATTATGAAACAATGATTCATGCTCTTTTACCCATTTCGGATCGGAAAGTTTGGGTTTTATTAAAGAAAGTGCTCCATGGTAATTCTTATTTTTCCATACCGCTTTCAGTGAATCAACAAATGAATAATATTTTTTGCTCGTATTATATTTCCACATTTCATCTCGTAATGCACGAACATCTTCCTTTTTACCATATATCCGTTTTTGATCAAATGATTTCTCCTTCTTCCCTTTTATTCCGACTTTAATACCCGTTACGCCTAATATCGGGTCCTTAGATGTGGATATACATGAGCTAATAATAATTAAACTGCTCATCATGACGAATGTGTATTTTCTCATCACTTACTCCTTGGTTACAGTTACATTTAATTTTCCCAAAACTTCCATATTTGTTTTGGTGACTCTGTAAGGCTTTTAATCACTTTATCATATGATGAAATACTTTTATGCCCCATAAATCCTTCGGCATCTAACAGGACTTTACGATTACCATCCAAAATGACTGTTCGGGGCATGACATTAAACTTTAATGAATCAAAGAATAAATCCTTTGAAACGGTCGCCGTAATAAATGAATAGCCGTTTGATTCCCAGAATTCTTTCATATCCTTCATTTTGTCTAATGGGTTCAGCGCAATGATTGTGACATTATTATTTTTATATTTTTTTTGTAAATCCTCAATAGATGGAAATGCTTTTAAGCATGGCTGACAAGCGATATACCAAAAATCCAATAAAATTACATCTGTATCTAAATTATCAAGGGATCGAGTCGTACCATCTAAATCAATATAATTAATATTTGGGAAAACTTCCCCCTGCCAATTATAATTATCACCTAAAAGCGGCGGTGATTGGGCCAACAGAAAGTTTAGCCCAATGACTAAAAAACAACGATAAATCTTTTTACAGTTACTCACACATTCTCCAATTTGTTCAAAAAAACAAACGGGTCTTTTGTCGAAAACCTTAAAGTATATGCTAATAAAGTATAGGAATGATCCCGGGGAACTGTCAACTATAAATATCAGGGGGACAATAAGTACTATTATGTGGAGTTTTATAGGGTATCATTAACCTGGATATATGATAGTATTACTCTCTTTTATCGTGTACACCTAAGCCTGTATTATATACCATGTTAAAGGACTTGTTAAAAATGATAGAACTAACTTCTCGTAAAATTTCTCGCGGGATTATTTCCAATTATAACCGCCCATACAAGCGCGGGCAAATCTTCCTCCTTTTAATTTCTCTCGTTCTAATAATCCTCTCTCAACCTATTCTCGCCCAGGAAATGACTAAAAAGACCCGCGTAGGAATCGTCGAATTCAAGGAAGAAAACGACATTGGTCTTGAAAATGCCGGTGTGATCATTCCGGAGTGGTTAGCTTCTGAGTTTGTCCGTATCGGACGTTACCAGGTTTCGGAGCGCCTGTCCCTGGAACTCCTTATTAAAGAACAGGCCCTGGGGCAAACCGGGTTAATCGAGGATGAAACAGCAGCAAAAGTAGGAAAACTTTATGGCGTGGAAGGGATCGTCACCGGGTCCGTCATGAAAATTGGTTCCACCATTTCCGTCACCGGCAGGATCATTGCTGTGGAGACCGGTCGTGTCCTCAAGAGCAGTGTGGTGCGGGCCGCCAGTTTGGATGATCTCCCCAATGAAATTGAAGTGCTGGCCAATGAACTTTGCGATATCAGCCGGGCGGAATTTGAGATTGCCCAGGATGTAGAAAAAAGAAGCTATTCTTACCTGGCGGTTGGCGGTGGGCCCGTTCTTGCTTGGAGTGAAAACAGCGGTAGCATCGGCTGGGTAAAAAATAATTTCTTTACGGCCGGCATTGCGGCAACCGCTTCTTTTACGACCAACCGTTATACCGTCTGGCTCCAGGGCGTTCCTGTGGGAGGTATTAAGAATCTTTTGGTCGGCGGTGCCCTCAGCATGAACCAATTCTGGGGATTGGCCGCCGAGACAGGTTTTATTGCCGACGATAAGATCAATTCCATCTTTGTCAATTATTATGCCGTCGGATTTAAAATACAACCCCGCCATGAAATGTCTGTAAAAGTCCTGGTGGGCGGTTCTTCATCGGGAACCTTATGGCTATGGGATGACACAGATCCCGGCGGTACCAAAGAAAATGTAGATGGATTTTTCAGACTTGTTCCCCCTTCTACTTATTCCGTTGAAATGCTTTATCGTTTAAATCCGCGCTTGACCATTCTGGGAAAGATATTCAGCACCGTTCTTCAGGATTATAGTCTCACACAACATCAGGACCCTTTGGGAAAACACTATAAAACCGACGTGGCCTTTGTCGCCCTCCAATGGGAATTCCCGATTAAATATTAAGTCCGATAACCATCCCTGGTTGTCGTTAAATCCATCGATAGTCTTCAAAACGTCAAGCTTGGAAGCTTGACGAACCGTTCGACCTGTCTGCCGGGACTACTTTTAGAAATAAGAATTGTCCAACCTTGAATCATCCAGGCAGGCAACCATCCATTGTTTTGGTAATTCCTATCTACTGCATCCCTGCGTCAAGCAACCTGCCCGACTGAATCGTTCAGGCGGGGGAAACTTGACGAACTTGTGCGACAACCATCCTTGGTTGTCGAATCGCTCAGCATTCCTTTAAAAAACGTCAAGCTGGGATGCTTGAAGAACATTTTGGCTTATCAATTTAAATCATGATTCATTTTTTGGGGCGAGGCATGCCTCGCCCCTACAGGTATTCTTTAAATGCAGAATGCCTCACAAATACAATAAATGTAAAGACGTAGCAATGCTACGTCTCTACGATTGTTGTAGAAATAAAAAAGCCCCGCTACACCTTCATGTAACGGGGCTTGATAAAATTATTTTAATCGAACTGATTACCAGTCCTCATCACCCCAGTCATCCTCTTCTTCGATTACAAAACCATAGCCTTCCGTGGCCAAATGGGCTTTGACAATCTTGGATACATCCGTAGGTCCTGAGACTCCCCAAGTGAAATCGCGAATCGCTTCCAATAGTTTTTCAGGATCAGAATGGAGTTTGGCCACATCTTTACCCCATACATCGCGAACCGATTCTAGTGGTTCTTCCGTCGGAATATAGGGCGCCGGCATTTTAGTCCCCGGCATGACTTCCTGTGGATCCCTAAACCATTCAATGAGCCATTCCGGGCGCAGACGTTCTTTGGCCAAGGCCAGGTTTGGTCCCCAAGTGACAGCAGCTTGTTTCGGTTTTTGATTGCCGTAAAAATGGCAATTCTGACATCCACCCATGTCAGCAATCACATCACCCGCTTTGTAGGCAACCGACTGTTTATTAACCATATGAGGATTTTCATAAGGCAAGGTCTGGCCATCTTTCAACTGGAAGTATTTGATAATCGTATTCCAATCATCATCGGAAATCATTTTAAAAGTCGGCATCCGCACAGCCAGGTTCGGGCGAATCATTGTTGGTTCTTTAAAAAACTTTAAGAACCAATCCGGTTGAACTTTGCGCCCTTCCGTATCCAGCATTGGCGGTGCGAAAGACAATACAATCCCACGATCTTCCGAGGTAGCTTCATCAGCAATTTCACCTAACCATGAGGCAATGGTCGGTTGAATGGCACCGCCATCGCCATCAATGGAATGGCATCCCTGGCAATTATACTGGCGGATAAGTTTCTCTCCGGCGGCAATCGCTAAATTGCGTTCATTTTTTGCAGGCAGTTTGGTGGCCGGGATTTCATCTTTAACCCAGCCCATGATCACAGTTGTGATTGCATCCAGTTCTTGGTCGTTCAAACCAAAATGAGGCATCCGCAATTTATCCAACGGGTTTTTCACCTTCATTTCATAAGAATGATCTTCCTGGGGGATCATGTCGAAAATGCGGGGATTATCCACCTTTTGCTTGAACCAATCCCATTTAGTGTGGGGCAATTCATCATGGAAATAGCCAAAGTCTAATTTGGAAATCAATTTGCTGGCCTCGGTTGTCAGCGGTGTACCAATCGGTTTGGCGTCATCAAATCCATCAATATCATGACAACTGAAACAGCCGTACTGGCGGATCAGTTTACCACCGGCATAATTGAGTTTTTGGTTTACATCCATTCCCGCAAGTCGGGCATCCACCTCATCTTTTCTGAGGGTTGATCCCAAAAAGTCGCCCACAATGTTATTCAGTTCATCTTCATCAACCGATGGGACGGATTGTTTTTCAAAATTTCTGTCCCTTTGGGAAACAAGGTAGGCTGAGATATCGGCTGCTTCCTGTTTGGAAAGACGCAGATCGGGCATCTTGGTGGCTGGGTGATAGCTTTGGGGATCACGAATCCAATTATACACCCACCGCTGCGTGGTTTTTGAACCGAGCTTAACCAAGTTTGGGCCATGTTCACGGCGCATGGAATTCACCGATTTCAACTCATCAAATTTTTCACCTTCGGTGGCGTGACATCCCAAACATCCCAAGGAATTCACCAGCATCCGTCCACTGTCTGCATCACCCTTATTCGGTAAGCGGTCCATTTTGAATTCAGTACTGCGATCGAACAAATAATTCACAATGGCATGGATTTCCTGATCCGTACGTCTAACAGATTCAGGATCATTGGTATTCACCTGTTTAAAGAAGTGAGGCATCCATGTATTTTCTCTGAATTCACGCGGTTCATTGATCCATTTGTAAGCAAAATCTTTAGTGGTCTTATCGGCGATTTTCCTCAGGCCGGGCCCCGGCTTGGGTGCATCCTTAAAGCCTTCGATTTCATGACAGCCGAAACAACCCCCTTTTTCCACGATGGACATTCCCAAAGCCAATTTGGGTGATTCCTTAACAGGAATGGAGCCTGAATGACATTTTAAGCAGGATGCTTCCACGTATTTCATAGGCAGCATGGGCGTATCCCAGTGATGGAGCGGGTGCCAACCCAATTCTTTTTTCCAACGCTCAGCCATTTCCTCACTGTCCGGGCTGTGAGTCGAGGAGATAAAGTCTGTACCACGGCCACGACCGGCGTGACAACTGGTACAGCCATATTCATTCATAGGATGGGGAGAACCGGAGCCAAGATACAAGTCTAAATTGGGGTGCGTGGTATAGGGCTGGGGTGCTTCTTCAAAGCCCTTTTTATCAATCCCCATATGACAGGTCATACAACGGTCCACTTTAGGGACGCCCATGTAGATCATATCATCCTCAATATCCTTGATGACCACCTGTTTCACATCATAATACGGGTCAATAAAATCCAATACGGGGACATCCCGGATCACGTTGGCCAATTTATTTGAAAAGGACATGGCTTCCGGGTCAATCTTAGTGAGTTTTCGCTCCAACAAGTCTTTTTCTCTGGCGATGGAACCGATGGCGTCATTGGCTTCCTTAAGGGTCTGGCGAATCGATTTCAATTCATCATTCGCCGCTTCCACCTTGGCTTCCACCGTCTCAGCTTCAATTTTACTGGATGCAGTGAGGGCCACCAATCCATCCAATGTTTTTGTCGCTGATTTCAGATCACCATGGCCATGCTGGGCTTGTTCAAAATTATATTTTGCCACATCCATATCCGCTTTTGCAAACTGGTAAATTTGATTTTTAGCATATAGTTCAGCTTCTAATTTTTGGGTTTTGTCCTGAATAGATTCAACATCGTGTTGGCGGGATTCAACTTCATTTTGGGCTTTTTCAAGTTGAACCTTTAAAGAGGCATAATCTTCATTCTCTTCCAGTGTGGCGCTGGCTGCTTCAACCTCAGACCGGGTTTTTTCAATTTCCAATTCCCTGAACTCAATCTGGTATTTTTTCCAAGGACGGTTGAAATCATTGGCAAAAGCCAGTACCCAGATCAAGGTGAATAATAAACTTGAAATGGCGAACCATTTATTGAGTTTCAGGATGTTATAGTATCGCTCTTGTTGATTAATCATTTGTACGTCTGAATCTCAGCTTAGAAGTTGAAAAAGTATTCCGGTATTGAAATAATGTATTTCAGGTTAAACATCCAACGTAAATACATTTTGATGGGTAAAGTCAAAGCTGCCAAAATCAAAACGATAAACAGTGAATAGCGTGCGACTCCCAGCTTTGCAAACATATCTTTAAGCCAGGTCTTGGCTAATAAAGGCGGCAGAATCAGGAAATATCCCAAGGTGATAAGTAACCCCCAAATTTCTCTGATTAAAATATTACCCGGCAACCCCGTACTCAGCCATTTCACATAAATAAATTCGGATAAATTGATATTGGTTAATGCTTCAATTTTATGGCTGTCCCAGTATTCAAAAGGACCAAAAAAGTTCCAGTTCGGTCCGCGAAGGAAAGTGCCGATTACAATCAGCAATACCCATAAAACCAACCAGCCGAACATGAAGATCGCGATGGAAAGTTTCCTATTTTTATAGCTGTAATACCCTGCCCCTTCCGGATTATTATCCAAATATGGGATCGCCATGAGCCCCAAGATAATTAAACCGGGAAGGACAACGCCGGCCATCCATGGATCAAAGTAAACCAGCATTTCCTGGAGACCCAAAAAGTACCAGGGCGCCTTGGCCGGGTTGGGCGATTCGGAAGGGTTGGCCGGTTCTTCCAGAGGCGCCCCCAATCCAATGGACCAAACTAACATAAAAGCTGAAAAAAGAACCAGGGAAATCAGCTCCACATACACCAGGTCCGGCCATACCAGCACCTTGTCATTGGGTGCATCATACTGTTCATCCACCGGTTGGCCTGCTTCCTGAAGTTCATCATTTTTATAGGCCTGGTTCATTGAGAGCCAGGTAAAAAAGAATACCAAAAAGATCAGGCCTGAAATGGGCACATTATCCGGTTTGAGGACGATGGAACGGAAATCAGAATCTCCCAGTCCAAAGACAAAAAAGACCGCTAAAAGGACCGTAATGATCAGGAGAGATTTTTTACCCCAGAGGGCGTCAAACTTCAGGCGGCGGTGCCATTTGTCAAACCAATCCGATGGGGGGAAAAGAAAGAAAAAGATAATAAAGGTAAATGTAACGAGAATTGTCGGCTTCGCCAGGACGTCAATTAAATGTTTAAATCCTTCCATCATTACACCGGTGTTGAGATGCCGCCATCTTTACGGATGCGCCAGAAATGGACCGCCATAAAGATCATAATAATGAAAGGAAGCCCAATACAATGGAGGACGTAAAACCGGAGTAAGGTCGCTTCACCAAGGAAACGGCCCCCGATAAGGGCGAACCGCACATCACTGGCAACCGTCACAAAATTAATATCCCCGATGGCGAGCAGGGCTGCCCCCGGGCCCTCATGCCCTAAGAAAGGGGTGGCGCGGGCCATGTTGGATCCTACTGCAATCGCCCAGATAGCTAACTGGTCCCAGGGCAGCAAGTATCCTGTGAAGCTTAAGAGCAAGGTTAACAGGAGCAAAACAACGCCAATGGCCCAGTTGAATTCTCTCGGCGGTTTATAGGAACCGGTCATGAAGACACGGAACATGTGCAGCCAGACGGTGATGACCATGGCGTGGGCCCCCCAACGATGGATTTCCCGCATTATCCCAAAGGGCACCTGTTCTGCCAAGTCAATGATGTCCGTATAGGCATACTCAATCGTCGGGCGGTAATAAAACATCAACAGAATACCGGAAATGGTTAAAATCAAAAAGATGAAGAATGACAGACCACCCATACACCAGGTAAACTTCAGCTTCACCGCATGTTTCGGCAGGCGAACCGGGTGAAGATGTAAAAAGACAGAATTCAATACCACCATCATCCGCTGACGACGTGATTTTGGCACACCGCCGCCACGAAAGATTGAAGTCCAAACCTGTCCTTCACCTAACCGTTGCAATAAACTTTTTTTCTCAGCCATAGATCTCTCTTACACTTTCAGGAAGGCTTCGGGATCATCCCATTGGCCTTTTTCCTGTTGAAACTTTTTCGTCTTATCTATAATGATCTGTCCATCATCTGCCAGGGCAATTCTGAACCGTTCCAATGGACGCGGCGCAGGGCCTTCAAAGTTAATGCCTGATTTACGGAAACCGCTTCCGTGGCAGGGACATTTGAATTTTTGTTCGGCGGCGAGCCAGTTGGGGGTACAGCCTAAATGGGTACAGGTGGTTGAAAGGGCATAAATACCTTCATCATTGCGGACGATCCAAGTGCCGTATTTTCCTTTCCAGCGCAGGTCAACCAGACCAACTTGGTAATCTTCCGGGAAACCGGCACGGAAGGTCTGGACGGGCTCAAATAATACATTGGGGAAAAAGAAACGCAGGATCATTGTGAAAAATCCACCGGTGGCCGCAACAAATGCAAGCCATCCTATGGACAACCAGGAAAAGAATGAACGACGGGTAACGCCGGATCCGTCGTCTGCCTGGCTCAATGCAGCCGGCGGGGGAGTTGGCGGACTAATTGTAGCCGTCTTCTTCTCGTTTGCCTCGGGCATATGTAAAAAACCTTATTCGAATTGTGTTAATGCTAACCGGGCAGCTTCACGAATTTTTAAATTCGGATCACTGTCCCGAAGTCTCTCCAAAGACGTTCTTAATTCTAAATCTTGGATGATCGGTGAAACCTGGATTGCCACCATCATGGCCTGAACTTGTTCTGTTTCATCGATATTAGGGAATGAATCTAAATATTTTCTATCCATCAGGTCTAATAAAATTCTCTGACCACTGCTATCTTTTTGTTTGGCCAAAGCGATGGCTGTATCCCAGCGAATGTTGGCTTCCGGGTCAGCCAGCATTTCTCTTAATGCGGGAATCGCTGAAGCATCACCAATCTTACCTAAACTGATTACGGCTTGTAACCGCACTTTCGGTTCACCATGACCTAATAATCCAAGCAGTGGATCTACCGCAGAATTCACCCCGATATTTCCCAAAGCATAGGCGGATGCCATAATGAGTTCCGGCTCAGGATGATCTAATGCTTCAATGAGTGGGGGCGCATAGCGTGCATCCTGGGTGGCGCCCATGGCCACAGCGAGATACTGTCGTACACGAATATCCCGATCATTGGCGGCAAAATTAAAAGCGGAGATCATTTCCGATACAAAGCGATCATCGGTGGGGACCAATTCAGGATTGGATAAAATTTTGGATAATTCAAAAGCGCCCTGCCAGCGCTTGGTGGTTCCACCGATCTTTACGTCTTCCAAATAATCCTGGGCTGTGTTGGGCTCGGCGGTCATAATCCGCACAACCAGAAAGATCAATACAGCGAAAATGGCAATAATAAAGGGCACAACAAAAAAGCTGTGCACGATTACCCGCAGGGCGGATTTTTTCTCAGGCAGCTGATCATGTGTAATTTTTTCTTCCACTATAATTTCGGGTGTTTGTGTAACGAAAAGGATTCCTCTATGCTGCGCTATCTGCCTCCATTGACATTACGGAAGACAGGCGCGAACAAGCTCCCATAAACTGAGAGCATGAATCATTTTATTCTTCACGACTGTGCCGCGGAAAGGACTCGAACCTTCACATCTTGCGATACTGGTTCCTAAGACCAGCGTGTCTACCAATTCCACCACCGCGGCATATCAATTCTTTTTAAATACCGCTGTGTGTCTACCCCGCCTGAATGACTTCAGTCGGGCAGGCAATTCCACCACCGCGGCATGTTTAAAAACCTCCACTACCCTGCCCGGCTCTTGTCGGACGCGGCAAAGATGATTTTTCACCATTAAAAAATCTGGGGAAATTACAATTTCAATTCAGTTCTTGAAATATATAAAGCGGATTAATTCGCCAATGCATTTTGAAGATCTGCCCTCAGATCGGCCACATCTTCAATACCTATAGATAACCGAATTAAAGTCTCGGTTATACCCATCTCCAGTTTGGATGCCTCCGGTACGGCTGCATGGGTCATATTGTAAGGCACACAAACGAGACTTTCCACACCGCCCAGGCTTTCAGCCAGGGTGAACACTTCCAATCTTTCGACGAAACGGTCACGGGCTTCGATTGACCCCACATCAATAGAAATCATATTTCCGAAAATCACTTCACCATTAGGGGTTCGCTGCTGCTTCACCGCAATATCATACTGGGGATGATTTTTCAGTCCCGGATAAATGACACGCTCAAGATTTTTCTGTTTGGCCAACCACCAGGCCAACACATTAGCATTGTCCGAAGACTTTTGATATCGAAGTTCCAATGTCTTAGTTGAACGCAATAAAATCCAATTATCGAATGGACTGGGAACCCCTCCGGTCGCTTTCAGCATAAAACGAAGGCGTTCAGCCAGGCTATCATCATTGGTTGCCAATACACCCCCTAAAATATCCGAATGGCCGGACAATGATTTTGTCGAACTCTGCATGACCACATCCGCTCCCAGATCAAGGGGACGCTGACCGTAGGGACTCATGAATGAATTATCGACGCTTAGGAGGACCCCCGCTTTTTTACACACGGCTGCTATGACTTCTAAATCACATAATTCTAAAAGGGGGTTCGTCGGTGTTTCCACATGAACCAATTTTGTATTGGGACGAATGTGTTTCGCCACATCAGCCGGGTTTCTTGTATCTATCCATTCAAATTCCATGCCCTGCCGTTTTAAAACATTCATGGACATCCGATAGGTACCACCGTAGGTATTTCGGGAAATGAGAATGTGATTCCCTGCGTCAAACAATTGAAACAGTGCTGTTGTCGCTGCCATCCCTGTACTGAAGCAAATGGCATGCTTAGCATTATCTAAAGCGGCCAGGTTTTCTTCCAACCGGTCACGGGTTGGATTAGAGACACGGGAATAATCATGCCCCCGGTTTTGTCCCACGCCATCCTGTTTAAATGTAGATGTAAGGTGAATGGGAGGGGAAACAGACCCTTCTTCTTTGTCCGGCGCATTACCAATATGAATTGACCGGGTTGAAAACCCCCATTTTTCTTTGGATTTACCCATTATACCTGCGTGTACCCCTGGTTTAGATATTGTTGTAATTTTTTGTACTTTACTTCTATCTGTTTTCCACTGGGGCTCACCATTTTGATCTTTGCATTTCGACCGATCTTTTCATCCACATGGACCGGTTGCTTGGGTGCACCAGATTGAGCGGCGGCTTGTTCCTGCATGGATGGGCCGCCGAAGCCCATACCGGTGGATTCGTCATGTTGGGTTTGAACGTTTCGCGCACGACTCACGGGCATTTGCGGCGCCGCTTCCATGCCCTGGATTTGGGTTCGGTATAAGCGTTGGACGGTTGCTTCGGTTGTATCAACCATCATCTGCTGAAACATCTGAAACCCTTCCGACTTGTATTCCAACAATGGATTTTTCTGCCCATAAGCCCGCAGGTTGATCCCTTCACGCAGTTGGTCCATGGCATATAGGTGATCTTTCCATTTTTCGTCAATCGTTCGCAAAACGACAAATTTTTCAAAACCGCGCATCACTTCAGATGGGAGTAATGATTCCCGCGTTTGATACACTTCTTTTGCTTGGTCTAAAATGAAATTTCGAACATCTTCTAAGGTAATATCATTGTTTCCTGTGGATTCCTGCACGGCGTCATAACCGGTATCCACCAGCAGATGGGAGGAAAGATTTTGTTTTAAATTATCCCAATCCCAACTGTCTGTGTTAGTGTCTTCCATACGGCTCAATTCATCCTCCACATATTCATCCACCATATCAAATATCGTGTCCGAAATATCCTCATCATTCAGTGCTTGGTTCCGAATGTCATAAACAACTTGCCGCTGTTGGTTCATCACATCGTCATATTCCAGCAAATGTTTGCGGATGCCAAAGTTGCGCTGCTCCACTTTTTTCTGGGCATTTTCAATCGCCCTTGTCACCATTTTTGCGGTGATGACTTCACCTTCTTCCGCCCCGAGTCGATCCATAATGCTGGCAATCCGTTCACTGTTAAACAGGCGCATTAAATCATCTTCCAGGGATAAATAAAAGACACTGGATCCGGGATCACCCTGACGCCCGGAACGGCCCCGAAGCTGAAGGTCAATCCGGCGCGATTCATGGCGTTCCGTACCAACAATGTGGAGGCCGCCCAATTCTTTCATACCGTCACCTAATTTAATATCTGTACCGCGGCCAGCCATGTTTGTGGCAATCGTTACAGCGCCACGCTGACCTGCACGAGCCACAATTTCAGCTTCACTTTGATGCTGTTTTGCATTCAATACATTGTGGGGAATACCACGGCGCTTCAACATCCGTGACAGCAGTTCTGATGCTTCAACTGAAATCGTTCCAACCAATGTAGGCTGGCCTTTATGGTGGCAGGTTGCAATTTCATCAATCACTGCATTGTATTTTTCACGGGTAGTTTTATAGATGAGATCTTCGCGATCATCCCGGACAACCGGGCGGTGAGTCGGAATCACCACCACATCTAAATTATAAATGGATCCAAATTCTTCTGCTTCTGTGTCGGCTGTTCCCGTCATTCCCGCTAATTTATCATACATTCTGAAATAATTCTGGATGGTGATCGTAGCCAGTGTCTGGGTTTCCCGTTCCACTGTTACATTTTCTTTCGCTTCCAGCGCTTGATGGAGCCCATCGCTGTACCGCCGTCCGGAAAGGACTCGCCCTGTAAATTCATCCACAATCTGGACACGGCCATCCTGAACCACATATTCCACATCTTTTTCATAAAGGGTATAGGCCCGCAGTAATTGGGTCATATTGTGAATTCGCCCGGACCGGTCCGCGTGAATCTGGTGCGCTTTTTCTTTTTCCTGGTCTTTCTCCAGTTTTGACAACGCATCATTATTATCAATATCATGAAGCATCTCACCCAGATCGGGAATGACAAAAGTTTCCGGGCTGTTCGGCGCTAAAGTGTTGCGGCCTTGGTCTGTGATATCAATAACATGCGTTTTCTCATCAATACTGAAGAAAAGGTCTTCGTCCACTTCATGGAGTTTTTTATCGCGCATGAATTCAGATTCAACCTGGTGGGCCAGTTTTTTGGTGCCGCCCTCCTGAAATACTTTCATCACCTTCGGATGTTTGGGCTGCCCCCGCAGGGCTTGAAGCAATTTATAACCCGCATCCCGATCTTTTCCCTCTTTCATCAGGGACTCACCTTCAGACACGATTTGGGACACGAGGGCGTTTTGTTGCCTGACTAAGTTTTGAACAAGAGGACGTAAATCCTTGAAAGATGTATCCACGGGGGCATCCACGGCACCGGAAATAATCAGCGGTGTACGGGCTTCATCAATCAGGACCGAGTCCACCTCATCTACAATCGCATAGGCATGGTCCCGCTGAACCTGATCTTCTTGTTGCAGGGACATGTTATCCCGGAGATAGTCAAATCCAAATTCATTGTTGGTGCCGTAGGTAATGTCGCAATTATAGTTCTCGCGCCGCTGATCCGGGGTCATATTATTTAAAATAAATCCGACGGACAGGCCTAAGCGCCGGTACACTTCGCCCATCCATTCCGCATCACGCTGGGCCAGGTAATCGTTCACCGTAATCAAATGAACGCCGCGGCCGGTGAGAGCATTGAGATAAATAGGGAAAGCAGCTACCAGGGTTTTTCCTTCCCCCGTTTTCATTTCCGCTACGTTGCCGCGATGGAGAATGATGCCGCCTAAAATTTGCACATCATAAGGAACCATTTCCCAGCTAAGATCCCGGCCAACCACTTTCCAACTGGTGCCGCACATCCGGCGACAGGTTTCCTTCACCATGGCAAAAGCTTCGGGAAGAATTTCTTCTAATTTCTCATGCTCGGCCCTGAGGATGAATTTTTTGGCCTCATCTTTATCGCTGATGTCTTTGGCCGCTTTTACTTCCGCCGCTTCCCTGGCTGAAATGACCGATGCCTTCAATTCTTCCGTACGCGCTTTCAACTCATCTTCGGATTTAGCACCCAACCCCTCTGCCAACTGGTTAATTTGATCCACCATTGGCATGAGTTGTTTCATTTCCCGATCGGAGCGGGTACCAAATACTTTCTTAATCACATTTTGTATCATGAATTCTTATCCTTGGCTTCCTTCGCCATTGTTTTATATACATTATCCAACACACCATTCACAAAACTGGAACTATCTTCCGTGCTATATTGTTTCGCAATTTCAATCGCCTCGCTGATGGATACTTTCGGCGGCACATCATCGATGAAATGTATTTCGCTGATGGCCACAATCAGGAGCAGACGGTCCAACAAGGCGACCCGGTCAAACTCCCAATTATTGAGGCGTTTTTTGATTTGCCCCTCACACCAATCCTTATGATCCATGGCAGAATCAAATAAACTGGATATGAATTCCCGCGTTTTTTCGTCATAGGGCCGGCGATCCAAAGTATCCTGAAGGACCTTGTTTCGATCTTCCCCCGTGATTTCATGGGCGTAGAGGGCTTGCAGGACGGCTTCCCGCCCCTGCCTTCTTGGGTGGGTTTTACCCGTTGTCACGCTTCCCCATGAAATTCTTTTTCGGTAAATAGAAATTTTTCAGCTTTGAAATATCTTCCATCCGTTTTTCCGCTACCTTATTGGCCGCTTTATGTGTGGGGATATTTTCTTCTTCCGCCAGTTTAAAAATGGTCAGAAGAATATCATATATCCCTTCCGCCTGGCTGAAGGCGCGCTCACGGTTATAACCTTCGATTTCATTCGCTACATTGATCAGGCCACCGGCGTTGATGGCATAATCCGGTGCATACAGGATGCCGCGATCCTTGAGCATTTGCCCATGTTCCGATTCTACCTTCAACTGGTTATTTGCTGCGCCGGCTACGATGCTGCATTTCAAGTTCGGGATGGTTTCGTCGTTCAGGGTAGCGCCCAACGCGCAGGGGGCATAAATGTCCACATCCAGGTTATATATCTGATCGGGACCAACAGCTTCGGCGCCAAAATCATCCACAACCCGTTTAATACTGTCATCAAAAATATCTGTGACGAAAACTTTTGCCCCTTCTTCTGTAAGGTGTTTCACTAAGTGATATCCCACATGGCCCACACCCTGGACAGCCACTTTCAGTCCGGATACATTGTCTTGGCCCAACTGCTGTTTTACGGTGGCTTTCAGTCCCACAAAAGCGCCAAAAGCTGTAACCGGAGAAGGGTCGCCGCTGCCGCCCAAGGCACGGGAAATACCAGTCACATACTGGGTTTCCATCCGCACCCATTCCATATCGGTGACAGTCGTGCCCACATCTTCCGCCGTGATGTACCGGCCGTTTAGTCCTTCGACAAATCTTCCGAAAGAACGGAATAAAATTTCTGTTTTTTGCTTTTTGGCATCCCCGATTATGACCGCTTTACCGCCGCCCAAATTCAAGCTGGCGATGGCCGCTTTATAACTCATCCCGCGGGATAACCGCAGTACATCGGTGAGCGCATCATCTTCACTGGCATAATTCCACATCCTGCAACCACCCAGAGCCGGTCCGATGGTTGTATCATGAATGGCGATAATTGCTTTTAGTCCGGTGTCAGGGTCATGACAGACTACAACTTGTTCATGGTCTTTTGAACTCATCGCTTCAAATACTGACTTCATATCAACTCCCTTTTTTAGCAGGATGAGATGGGGTGTACCCAGCCGTATGGATCTTCAATTTCTTCACGCTGGATACCCACCAACATTTGTCTCAATTCGGTCGCCGCCTCACCCATATTTCCATCATGAATGGTATGGAGCTCTCCTTGATAGGTGATTTTTCCCACCGGTGTAACCACAACTGCAGTACCGGTACAGAAAACCTCATCGGCTGAAAATAAATCTTCTAATAACAAGTCACCCTCAACTACGTCCAACCCTAATTTATCCTCAGCTAATTTGAGGATGGAATTCCGTGTCACACCCGGCAGGATGGAACCGGCCAGTTTTGGTGTAACTAATTTATTCCCCTGGCGCATAAAAATATTGGCAGAGCCCACTTCTTCCACAACCCGCTCATCGTCCGCCCTGAGGTAAAGGACTTCATCGAACCCGTCGGCTTTGGCTTCCATCACGGGCTGGAGTGAAGCGGAATAATTTCCGATTGCTTTCACATTACCAATACCTTTCGGCGCCGCCCGGTGGTAGGTTTCCGAGGCAATCAGGTTGAGTGGTTTAATATTACCTTTAAAGTAAGGCCCTACAGGCGCGGTGTATACAATGAAAGTATATTCGCTGGCAGGCGCCACACCCAATGTGGGTGCCGTACCCCAAACAACAGGACGAATATACAATCCACCTTTTCCAAAGGGCGGGACATAATCCATGTTATCCTGGACTGCCTGTTTGACAGCGTTTAAAAAATAGTCAGTCGATATCACCGGAATGCATAAACGCTCCGTAGACATGGCAATTCGCCGGGCATTCATTTCAGGGCGAAAAATGACCACCCGGTCTTTGGCAGAATGGTAGGCTTTCATACCTTCAAAAACACCCTGGCCGTAATTCAGCACGCCCGCCGCCGGGGATATTTCAATATTACCGTAAGGCACTATCCCTCCATTGGACCAAGCCTCATTGACTTTGCAAGTCCCCTGCCACATGCTGCGTGTGGGATGGACGCTGAAGCCTAAGTTATCCCAATCAATATCTTGTTTTTTCAAAATTGTTACTTCCCTGCTAAAAGCGCCCGCGCAATCACCATTTCCTGGATCTCGGACGTCCCTTCATAAATTTGTGTAATCTTGGCATCCCGCATTAAGCGTTCTACCCCTGTTTCCCGAATGTATCCATATCCCCCAAAAATCTGGACGCATTGGGTGGATGCATCCATAGCGGCCTTGGAAGCAAAGTTTTTAGCCATGGCCGCTTCCTTGGCAAATGGTTTCCCTTCATCTTTCAATCGGGCCGCACGATAAATGAGTAACCGGGCAGCATCCACGTGGATGGCCATCTGAGCCAACTTAGTTTGAATAGAACCAAAATTTCCGATTTCCGTTCCGAACTGTTTCCGCTCGCCGGCATATTCAACTGAGCGTGCCAATGATTCGGCGGCTATTCCCAAAGCTTGAGTGGCTATCCCAATCCGGCCCCCATCCAAGGTGCCTAAGGCAATTTTAAAACCGCCCCCTTCTTCCCCCAGTCGATTCTCTACCGGCACTTTGCAGTTTTCAAAATACAGTTCACAGGTATCGGACCCGCGAATACCCAATTTATCTTCTTTTTTCCCGGTGGAAAGCCCTTCAAAATCTTTTTCAACAATAAAAGTAGAAATGCCTTTATGGCCGATACCCTTTTCTGTGAGGCACATGAGTAGAACGATATCAGAACTGATCCCATTGGTCACCCAGTTTTTTGTACCGTTTATGAAATATTGGTCACTATCACGCTCGGCAAAGGTACGCATATTGCTGGCATCGGACCCGGATTGTGGTTCGGATAGTGAAAAGGCGCCCAACCATTCACCACCTGCCAGCTTGGTTAAATATTTTTGTTTTTGATCTTCATTGCCAAATTTGTACAAAAGCTGGCAAACCAAAGAATTATTGACGGACATGATCACGGCTGCTGAGGCATCTGCTTTGGCAATTTCTTCCATGGCGAGGCAGTAAGAAACCGTATCCAAACCTGCGCCCCCATATTCTTCGGGGATCATCATGCCCATGAAGCCGAGCTCGCCCATCATCTTTATCTGATTAGCGGGGAATTTCGGTTTTTCATCCCGTTCCACCACACCGGGGCGTAAATGATCATTGGCAAATTCCCGGGCGGTTTTCTGGATAAGCTGCTGCTCTTCAGTCAGATTAAAATCCATTTCTTATCTCGTAATGACCACCGCTGAAGCTTCGCCGCCACCAATGCAAAGGGTAGCCAAGCCCGTGTGGGCATCCCTGTTTTTCATAGCATGGATGAGTGTCGTTAAAATTCGCGCACCACTGCCCCCAATGGGATGACCAAGGGCAATGGCCCCGCCATTCACATTCACTTTGCTGTGGTCCAGGTTAAATTCATCTATGGGGGCCATGGCCACAGGTGCAAAGGCTTCGTTGATTTCCCAGAGGTCAATTTCTTCTACTGTCAAATCCGCTTTTTCCAAAACTTTGGTGATGGCTTTCATGGGGGCTGTGGTGAACCATTCCGGCTCATGGGCAGCGGAGGCCTGAGCAACAATCCTTGCCAGAGGTATGAGTCCCAATTCCTTCGCTTTTTCCGCGGACATAACCATAACGGCTGCGCCACCATCATTAATTTTTGACGCGTTGGCGGCCGTGATTGTGCCATCCTTTTCAAAGGCGGGGCGCAGGGAAACCATTTTATCAAAATTGGCGCGGCCCGGTTCTTCATCCGTATCCACGATCACCGGATCACTTTTTCGTTGGGGAACAGACACGGGCGCAATTTCATTGGAAAACAGTCCATTCTCCTGTGCTGATTTCGCCCGTGAATAGGATGTTTTGGCGAATTCATCCTGGTCTTCCCGGCTGTAATCTTTATCGCGGGCGCACATTTCAGCGCAATTGCCCATGTGCTTATCATTGTAGGCATCCCACAGGCCGTCCTTGATCATGGAATCAATTATTTCGCCGTGGCCCAACCGGTGACCTTCCCGTCCTTTGGGAAGCAGGTAGGGCGCCTGGGTCATATTCTCCATCCCTCCCGCAATAATAATATCCGCATCACCGGTTTGAATCGCCTGAGTAGCCAGCATAACCGATTTCAAGCCCGAGCCGCACATTTTGTTGATCGTGATGCATTCCACTGAATCGGGCAGACCGGCGCCCAATGCGGCCTGTCTTGCGGGGGCCTGGCCTTGTCCGGCCGATAAAACATTGCCCATGATAACTTCATCAATTGAAGATGGGTCAACGCCCGTTTCTACAAGGACTGCCTTGATGGCAGTGGCGCCCAATTGATGGGCGGAGATAGAAGCCAGAGTTCCCTGGAAAGCACCTACAGGAGTGCGTTTGGCTGACGTTATTACAACTTCTCTTAACTCAGGCATAAAAGATCTTTCGTGTTTTGGGTATGATGAAATCATCAGCGGATGCTGAGTGTACGGGCGAGCCGATAGATTGAATGTGCTTAATCAATGAACAGTGTCTATTTTTTTTATTTCAGATGTTTTCGGCGGGCACACACCGAAAATGATGCTTCAAAAGTGCCGGGAAGTTAATACAATTCGTCCGTGATTATTAAAGAATTTGAAGATTCAAACGCCTATGGATTCACATTTTTCTTTCTGCCCAATTATTTCAATCAATTGGGAGGGTAATGGGTAAAAACATGATAAAATATGAAAAAAGTTGAATCGGCCAAGTGTGCATAATCCGAAGCATGATAATCCTGTTTCTGTAGCTCTTTTCATACTCCCTTCTCACGAAATCGGTTTCAAATATATTTTCATGGTACCTTTTATTCGGAATTTTAATCGGAATAATAAATACTGACATAGGTGCAAGCATATTCACAAGCATAAAAACCGGGGCGACATGGGATGGGTAGGATAAGCCATAATTTTCTTCGCCAATGGTGAGAAGTCTGCCTGTAATAAGAGGAAGAACACCTACCCCTACCCATTTTAAGGAGCCGGAATTTTTAAAATCTTCTAATGCATCCTTTTTTGCTAGGCGAATAACATCCGGGATATTTTCAAACCGTAATGTATCAGGCCATGGTTGAGCTTGTGTTACGGAATTAAAAAATAGCCATAGAAACAAAATAGAAGGGGCATTATTTTTTTATTCATCCCTCTTATCGTAGGCCTTTATGATATCCCTTACCAGTTTATGACGCACAACATCCGTTTCATCCAGTCGGCTAAAGCCGATACCGTCGATGCCTTTTAAAATGCCAATCACCTGCAGGAGGCCCGATTCGTTTTTCCTTGGCAGGTCAATCTGGGTGATATCCCCGGTGATGATGGCTTTGGAATTTACCCCCAATCTGGTGAGGAACATTTTCATTTGCATCGTAGTGGCATTCTGCGCTTCGTCTAAAATCATGAAAGCATTATTGAGTGTGCGCCCACGCATATAAGCCAGTGGAATAACTTCAATCGTATTGTTGGCCAAAAATGGCTTCAATCGCGTGGACGGCATCATATCACCCAAAGCATCGTAAAGGGGCGTTAAATAAGGGTCCACTTTTTCTTTCAGATCCCCCGGGAGGAAGCCCAGGTTTTCGCCTGCTTCCACGGCCGGACGGCAAAGAACGATGCGATCCACTTCACGGTTATCCAGGGCGGCCACGGCAAAGGCTACCGCCAAATATGTTTTGCCCGTCCCGGCGGGGCCCACAGAAAAAACAATATCATTTTTTCGGACGATTTTAATGTAGTCTTCCTGTCCTTCCGTCCGGGCGGAGATGGCGCCCTTACGGCCGTAATGAACGGTGGTGTCCAGCAGCCCTGCATCGTGACCGTTTTGGGAGGCAGTAACATTGATCAGCGTCTTCACATCGTCCTGCGTGAGGGACCCTTTTCGATTCAGCGTGGAGCCCATTTCATGAAATACTTCATGAATAACGGTAACTTCATCTTCTTCGCCATCAATTTTAATAATATTACCACGGACGAGGATTTTGCTGGCGAATGAATCCTCCACCAGTTTCAAGTTGGCATCCGCCGGACCGAACAGCATGCCCAGGTCAACGCCTTTCATTTCAATAGTCTTTTCCATCTACCAAATTTATTTGATTAACTTTAAGCCTAAATTTACCCAATTTCATAAGGAATTCATCAGCCTTGATCGGGGCTGCAGCATCGCATGAAAAAACATTTTTTTATCATCCTGGCCATGGGGCTGATGGGTTCAGGATGCTCGACAAAACAGGGCAATTTCAGCCCCTATTTTTCCACGGAAAAAAATATTCATTTCCTGGTAGAAAAAGGCCAGGCCCATTGGGAAAAGCGCGTAGATCCCCAAGAGGCTGAAATGGCCCGCATATTCCTATCTAAAGCCTATAATCTCGACCCTAACAGTAGAGACGTAGCCGCACTTTATTCCCGGGCTTGCCACTTCATGGGGTATTATATTGAAGATGATGCGACCAAGTCCGACTCCCTGTTTCTTGAAGGGATGGAAACAGCCTGGGATTTCATCCTCGCCACGGATGCCTACCAGGAGGGTTTCGCGCTCACCGAGGGCGATTCCACCGCCAAGATGATCGGCGGTATCGAAAATACGCCCCAGGAAATGATTCCTGTTTTATACTGGTGGGTGGCCAATTATTCCCGGTATCTCGTCACCAAATTTGTCATGGAGCGGTTGGCCCAGCGGGACGTGATTGAAACAACCCTCCACCGCATTTTAGCGGGAAATCCCAGTTTCTTTTATCACGGGGCTAACCGTATTTTTGGCGGTATTTATGCCCGGCTGCCCGGTGTGGAGCTGGCCCATTCCCAGAATAATTTTGAAAAATCCATCGTCGGCAGTCCCAATTACCTGGGGACCTTTGTTATTCGAGCGCAATACCTCCATACCAAAAGCGGTGACCGGGAACAATTTGAAAAAGATCTGCAATTTGTCCTTCAGGCTGACCCGACGCTTATACCGGAGGTATCTCCAGAAAATTTATATGAGCAGGAAAAAGCGCGAAAACTCCTTGAAAAGGCGCGTTCCCTGTTCGAATAATCGCTGCGCTTTTCGCTGGCAGATATCCCTCTCTCCGACTCAAATTTGACCATGATTCTGAATGTGGTCTTGTGGAGTTTATTTACCCTGATCAGCATCATCCTGCTGATTCTCTTTATTCCGTATCGCCTGGCCGTGGCCGGCCATATCCAATGGTTAGAGCAATTAAAGCACGGAAATGCACAAATCCATTTCGGTGGATCCAACCGGGGCTTATCCATCACACCTTATCCAAAGATCCGGGCTGGCATTGGCCGGTTTGACCAACCACTTATATCCTTTTCACTCCCGCGGAAAAAATATTCAAAAGAAAAACAGGAAAAAGAAAAGAAGCGGAAAAAGCGTGTTAAGTCAACCATTGATTATATGAGGATCGGAAAGGCCGCCTTAAAGGAAATCCATTTTGACCAATTCTATCTGAATGGCGACCTGGGCCTACCCAACCCCATGCATACGGGCGTGATCTTTGGCTGGAGTCAATCCTTGGGGAATTTATTGCGCAGTCAAAAAGTAGATATTGATATTAATCCACAATTTAACAACCGCTTTGAAACAGATATCCGGGGCCACTTTCGGTTAAAGTTCATCCCCGGGAAAGTTGTGTGGCAAGCGGGTAAAACTTATTTTAAATTCAGGAAGTGAAAGGGATGTTATGAGTATTTCAGAATTAATTAAAAACACCTTAAAAGAAGCGCAGGAGTTAATGACTTCAAAAACGGTTGTGGGGGAACCCATTCGCACGGATACCCATACAGTCATTCCAGTTTCAAAGGTCACCTTCGGGTTCGGCGGTGGCGGCGGTGAAGGAAATGAAAAGGGTAAAAAAGGACACGGCCAGGGCGTTGGCGGCGGTTGGTCCATAGAGCCAGTGGCTTTTGTTGTCGTCGGTGAAGACGGGGCCAAACTCATGACCATCGGGGACAAAGAAAGCCTGTCCCAAAAATTGATGGACCTGGCACCCTCTGTAATTGATTCCGTGAAAGAATATGTCGGTAAAAGCCAAAAAGAAGAGCCTGGAGAAGAGGAGGCAACATAATGCATCAATCCGTTCAAGATATTATGACCAGGAGGCTGGTTACCTTTCGGCCGGAAACCAATGTGCTGGAGGCCATCGATACATTACTGAAACATAAAATTTCCGGCGCGCCTGTGGTGGATGAAGAAGGTAAACTAATCGGTGTTCTATCTGAAATTGACTGTATGGAAACGCTGATCCAGGATTCTTACTACCATGATACCCGCGGGTCAGTCAGTGAATATATGTCTGAGAAGGTGACTACCGTCGATGCGGAGATGGGCATTGTCGATTTAGCGGAATTTTTTGTACAAAAACATTTTCGCCGCTTACCGGTGATTGATCACGGGAAATTAGTCGGACAAGTCAGTCGGCGGGATGTTTTACGCGCCATTCAAGCTATGGCAGATTAATCTATGTCTGCAACTACGACCTTTTAATAATCCTAATTAACCTGACACAATAATCATTATGTCGGATGAACCACCAAGCAGCCGATCACCAAATGATAAACAGATTGTAGCAATCATTGGTGGCGCCGTAGCCGGCTCTGAAGCAGCATTCGACTTTGCCCAGGCCGGTATCCACTCGGTCGTCATCGAACAAAATCCCCTGCCCTACGGGAAGATTGAAGATGGTCTCCCCATCTGGCATGTAAAACAGCGCCAAAAGGAAATGGACCTCATTGATTCCCGTATCGGTGATGGCATGGTTTCATACGTCCCCAGTACAAAATTTGGGGATGATATTTCCTTTAAAGAACTTTATGATATGAACTGGAGCGCCATCCTTTTGGCCAACGGCGCCTGGAAGGACCGGCCCTTCCCCATTCCTGAGATTGAACAGTTTGAGTGGAACGGTTTCTATTACCAGAACGCCTTTGTGCACTGGTTTAACCACTATCGGGAGGCGCGGTATCACGGTGAGGACGTGCCCATTGTCGACAGTCCTTTGGTGGTTGGGGGCGGACTGGCTTCCATTGATGTGGTCAAAATACTCCAACTTGAGGAAGTGACCCACGCCATGCAGAAACGGGGCACACCGGTTGATATTTTTGAGATGGAGCACAAGGGGATACCGGCCACATTAGCGGAACATGGTCTCACGTGGGATGATCTCGGCCTCGAGGGCTGCCTGTTTATTTATCGCCGGGATGTGACCAATATGCCCTTGGTTGCCATGCCGCCTGATGTAACACCCGAGCGTGAAGAAAAAATTCGCCAGACACGCCAAAAGATTCTCAATAATGCCCGGAATAAATATTTATTCCATTTTCAGGATTGTACACAACCTATGGATATCATCGTAGAAGACGGAAAACTGGTGGGCTTAAAGGTAATCAAAACAGAAGTCATCGATGGGAAGGCCGTTCCAGTTGAGGGGAGTGAATATGATATTCGTTCATCCTTGATCGTCAGTTCAATCGGCAGTGTCCCTGAACCGATAAGCGATATTCCCATGCATCACAGCACCTATGATATTGAAAGTAAAAAAACCGGACATGTGGAAGGGTTGAAACGTGTGTTTAGTATCGGTAATGCCTTGACCGGTAAAGGAAATATTCGCGTCTCGCGCATCAATGCGCGGGATATTACTAAGCATATCATTGAAAATGAATTGCCGCCAAATGGCAGTGTCAATGTTGATTTAATCCAGAAAATGGTTAAACAATGGCAGACCAGAATTGGGTATAAAGGCGACTATACACAATGGATTGAATCCCATCGCCACGAATAAATTAGATTTTCTTTTTTACTCAACTTTACGCCATTAACTTCTACGCATTATTTCCAATATCATGATTATTTAAGGAGGTTCAATCATGCGGAGGTACATTCACTTTGTTCTGTTTGCTTTGGCCGGCTTAGTTACGGCTGAATCACTGGATACCACATTCAAGGACGCCATGAAATGGCGCAACATCGGTCCCTTTCGGGGCGGGCGGTCCCTCACTGCTGTGGGTATCCCCGGGAATCCCCTCACCTATTATTTTGGCTCGGTAGGCGGCGGCATTTGGAAAACCACCGACGGGGGTATTATCTGGAATAATGTATCCGACGGATTTCTAAATACCGGTTCCGTGGGTGCTTTGGCTGTGGCTGAGTCAGATCCGAATGTAATTTACGCCGGGATGGGAGAAGCCTGCATCCGCCCGGTCATGACTTCCCACGGGGACGGTGTGTATAAATCCATGGACGCGGGGGATACATGGACCCATATCGGACTGGATAATTCCCGCACCATTTCTCAAATGCTCGTCCACCCGAAAAATGCGGACCTGGTGTATGCGGCCGTCCAAGGCGACCAGTATACGGCCAGCAAAGACAGGGGCGTTTACCGCTCCACCGATGGGGGAAAGAACTGGGAAAAAGTATTGTATGTAAACGAATATACCGGCGTCAGCGGTCTCAGTATGGATCGCACCAATCCCCGGATTTTGTACGCCGCCTTTTGGGATCATCAGCGGCAACCGTGGCAAATGCGCAGCGGCGGCGAAGGCAGCGGAATTTATAAATCGACAGACGGAGGCGATACATGGGATAAACTCACCAAGGGCCTGCCGGAAAAAATGGGCAAAACTGATGTGAGCGTTTCCGCTGCAAATCCCAAACGTGTTTATGTTATCGCGGAAGCAGAGAAAGGCGGTCTCTTCCGTTCTGACGATGGCGGAAAAAACTTCAAACGAATGAATAGCGATCGTGTTTTGATTGCCAGAAGTTGGTATTACATTCACGTATTTGCCGATCCCCAGGATGAAAATGTAGTGTATGTACTGAATGCGCCCTTCATGAAATCCACCGATGGGGGTAAATCATTCCAGCGAATAAGTGTTCCGCATGGTGATAATCACGGCCTTTGGATTAATCCAAATGATCATAAAAATATGATTAACGCCAACGATGGTGGCGCTAATATTTCCTTCAATGGGGGTAAGTCATGGTCCACTCAAAAAAATCAACCCACTGCACAATTTTATCGCGTTATTACGGATAATCGATTCCCATACCATGTTTATGGTGGTCAGCAGGATAATTCCAGCGTGGCTATCCCAAGCGCAACCAGCGGGCGTGGTATTGATTGGTCCGATTGGTATCGCGCAGCCGGATGTGAAAGCGCTTACCTGGCCTTTGATCCGGATGATCCTCAAGATGTCTATGGTGGCTGCTACCAGGGACTAATCGAAAAACTCAATGTTATGACCAAAAAGAGCCGCAGTATTATGGCCTATGAATATCTCGGTTTGGGGTCTGTGGCAAAAGATCAAAAATTTCGGTTTAACTGGAATGCACCGATTGTTGCATCACCTCATGATCCGGGCACAATTTACCATGCTGGAAATGTAGTGTTTAAAACCCAGGATGGCGGCGAATCCTGGGATATTATTAGTCCTGATTTGACACGCAATGAAGTTGAAAAACAGGATTTGGGCAGTGTTCCCTTCACCAATGAAGCAGCCGGTGGCGAGGTGTATAATACCATTATGTATTTGGCCGAATCGCCCCACGAATCGGGCGTCCTTTGGGCTGGCTCGGATGATGGATTGGTTCACATCACAAAGGATGGCGGGGAGAACTGGAAAAATGTAACGCCTAAAGGCATGGATGAAGGGATTGTGAATACGATAGAAATTTCACCTCACAATCCGGGAACGGCCTACGTGGCATTTACACGTTATAAATTTGGTGATATTAAACCATACATTTACAAAACCACCAATTATGGCAAAAGCTGGACCCTCAAAACAAAGGGTATTGAAAAGGATGCATTTGTACGTGTTGTTCGTGAGGACCCAATCAAAAAGAATCTCCTTTATGCCGGGACGGAAACAGGACTTTATTTGTCATCCAATGGTGGTAAAAACTGGGAAAAATTCCAATTGAACCTTCCCGTAGTCCCCATTACGGATTTAACCATTCGAAATAATGATTTGGTGGCATCGACTCAAGGCAGGTCATTCTGGATTTTGGATGATCTCACCACGATTCATCAATATAAAGCTAAAGACCTGAAAAAGGACTTTCATCTATTTGCCCCACGGACAGCCTTTAGAACTTCCGGAGGAAGCGGTAAATCACCCCTAATAGGACAAAATCCCCCCAGCGGTGCGGTCATACTTTATCATATTGCTGATGAAATAGAAAAGGATGTTGAAGTCAAATTGGAAATTCTGGATGACAATGACAATATCATTCGCACCATTACAAATAAGAAAGGATCATCGGCTAAGACTTTTGGCGGCAGTTATCAAGCTGCAAAGCTCCCTACTAAAAAAGGTATGAACCGATTTGTATGGAATTTCAGGATTGACGATATAAACCTGGTCCCCGATGTATCCTTTTTTGGCGGCTATTCCGGGTATCGTGTCGCACCGGGGGAATTTACCGTCCGTTTAAGTATGGGTGAAGTATCAATGACACAACATTTTGAAGTTCAACAGGACCCCAGGGTTGATATTCGTAACCATGATTTAAATGACCATCAAACATTGATGGCGGACTTGTATGGTCAAATTAACGACCTCCACAGTTCCATCGTTAAGGCACGCAGTATCCGCAGCCAGATCCAAAAGATGAATGAACGATTAAAAGATAATGCTGATGTTGAAGATCTAATTAAAGCAGGCGAATCGGCCATCGAAGCGATCAACCTTTGGGAAGGGAATGTGGTTCAAACCAAAATGAAAACATTTCAGGATGTGGTCAATTTCCTCAACCGTCTGAATGCGCATATGCTGAATTTACTCAGCACGATTGATGGATCGGACCCCCCGCTCACCCAGGGTCAAAGGGAGCGATTTGCAGACCTCACTGAGGAATGGCAATCCTATAAGAAAAAGCTGGATCAGATCATGGATCATGAAGTCGGGGAATACAATCGGCTTTATAAAGAAGGGGGCCTTCCGGCTGTCATCATCCCGGAATAGTTGGACTTTTAGATTCTTTTTTTTCAACTCACACCAACGATTTTCTTTAGGATAATAATTGTGAATGCCTCCCCTCTCTTTCTAAGAGAGGGGCCGGGGGTGAGTTGAAAACAAAAATGATCTTTATATTAAACCCAAAAATGAATTTGGTATTCAGGGATAAAACCAGCGAGATTCTGGCGAATGAAATACTCAACATCTTTCCGGTCAGATTGTGATATGGTCACCACACCTCCCTCATTTTCATAATTTTGGTAATATACTTTTGATTCCGGTTTTGATTTACGGATTCGATTAAAATAATCCTGCCCCATACGGAATACACCAACTGTAATATCAAAAATCCCATCCCTGTCTATCTCGGATTTAACCTGCTGCAACAATTCATTATAATCTTCTTCCCAACCGGGATAGACCAAAACAGGATCAAAGCATAACCGCACCTTCCAACCGCGTTCAATGGCCGACTTCACTGCTTTGATTCGACGCGCCAAGGGTGGGGTGTCCAATTCATTCTTCTGCACTACTTTTTCAGGGGAGAGGGTCCAGGCCAGTAAAATTTGATCTGTCGGATCGATATCATAGATTGTATTGAACAATGCGCTTTTAGTACGGACTTCCAAATTCAAATCCGGTTGTGTTTTGGCATACTCAATCCATAACCGTGTCATGGGTAGAATATTTTCAAACGCCAGCAAATCCGTATTATAAGAAATAGACAGCATCATTGGATCGTCCGGATGAGGTCTTGTACCCAATTCCATCTCAACCGTTGATTTCATATCATCCTGGTTCACAAAAACCACCATATTGGCCGAGGGATACATGCCTTGGAGAAAACAATAATCGCAATTGTATAAGCAGTTGAGTATGGGTGTATTGTAGTAAAAATTTTCAAAACCGCCATCCTGTAGAATATCAGTCCCCTTATAAATGAAAGGCGGTTTTTTCACAGCGAGGATCAGTTTCATGGATTTTTTCTGGGTTTGAAAATCCTGGCCGGAGCGGTTGAAAACTGCTTTATAATTCGGGATTTCAATTACTTGGGCTTTGGGAAATTGCGCCAAACATTGATCTGTTAATTCATATCCATGGGCCGCGGATTCCACATAGATATGAGAAAAATCAGGCAGAAAGGTATTGTCGGATTTCATCAAATACGCGGTTTCTTTCCCGCTTTGATCCTGTTCCTCGTTTGAAAAAGGACACGAGTGAGCCCAATTCTTTTTCGGATATTTTTTTATAATTTTCTGACCATTCGATCAATTGGTGGATTTGAGTGGCCGTTAGTTTTAAACCTTTTGCCCCATGGTGCAGCATGTCCATCTCATCATTCGTTAATACTTTTCGATCGGAAATTGATACCCCGCCGAATTGATCCATCAACAATTTCAGGAATCCTATATGCTTTTCAATCAGCCCGGTTACATCAATGCTTTTCCAGTCCGATGTATCCATATGGTCCGATACTACTTTCAGGAATACCAACCGATGGGGCGGGACAAATTTTGACATGACCTCAAAAATGGAACCGGCCTCCATATCTACCAGACTGGGATATTTTGTTCCATTTTTGGCTATACCCTTTTTCACTGTTGTGAGAGGTTTTTCCATAAGTGGAAGATTGATCAAAATATCTGGGATATATACTCTATCTGTTTCTTCATCCTGTATCCTGTTCACTAAATACAATTCACCAATCTTTGTACAGTTCGGATTGCCTCCTGCAATACCGATATTGATCACCACGGTTTCGCTGAAGTCTTCTATTGCAGCTACCAGCGATTGGAGCCTTGACTGAGTTTTTTCCTTACCTATACCGGTGATGAATAATGATATTTTTTGATTGTTGTAAATATAGGTGTTCGAATCTTTATCGAGTCCGAATTGATCAATGACGGGCTGTGCTTCGGCCTTTAAGGCCGTCAGAAAAAGAAAGTTCAATTTAACGAATTACAGGCAATCAGTCTTGAAAGCTCACCCATATGAAAAATGCTTATAAATCCCCTGGTGAACATTCCAGGTGCATTTCATCCCTTGAGGGAAAACAACAAAATCACCGGCGCCGATGGATACCGTTTCACCGCTTTCAGTGGTCACATCCACCTGCCCTTCTAAAATATAACAGGATTCCTGTTCGCTGTATTCCCAGGGAAATTCGGATTTGTCACAGGACCATGTTGACCAGGAGCGAATCCCTTTTTCCTGGATCTCATCCTCTGATAGTCGCTTGACAATTATTTCAGACAAGGTTTACCTCCTTCAAATAGCTACGCATATGGTTCACCATTTCGACGCTGTGTGTCCAGGCATTGGTTTCCAAATCGACCAAATCACAATTGGAAAGTAATTCGGCTATTTTAACGGTGTTCTCATACCCGTGCAAAACGTCTTTCGAACCGGTAAATATTAACACATTTTGATGAATTTTACTTAGACGATCCCAAATTTTATATTTGTAAAATTGAAGTGCCGATTGCCGCAGCCTGCCGGGGTTTGCAGCATCGAGGGAACGGGCGTATTTATGATATTGCCCGGGGTCAGCCTCCGTATCCAAATAACGTTTCCTCATAACCCATTTCACCAGCGGTTTAACGGCCCAATAAGACAAGGTGTTTATGAAATAAATCAGCGGGCCGCCCCACCATGGCGGTTTAAATTCCCCGTTCGGCCCAACCAACACTGCCCCGGATGGGTCAATCTTATTCCGGCTCATGGCATCCAGGATTACCGTCGCCCCCAATGAACTGCCAAACATAATATATTGCCCCGGAGACAATTTGTGATGATGCAAAATAGGCCCCAGATCTGTTCCCAGCGCTTCCACACTGAGGGCCATTTTTTGAAGATGAATTGCCGATCCCTTTTCCCGTGTCTCTAAATAAATAATCTCAAAATCTTTGGTCATATCCTTCAGGACAATTTCCCAACTATTGATCAGGGACCCCCAGCCTGCGAGAAAAATTACAGGAGGAAATTTAGAAGGGCTTGACGGTTGAAAGTGGATCTGAAATAATTCTACACCCTTTGCGCCTTTTATATATCCATTGGAACAGGTAGCACCTTCAGCACAAAATTGTGAATAATCCATCATCCAATGACCGTTTGGATTCCATGTTTTAAAACCGTATAACGTACACCAGGACGGCCCACAATTTCACCATCCATTTCCAGTACCACATCACGGGCTGTCTGCAGTTCCAGCCATTCACATTCAATATAACGTGTACCTTTTTTATCTAATGCTTTACCGTTATACAAAGATGGAATCAACCCAAGCAGTCTCATCCTTGATTTCACTTCTACTAAAGCTACACTGAGTTTACCGTCGCCCCGATCCACACAGTGGTTATAATACATATTTCCGGCCACATAGGGATTTTTATATACAGTCATATTGCTAACTGCAATGTCGCCTTCCGTTTCCCCTTCCACCACCAGATTCACTTCCATGGGATTCCATTTGGCGATGGTTTGAACCCCGGCCATAAGTGCGGCCCCATTCACACTCATCTTTTTGATCCATTTGGTAAAACCCTGAACTTTATTAAATCGATCCCCCGCCCGGCTGATGACACCAATACTGGAATTATTCACAAAAAAGCGCGTGGCAGGATTCCCTTCAAAATCAAAATAGTCTGCCCGAACGAGATCAATGGGAACCGTTTCAATCCCCTGCACTTTTAGGATCCACGGAATTTTCGCAAATGTTTTTTCAAAATCATTACTGCTGCCCGCGCCCATGACCACCAATTCCAGATCACTCCTAAATCCGGGGGTGGCTGTGACCATACCCTGGACGACCTCATTGAGTGTGCCGTCTCCACCAAATGCGCCGATGCGGGAGATTCCGTTTTGAAGCGCTGATTGGGTGAGTTCTGTGGCATGGTTTGGGTATTCAGTAAATTGAACCGAATAATCTACCGAAGCCGCATCCAATTCAACTTGAAATTTTTCCCACCGCTTTTGGGCCCGGCCGCTCCCTGCGGCTGGGTTGCAAATGATGTTGATTTCCTTCATGAGAAGAGAAGGAAATATACGGTATTAATAAATGAAAAAAAGCAGGATCGGATTCAATATCTTAAAACATAGGTCCACATGAGTAATAATATAACTGCTACAATTCCAATTAATTTCCATAACCATTTTTTTAAAAATCCTCCAAATTTTCCAGCATTATTATTGAATCTTAGAATGATGGGTATAATCACAATAAAAACTACAGAAATCCCCTTTAACCATTCGGTTGTCAAAATATTCCCCTCTTCGTAGGTGAAAGGGATAATCTTATAAATAAAAAATGCAGCAACTGGAAAGCTGAGAATCTCAATGGCTTTGTTTATTTTTTCCTTCATGATGACCAAAGGAAATATACGCTATTTACTAATCAAAAAGTTTTAGCAACAATCCGGGGAGTAAATTTCATTAGGATATTGCATCATGATAAAAAGGTGCCCAAAAATGTAAAAGGCCCGGCTCACTTTGATCACCCGTTTGTAATAATTGATATATTCAATTTAACCCTTTTCTGACAAACCGGACATAAATGTTTTTCGTTCTTGGGGATTATTGACATCTTTAATAATTGACTGTACTATTCTAATTCCTTCGGATCACTATACTCAAGTGGATATTTGGTAGAGACGACGATAGAGAAAAAGGACTTCATTTAAACCCCTGTAGTACTTGCCATAAATAATAAATCAAGGCCCCGTCTCCCAATATGATAAATATTCCGAATTTCTCAACAAATGCACGGATACGATCATCATAATCTTTGATACTGAAAATAAGAAGCGGGTAAAGTATCACAGCAATAATGGTACGAAATACGAGTGGCTCAGTAACTGTAAAGTCTTCCAGGGCATAATGACCCAAAAGGAACCCACCCATTATTAATGTGAGAATTTTTATGGCCTTGATAGGCTCCTTCCGTGGATCGTAATAACCAGCCATTCTTTACTTCATACTTTGGGACAAAAACCATAGGGCCACCACGACAAAGCCCACAGCAACGGATACAAAAATGCCGTACTATTCATAAATCTCTGGAGGCGTGCATCATTGTTTTTGGCGATATACATAAAAGCAAGAAGACCGAGCACATTCATGATCATCATATGAATTCTGTCCCGCGTCACGGTGTAATCATCCATAACATACAAGAGCACAAACAGACCAATATCAATTGGAATAAATATCTTCAAAAATTTTATGGGTGCTTGAAGCGGATTAAATGGTTGTTGGTCTTAGGGCATAATTATTTAGTAATATATTGAAAACCCAAATAAGAGGGTATTGAATGTTCTAATTGTTGGACCAATTCTTTCTGACTTTGATATATTTTCACGGTATTGACGATGTTGCTTGATATATGTGGCACCTCCAAGTATCCCAAAATTATTTTCAATATGAATACTGATATTTTTTCTATACAAATACTCAAACCCAAAGGCCCAGCCATACCCGGCAAGAATTGAATAATTGTGATCCCAGTCTTCACGGTTTAAATCATTTACATCAGTTTTATTTAACCTGGAATAACCACTAAACTGGAAAGTGTATCCACCACCTTTGTATAGATACATAGATTTGTTAATGGGAAAATAATTAAGCAATTTTTCTGAATACCTAATGTAATTACTTGTATTATAGTCTTGCTGGATGCCCGGGTCACCAGTCGCGTCATTTCCTGAAACTGAATATGATCCTTGTAAACCATTGTATTTCAAATTTAAATATAACCCTTTTCTTTTAGCCTTCAGTGGACCAACAAATTCTTTTTTGGTAAAACTCATTCCCCCAAAGCTTGTGGGAATTAATAATCTATCAATACCGTACTGAACAGATTTTGACCCTTTTTGAAATAGCTTCGGGATTGAATCTGATTTGGTTGCTTGTGCATTGATAAATGTAATCAGGCCTAATAGAACTACTATTTTCTTCATTTTTGTTTTACTCTGGTGTTGTTTATTAGATAGTGAAATATAATTATTTAAAACAATAAAAACGGAAGTTTATATTTTATTCCGGGTGCACCATGGGTACGAACCGCACCGGCAAAACATTCTTTTTTCGGATTTTCCCCGTTGGGCTTTTCGTCACCACCACGATTTCCTGCCATTTGGTGCCCACCGGCAGGACCATCGTCCCGCCTGGTTTAAGCTGTTCAATCAATGCGGGCGGAATTTCCGGCGGGGCGGCTGTTCCAATGATGCGGTCAAAGGGCGCTTCTTCCGGCCAGCCTTCATAGCCGTCCCCCCAGCGGACAGTCACATTTTTATACCCCAATTTTTTAATGGTGCTGTCAGCCCGGTTCGCTAATGTTTTGACAATTTCAATGGTATAAACGTGTTTCACCAAGGGACTGAGCACTGCGGCCTGGTATCCTGATCCGGTACCAATTTCCAGCACTTTATGACTGGAATCCATATCCAGGATCTCAGTCATGAATGCCACAATATAGGGTTGCGAAATGGTTTGACCCTCGCCAATGGGAAGGGGACTGTCATCATAGGCATACTTGGCAATTTCCGGGGGAACAAACTGGTGGCGGGGCGTTGTTTCCAACACCTTTAACACATCTTGATCCGTCACACCACGGACGATAATTTGTTCATTCACCATTTTAATTGCCTTTGTTTCCCAGCCTGAATCCTGGGCAAATACAAAGGAACAGAGAAGTAAGAATCGGATAACCATATCTATTGATCCTAACTTGGGTTTTTATCCCTTGTGGCGGACCGGGCGGGATTAACCAGCCCGGCTCACCATTACTGTATTTTATGCCGTTTTAGTTTCTGGCGATTTCTCGATCAGAAAAATGTTCAATATGAGGATGAACAAGATTTTCAAAATCCCGGTATTTCATTTGGATCAATTCCGTATGGGTTCCGGCATTGAAAGAAATCTTATTATCTTCACTGAGACTTTCTGTCACAAAAACATCCATGTCATAGAGATTGCCAAAAGGCGGCATCGCGCCAACTTCACATTCCGGGAAGGATTCCTTCCATTCCTGTTCGGTAGCCAACTCTACTTTTTTTGCACCGGTTACCTTTTTTAACCGATCAAAATCGATCCTGTAATTGGCAGGCAGCACAGCCATGGTTAGTTTTCCATCCAGTTTTACAACCACTGTTTTGGCAAAATCCTTGCCGGGAATATGCGCCGTGGCGGCGATGGTTTGGGCTGTATAAGCAGGGGAATGTGAGATTGTCGTGTAATGGATATGATTGTTATCCAGGTAGTCTTTTATGTTCGTAGCTGTCATCGGAGACTCCTTTTCCCGCAATTTACCCGTTATGGTATATATTTTTCAAATATCAGAGATAATTATCTTAAATTTCTGAAAACTGTTATAATGGATTAAATTATTTGTGTCCGGTTAAAATAGTTCATCGTCTTAAAACCCGATATTTTGCTGGATAATTCCCTCCCTGCGCTGTCGCTGCCTACCCGCCGTTGGCCTTCAGGCGGGCGGCAAACAAGCTTTCATTGTTGCATTCCGGACATCAAGGATTAAAAAATAAAATGCCACTTTTATAGGGAATAATATTTTAGGATAAATGGCTCTGGGGTTAGTAGTGATCAGTCCCAATTTACCTTGAGGCTTGATATTTTCGCCCGCGGGGATTACACTCAGGTATGCTCACGACCAATACAAAATTGGTTTTGGTTTTCCTGTTGTCCTTCACCTTGGATCAACAGACAAAAGTAAAGGAGGCTGTCATGAATATAACCAGCCCTGTATTTGAAGAGGGCGCATCAATTCCTAAAAAATACACCTGTGACGGGAATGATATTTCACCGCCGCTGGTGTGGTCCAACCTCCCTGAAAAAACGGCTGCCCTTGCATTAATCAACGATGACCCCGATGCGCCCATGGGCACCTGGGACCACTGGATTTTGTTTAACCTGCCCGCAACTGTTTCCGGATTAAAAGAAGCTGAAAATACCTCCCAGATTAAAGGTATCAGGAACGGTCGCAACAGTTGGGGCCGAACGGGATATGGAGGTCCTTGCCCTCCTTCCGGCGTTCATCGCTACTTTTTCAAACTGTATGCCCTGGACACTCATTTAAACCTACCGGAAGGCAGCAGTAAACAAGCCCTCTTGAAGGCCATGGATAACCATATCCTGGACCAGGCTCAGCTCATGGGGCGCTACAGCCGGGGCAATTGATTTATCAATTGGGCTTGAAAAGCAACTCCTGCCCATTCACTAAATCGGATGTGCCTCCCACGCTCCGGATATAAGGTCAACACTTGTCCTTAGAAAACATTATCACGACCCTTACCAATCGGCAAAACATTCCGCTCCTTCCCCACAAGGTTTGGGATTCTCAATTAACCACCGAAATAAAACGAATCGCTGTGCATGAATTAGTCCGGGCCGGACTGCATCTGTGGAACGATGATATTCATCATTGTCACATGCTTGCCCAGGCCCATGAAAATGCCGATGGGAATTATTGGCATGCCATTTTGCACCGGCGGGAAGCCGATTATTCGAATGCCAAATACTGGTACCGTCGGGTTGGTGAGCATCCTGTAATTCACCAAATGCAATCTGACTTTACGGACTGGGATCCGTTCAATTTTGTGGACCAATGTGCTCAATCTGACACAGGCTCCTTAAGGAAAATCCAGCGGAATGAAATGAAACACCTCCTGGACCATGTGCGTAAAAAATACGATATGGACTTTCCTGAAACACCGTTTCATTAATAATGAAGACCCTTTTCTGACACAAACTTTTGCAAAAAGATTTCTTGAATGATTTGACTTAAACCGATAAATACCACTTAGGTATAGAGATGGTAAAAATGAAGTTATCTCCCCAGCCCATATTTTGGTGTTTTACATTAATGGCTGCCTTCGCAATTGAAGGATTCCAGCAGCCAAGATCGCCTCGATCACCAGCTATCCAAGATACTTCTGCCGAAACACGAACTGAACCAGCTTCTGAGTCCCAAATCCACTTAATCACGATTAATGGTTCAATCAACCCGGTCACTGTTGATTTTATTATGAACGCCATGGAAAGCGCCCTGGAAGCCGGATCCCAAGGGTTGATTATTCAATTAGACACGCCCGGGGGACTCATGGAATCCATGCGCGATATTGTTAAACTTGAAATGGAGGGGGAACTGCCCGTAATCGTGTATGTGGCCCCCAGTGGCGCGCGGTCCGCTTCCGCCGGTGTTTTCATCACTTTGGCTGCACACTTTGCCGTCATGGCTCCGGGGACGAATATGGGCGCCGCTCATCCCGTGTTGATGGGGGGTGCCCCAGCGCAACCAGGCGATACCACCAACACCATGATGGATAAGGTAACCAATGATGCCGTCGCCTACATGCAGGCCATTGCCGAAAAACGGGGACGCAATGAGGAATGGGCCCGTTCCTCAGTTTTAGAAAGTGCCTCCATCACCGCTACCGAAGCCTTAAACAAGGCAGTCATCGATACGATTGCCGATTCGCTTCCTGCTTTGTTAGCATATCTCGATGGAAAGCCAGTAAATCTCACCAGTGGTAATCGAAAAATGCAGACCAAAGATTGTGAAGTTGTGGAAATCCCCATGAATTTTCGCTACCGGATTTTATACAAAATCGCCGACCCAAATATCGCCTATATCTTGTTGCTGTTGGGGATTTATGGCATCTTTTTCGAACTATCCAACCCGGGCATGATTTTCCCCGCCGTGGTCGGCGCGATTTGCCTGATACTCGCTTTTCTCGCCTTGCAAATGCTCCCCATAAACTATGCCGGTTTGGCGCTGATCATCCTCAGTATTGTCCTATTTATCATGGAGATTAATATTACCAGCTATGGCTTACTATCGCTGGGTGGGATAATAACACTCTTTCTGGGATCACTCATGTTGGTAGAGAGTATGGACCCTATTATGCGCATTTCCTGGAAAGTCCTCGTCCCGGCGGTCCTGTTTACAGCCATGTTTTTCTTGGTTGCTATCGGTTTTGGCATCAAAGCCCAGCGCCGCGGGCCCCTCACCGGAAGGAGTGGCATGGTGGGACAAAGTGGTATCACGCAAACAGAACTCACCCCCCACGGGAAAGTGGCTGTTCAGGGAGAAATCTGGAATGCAACCAGTAAGGTACCCATTTCAGCAAAAACACCAGTTAGGATTACCGCCATGTCCGGTATGATTTTGACGGTGGAAGCAGAGGCTTTGGAGGAAAAGACTTAATGCGCGGCGACAGAAATTTGCATACATTCATCAAAAATCAACCCTAAAAAGAAAGGGAGGCCCCATGGATAATACAATTATAATCACTGTGGTAACCGTTCTGGTCATCATGATACTTTCTTCGGCTGTTCGGGTATTGCGGGAATATCAACGGGCTGTAGTGTTTCGACTGGGAAGGCTGGCGCACGGTTTTGGCGCCAGGGATGGATTAGCTTCGGGGCCGGGGCTGATCTTTATCATCCCCATCATCGATCGTATGGTCCGCGTCAGTCTGCGTACGGTGGTGCTGGATGTCCAGCCCCAGGATATTATTACGCGCGATAATGTGTCCCTGAAGGTTAATGCCGTCATCTTTTTCCGCGTGATCGATGCGGCCAAGGCCATCCTGGCGGTACAGGATTTTCAGTTTGCCATCACACAAATCGCCCAGACTACCCTGCGCAGTATTTTAGGGCAGGTAGAATTGGACGACCTGTTGGCCGAACGGGAAACAATCAACCAGAAATTACAGACCGTTATCGACGATCAGACAGACCCTTGGGGTATCAAGGTTTCTACCGTAGAAATAAAACACGTGGATCTACCCCTTGAGATGCAGCGGGCGATTGCCAAGCAAGCAGAAGCGGAACGGGAACGGCGGGCAAAAGTGATTCATTCCGAGGGAGAGTTCCAAGCAGCAGACCGCCTGGCGGAGGCAGCCCAGACCCTTTCGAGGGACAAGGCTGCGATCCAACTGCGCTTCCTGCAAACCTTGACCGAAGTAGCGACGGAAAAAAACTCAACCCTCGTATTTCCCGTCCCCATCGATTTGTTTCAGCCCTTTTTAGAACGCATAGCCCCTAAGGATGAAACACCGGAAGAAGATTAAAGGCTTTTAGCGTTCCCAGGAAACACGGATTAATTTTTCACCGTTCCCGTATTGGAAATCAAAATTTCCTTTATAAGATCGAGAAAGGTTTTCACCAATTCGGCGGGCCAAGTGGACGCCTGTGGTGGTCACGGTCATATCCTGGCGCCCTTCCGTTATCGCCATCAATCGTTCCATTGGGTGGACGGCTTTTTCCATTTTTTCATTATTCCGGATCAGGTTAACGATTTCGGTTTTGTGTGCCTGAAAAAAAGTCCCTTTTAGTTTTATCTCACCGGCGGGATAATGGTCGTCAATCCGTCTGCAGGCCGGGCATTTGACTTCGTGGGCGTTTTCAACCCCATTCTTCCACATCCAGCGGCCCTTTTGATATACGGCTCCACAACTGTTACAGCGCGTTGGGTCCGGCCATTTGGTTTCAGCATGATAGGCATCGGTGCGACTTCTGTTGAGTAGACGGTCCTGCCGTCCATAGGGACCTCGATACATAGGTATCTCCTTTCAGGTTGATGATGGGTGTCTGGGGCTATCCGGGCATGCCTTAACATTCTTAGCCGGCATAACGGACCCCACTTTTGGAAATGATTGGTTACCATGCGGTATGCTTTTTGGTATTTATGAAAATAAGATTGAAATTGAAGGATGCGTGGATTCTGCGTAAAAAAATGCATACCAGAGTAATTTTAATTTACCCGCTGGGAGGGGTAATTCTCAAATCGTAGCTTAAATTATTTTTAGGAAAACCTAGCGCCTCAATAAATCGGGGTAAACCTTCCAAGGTTAAACTGAGCGAACCTTTTCTTCAATTTTCTGAATAAATTCCAATAAATGCGGATAATGGGAACCCTGCCAATACACTCTCTTGCAGGCAATACAGCGCTTGAATTTTCGGTAATAGCGCCGCGTCAGCGGTTCCAACTGGTCCAATATTTCTCCCTTGTCCACCGGCTCAATTTCCTGGTTACAGGCCAAACAGCGGGAAAAAGGGTTTAGGGATGAAAACAAGTCAAACCGTTTCAAAACTTCCACCACTTGTTGATCCCCGTCATCAGATCGAATCAACATCCCACGTTGGACCGCATTGTGCATGAGCAAGCGGCGGTCGCGAGTTAACAACGCACGTTCCCGGGTCTGGACGATTTCCACCAATTCCGGATCCTCATAATCATTGCGATATAAGGTATCAAACCCCAACAGTCGCAATCTCCTGGCCAACTTACCCAAATGCACGTCGGCGACAAATTTGACCTTTCTCAAGGGGCCTTGATTCAGGCGCGTTACTGGTGAAATATCCAGGGACTCAAACATGGGATAGACACTGATCTGGTCCAAATGATGGATATGGTGATCAAACCCGACTGAATCACCATTAACCAGGATCAGGTCCACTTCTGTATGGGGGATACCAAATGATTCTATGATATCCTTGGTGGTGGTGCGGTGGTTCAACTGTTTGGTCAGTTCCTGCTTCCGTTGGTCGGGTTTTAAATAATCATTCAATTCTTCATAAAAGCGCACACTTACCGATAAGTCGTCTGTAGATTCCATAGTTGACTGTTCTGCTCTCAAAACACGATTCCCCCATAACCAACCCCATATTGAAAGGATTCTGCCGGTAGGTCGCCATGGCTGGTATGATATTCCACCAAATGGCCCTGCCCAATCCCATAGCTGGACATGGCCGAGACTAGGGCCGCCATGGCCCCGGGACCGCAGGCATTTTGATGGGTATCCACTTCATCTAAAATCCTATTCCCTTCCATTTGGATTATCAGATCTATAATTTGCCGGTCATTCTTTTTCATCCATTCAAAACCATCACTGGCCAAGCCTGCCGGCATCCAGCCATAGGATTCGCCGTAATGGGTCAAATCCGAGGACGCCAAAAAAATATAATCGTCGCGGCGATCTTTCAGCAGGTCTGCAATCAACCGGCCCACCTCAACCGGTGAAGCTACCGGTGGAACAGTGATGGGCACGATCGTGATATCCGGCCAGAAATATTTTAACATGGGGGCCAGCACCTCAATGGCATGTTCCTGTTCGTGGGCTTCGGCGCTAAACATCAAGTCGTCAGCCTTAATTAATTCTAAAGCATTTACAGTTGCTTCATCAATGGCAAGGGGACCCAAAGGCGTCCACCATGCCCCATCAGGATAAACGGTTGGGGCCGCCACACCCCGGTGGTCCGCTCCGAAAATAATACAGGAATTGGGCGTACTTTGTTCAGAAAGTAGTGACAAGGTTTTGGCGGCCACAGGGCCGGAATACATCCAGCCCGCATGGGGCAAAATAGCCCCGCGTAAACGCTTGGGTAAATCCAGCGCCGGGGTAAATTTCTTCAAAAATTCGTCCATCTGCGTACGGCAGTCTCCGGGATAAAAATGCCGGGCGATGGGATGGCGGAGGTTTTCCAAAGTGATTATGCTGCCCGAGCGAAATGCCCGGGAATCGTTTGACCGCAATCCGGACAGGCATTGCCCACCATGGTGGGCGGATTAACGTGATAAATTTGGCGCCGGATCAAAACGGACCCGCACCTCGGACACTCCGTATTCTGACCAATATCGGTGAATACATTGCCCATATAAACGAATTTGAGCCCTTTGCCCAGGGCAATTTCCCGGGCCCGGACCAATGTATCCGCCGGTGTGGGGGGAGGCTCCAGCATCCTGAAATCGGGATGGAAGGCGGTAAAGTGCAGGGGCACTTCCGTACCTAATTCATCGGCCACCCATTGGGCCAATTGATCCAATTCCTGCGGGTCGTCATTTTCCCCGGGGATCAAGAGAGTCGTAATCTCCACCCATACATCTGTTTCATGGACCAGCCATTTGAGTGTATCCAACACCGGTTCCAGATGGGACAGGGTCAGGGAACGGTAGAAGGAATCGGTAAACCCTTTTAAATCGACGTTGGCCGCATCAATGTGTCGGTACACATCCGGCCGGGCTTCGGGGGTAATGTAGCCATTGGTGACCATGACCGCTTTCACATCTTCCCGGCGGGCGGCTTTGCTGACGGCCATGACCCATTCGCCAAAAATCACAGGATCGTTATACGTAAAAGCAATACCCACACTCCCGGAGGCCCGGGTCTGGCGGACGATATCTTCCGGTTCGAAGGTCCGGCCCCCGTAGGCATCTTCCCGGATTTTACTGATGTGCCAGTTTTGGCAGAATTTACAGCCCAGGTTGCAGCCCACGGTGCCAAAGCTGAGAATGCGCGAGCCGGGATAAAAGTGGTAGAGCGGTTTCTTTTCGATGGAGTCCAGGGCGAAACCGGTGGTGCGGCCGTAGGCGGTGCTGTAGAGTCTTCCGCCTTCATTTTTTCTCACATAGCAGAAACCGCGGGAGCCCTCCGGGATGCGGCAATAGCGCGGACACAGATTACAAAGCACCTTGCCCTTTTCAACTGCTTCCCACCATCGGGCTGGCTGGCCCAAGGCGGGTGGGCGCTTAACTGTTTGCTGGATGAGTTCTTCAGGGATACATGATCATCACCCTATTAAGCAGGGAGAGAGAATTTACCACACTTTTGGGTGAATAAAGGCGATTGGAAACCATATAACTATAACCCGTTGTGCAAATCAATTGATCCAGAAAATATTTAATTGAAAACATCATAAAATAACGGGTTTTGGACTGCATCAACTATGTTGATGCTTGGATTGACATAGTCAATCCACTCCATATTTTATAATTATCTGAAACAATGTATATCTCGGAATTATTTTCTTTAAAAATGTCGTCAAAAAGAGTTGTTCTTTTCGAATATGCACAACAGGTTAACCATTTAAAAAGTCAATGCCTGGCAACCAAATCCTGAAGGGCAAAATGGAAGGACAAAATTTTATTTAGAAGAATTAGTCGTCTATAAAGTATGACCTACTATTTGGGAACATCTCCTCCCAAAATTATATCATTTATTATTTTTATCGTCCCAAGTTGAAGAGGTCCTTAATATGGTAAACTTTTGATAGGTGGTTAAAATAAAGAGTCGCTGTTGAGATGGAACTTGACCTTCTGGAATCAAATCCAGCCACTGTGGATTGAGATTTAAAAAAGCTCGCAACTGGGCTTATATGATGGCAAGCCCAAAAAGTTGTAGAAGATTTGCAGCATGCATCATTATTGGCATCAGTTATTTGAAATAAATGTTCAATATTAACTGATTCTCCAATTTCAATTAAACCATGCCACACTGAATCCTCACTTGCATTCAATAATTCTACTTTTTGATCTGTAATAAAACTTAACCACATATATTTAAGTGTATCACCCTCACGTGATTTTAAGGGATCACCCTTATCTCCAACATATGTAACATTAAAAATAATTGATGCAGGTTTTTGTACATCCGGAAGTTTTTCAAAATCCATATCGACACGAATCACAAGTGGAGGCTGAGGTGGGATTGTGCCTATCTCCTTTTCATTATTTATATCACATCCTATCTGAATAAATAATAATGAATAAAGAATATTTTTTTCATCTCACAAATCCTTAATACATTTTTTCAAGACATTGCTGAATCTCCGGGAGATTAGGGGCTACAATATATAAAAATCAAGAAGAAAGAATAGGGCAGTTTAGCCGCTTCCCTCACAACTTGAACAGGACCTTACGTCCTGTTCTGAGAGGGTGTTGGTTTGAATGATTAACCGTCTTTATCAACGATGCGAATGTTCAGTTCCGCCAATTGGTCCTCAGAAACTGAACTGGGTGCCTCATCCATCAAGGAAGCGGCGGAGGTGGTTTTGGGGAAGGCAATGAAATCACGAATCAAAGTTTTTTTCAAAGTGTAGACAGAATTGGGCACATTATTTTTAACAAAATGTAAGAAGAGCGCCATTTCCACAGGAGGATTAAAACACAATTTATTTACCAGAGACACCAATGAATTTTAATCTTTCTTTATCGGAAGGGATTCGACATGAATTCCTTACCCCGAACAATTTATACCGGTTAGTGGATATCCATTGGTAGATCCAATCTCTTATTTTGCTGGGAATCAAAAGAAGAACAAATCGGAAAAGACTTAAGGGGAAAGTTAGACTGTTAAAAATTCTAATAATGGAACCAGATTTTGTAAATATTTTTTCATCCTCAATCAATACGATAGTATCAAATTGACTTTGTTTTAACTCATATTTCATGAGTAATTGTTGTCCTTCTTTTGATTGTAACGATGCAAAAAGAAATTTATCACTCAGATCACGTTTGACGACAAAGTCTACAAATCCGTTACAAAGTGTACAAATTCCGTCAAATAATATTATAGATTGATTATTATGTCCACTCATACTAAATAATTTGTATTAGGTTTCAATGTGAATTGATTATCAAGAAAAAATGATTTATCCATAGGACGAAGGTACAAAATTAAAGCCCCCGTCATCGCAAAAAAGAAACTTGCAAGCCCATGGACTAAGAGAATTGAAAAATGAAATAAAATACCTGTGACCAATAAGATTTCCCACTTTTTTTGATTCATAACCAATCCCATTGCTAGAATGAGTTCAAAGATGATTGTCCCCCATGTCAAAAGAACTACACCTAACGAATTTGTAATTACAGCCATAATTAATGGTTTTAACCAATTAGCGGCACCAAAAACAGGATGTGTAAACCAATAAAAGACAGCTGTTCCGGATACCCACTCATTAACTGAAGTTTTTCCAATGGCGGCATGTAAATAAATAACACATACTTGTAGTCGAATTATGCTGAAAAATGCATGGCCAACCAATAATCTTGTTTTTTCAACCATGCTTTCGGAATATTGATGATTAATGCTCCAATGCCACTTTCTATTATCCATTAACGTGGCAGGTAAAAGAAACAATGTTAATACTGCGGTGACCTGATCACCGCCGTCTATACAAACACAAGATACGGAAACAGAAAATGAAATCCACCAATGAAATCCACCAGTTATACGAGGACGCCATCCGGAGATGACCAAAATCAATATGAAAATGGCAAGGACTTTGGCAACTACTAAATTTGAATTATAAATATGAAACAAACTAAATCGTATGAGACCGTAGGAGGAGTCTACTACAGCAGCGGATTTTCCAAATGGATAAAATAACAAAACAGAGTCATTCAGCAACAACGTCAAACAAGTTCCCACTGCCAAACAGCTACGTGCAAAACCATACACATTTGTAAATGGATTGCTTGAACTATTGGGCCAGATTAATTGATTAAAATACTTTGTTCCTAATTGATATATTTTATTGCACATCGATATAAACTACCTTTGACGGCATTGTGATCTTATCACGTAACCTACTCCATGCCCAAGGGACCGGAGGACGCTTTACTACAGCAAATTTACCGGTGAAAAACTGTGTGACACTGTGATTATTAACTAAAGTAAATACGGGTAATGAATCTTGAAAAGTATGATTAAGATTGACCGTTAAATCATGCCATTCATTTTCCGGTATCAGGGCCAAAACAGTACCCAATTCCATCTCATATATGCGGTTTTTCCGACTAAGTCCCATAAGAAACTTTAGGCTTAATAGACAAAAATGGTTGCTACTTAGCCAGATATTGATCGATCACC
>CAYFJU010000020.1:0-43927 GCA_964343505.1 uncultured bacterium
CTTTATATTTAACGAAAAACCCTTCTTGATAGATGTCAAATGTAATTGAGTCACTTTGTCCGATAATAAATGAATTTATTATCATTGTCATGAGCCATAAGGAAATTAGTTTTTGTTTCATTATTTTTAACCCTTTTCACCTAAAATGATTGAGTCGACTTCTGTTAGCTAATCTTTCGGAAACATCTTTCGATAGTCGAACAAAATAAGTATTTGACGAAACCCCTAAACAATTATCTGAGTCGTCTTATTAATGTTTTCTTTGGCCTCTTAAAACAGTTGCTTTATTTCCTATATATCCAACCGCGGCAACAACTGAACCATCATATGCCATACCGCGGATAATTATTTGTCCATTCGGGTATTTATTATATACACCCAGATCAATATTCCAAGTCTTGCCACTGAAATGGATAAACTCGCCCCATACACTAGCCAGCAATAAATCATTTTCGCTGTTTCCTCTTATACGGCGAATGGTACGGCCACGGGCAGTGAATTCTGATCCGCTAAGAATTCTTCCAATTTTCTTCGGAGGTTTTTTCCAAATACCCGCTTTAGTTGATAAATAAAAATTATTTTCATAAGCCCAAACTGAATATATTCTCCCAAAATCTTTTATATTTGTATCGGGAAAAATTGATTTGGCCGTATAAATAGTCTCCCATTTACTGCCATTATATTCAAGAACAATACTATGTCCACTTTTATCACCTGCTATATTATAGCCAGTAGCGATTACTGACTCTCCTGATCCATATATATCATTAAGGTTTATATCAGTACCCGAAGACATTTGTTGAAAAGTATCATTGTTGTAGGAAACAATATTTCCATCAATGCCAATGAAATATAAATTCTCTGAAGATGTTCCCCAGATTCCCCTTCCCACAGTAGCTCCCAACCCCATATCCTGCAAATGATACATTTGCCATTCATTTCCATCCCAGTGTTTGGGGAAGCCAGATGAAACCCACATATCATTTTCAGAAAATATTTTTATTCTATTTAATATCGCATTGGAATGGATTTGTTTGTAGTGCCACGATTTGCCATTCCACTGAGCCGCAGTAAACCTTTCCCAACCTGTGCCATCCCAACTTGAATCTGGATCCGAGGTATAAAATTCTCCTACTACCCAGATGTTATTTTCATTTATAATAGCTACATCATTTAAATATCCGTATGATCCTATTGTATCAATTGTCCATTCAAAATCATGGCTGGTGGTATCGGGGCCATATTCCTGTTCCATACAAGCAGTGCTAGGCCAGAGAAAAAATAGAATTATGATTAGAATTACAGGTAGAATTGGGCGTTTCATGTTTAATTCAAACTTTTAACCCAAAATATGTGAATTGAAATATCATGATTATCGGGAGTATAGGGTTCAATCGCTACAATTGTCAATAGAGTAAATACCCTATAAAAAAGCAAATTTAAAAGGGGGCATTATCCTATTGAATACCTAAATTATACCTTCAATAATATTTGCAGCATACAAGCAAAATGAGCAACCCCTATTTAACCAAAGTTTTCTACTTCAATGCGGCCCACCAGTACGGCCATGATGATTGGTCTAACGAAAAGAATTGGGACGTATTTGGGCCCGATGCCAAAGTGCATGGACATAATTATACCTTAGAAGTTATGGTCACGGGTGAGATCAACCCTGAAACCGGGTTTATTGTGGATTTAGGCCATTTGAAAGATGTGGTTAAAACCCATGTGGTGGATGTCCTTGATCATACACAATTTGAAAAAGAAGTGGACTGGTTTGCAGATAAACAACCCAGTTCAGAAAATTTAGTCCAGTTTATTTGGGAGCAGATTGAACCTCGGTTAGAGGGGGCAAATCTCCATCGGATTCGGCTTAGAGAAACGCCTACCATTTTTACGGATTATTTTGGTCCGGGCAGCGGGCATTAATGAAATTTCAACATCGGCTTTACCTCATTTTGACGGGCATCTTTATTGCCTCTCTGGTGAGCGCCAATCTCATCTTTCAAAAATTCTTTTCATGGACACCATTCGGATTATATACATTTGAATTGTCCGTAGGGATTTTGCCCTATCCCGTAACATTTTTGGTGACGGACCTCATTTCCGAATTATACGGAAAAAAGAAGGCAGATCAAGTGGTATTATCCGGATTGGTGGCATCGGTATTTGTTATGGGCGTGGTCATGGTAGCCAATGCAGTGCCCCAGACCGAATGGTCCCCGGTAAATAATGAAACATTCTCACAAGTGTTCGGTTTATTCGGTCCCGCGGTGTTTGCATCCATGGTGGCCTATTTAACAGCTCAATTTATTGACATACGCGTATTCCATTTTTGGAAACGGCTCACCAAAGGGAAGCATCTGTGGCTCCGGAATAATGGTTCCACCGTCGTATCCCAATTGGTAGATACATCAGCAGTTTTGATTTTGTTATGCATGGCGGGCGCCATCGAGTGGGTCCGATTCTGGCCCTTACTGGCCAACGGATTTTTATTCAAGGTGCTGGTGGCCCTGTTTGATACGCCTTTATTTTATTTGGGCGTGTGGGCTTTGAAAGATAAGGTCCATGAAGATCCGGATGAATCCGGCTGGGAAAAACTTTCATTTGCAGAGGAGGCAATCTAATGACGAAAAAATTTGATCAACTTGAGAAAATAACCAGTGAGTTACTGGAGACTATTGGTGAAGATCCTACGCGTGAGGGATTGGTTCGCACACCTCATCGTGTCGCAAAGGCCTGGGAATATTTTTCTGAAGGGTACCGCGCCAATTTGGACGATATCATCAATGAAGCAGTATTCCATGAGGACTGCAGCGAAATGGTGGTGGTGCGGGATATTGAATTTTTCTCCATGTGTGAACACCATATGATTCCTTTCTTCGGAAGAGCCCATGTGGGCTATTTGCCCAATGGAAAGGTAATCGGATTATCCAAAATCCCACGGATTATTGATATGTTTTCACGGCGGCTTCAATTACAGGAACGGCTTACATCGCAAATTGCCAATACGCTTCAAGATGTATTGGATCCGGTAGGTGTGGCTGTTGTCATGGAAGGGCGTCACTTGTGCATGCAAATGCGGGGGGTTGAAAAACAGAACAGTTATGCATCCACTTCGGCCATGTTGGGCCAATTCAGACAGTCCGCTGAAACACGAGCAGAATTTTTAAGCATCATTGGTAAATGAATTTTAGCAAAACACCCGAACCGCCTTATTACGTGGCCATCTTTACCACCCAGCGAAATGTTGAGCCCCATGATGGCTACGATGAGATGTCCGAAAAGATGGGTGAATTGGTGAAGGCTCATGCAGGGTTTATCGGCATGGAATCAGTGAGGGATGAAGCGGGTCAGGGCATCACCGTCTGTTATTGGGAGGACTTGGAATCCATTGAAGCATGGAAGCAAAATGTGGAACACCAGGAAGCCCAATCATTGGGAATTCAAAAATGGTATCAGGATTATTATTTACGGGTAGCCAAAGTGGAAAGGGATTATGGCACAGTTTGATATTGTTGTTTTAGGCGGCGGTCCCGGCGGATATGTAGCTGCCATCCATGCGGCACAACTGGGGGAAAATACAGCCATTATAGATGAAGATAATTTGGGCGGCGTCTGTCTGAATTGGGGTTGCATTCCCACCAAGGCGCTGCTGAAAAATGCGGAAATCCTCCATTATGTAAAGAATAGTAAAAAGTTTGGTATCAATATCCCGGAGTATGAGGTGGATTTTGGCAAAACTATCAAAAGAAGCCGGGATGTGTCCCAACGGCTTTCCAAGGGAATCGAATTTTTGATGAAGAAAAATAAGATTACCCATATTGAAGGGCGGGGGGTATTCAAAACCGCCAACGAGATTGAGGTGACGAAAGGTAAAAAGAAGGAGTCGGTTAGGGCAGAAAAGATCATCGTTGCCACGGGGGCGCGGCCGCGAATTTTCCCAGGGATGGAGCCGGACGGTAAACAGGTGATCACTTCTAAAGAAGCAATGATCTTAAAAGAACCGCCAAAGAAAATGGTCATTATTGGCGCAGGGGCCATCGGCGCTGAATTCGCCTATTTTTATAATGAATACGGGACACAGGTTCACCTGATTGAAATGATGCCCGAAATCCTTCCTATTGAAGATGTGGAAATTTCTAAAGAGGTTGAAAAAAGTTTTAAAAAATCCGGTATTAAGATTTATAAAGAAACCAAAGTAACCCAAATTGAAAAGCTGAAGACCAAGGTCAAGGTTCATGCTGAAAAGGGCGATGAAAATCAAATTATTGACGCTGATATTGTTTTGAATGCTGTGGGGGTCACGGGGAATATTGAGAATATTGGTCTGGAAGAAATTGGCGTTACTACCGATCGGGGCGCCATCACAATCAATGAATTCAATCAAACTTCTGTTCAGAATATTTATGCTATTGGTGATGTGTCCGGTCCGCCCTGGTTAGCTCATGTGGCATCAGCCCAGGGGCATGTGTCAGCAGAACATGCAGCGGGAAATTCAACCCATCCGGTTGATTATTCCAATATCCCGGGATGTACCTACTGTCAGCCCCAGGTGGCATCCTTGGGAATGACCGAAGCCAAAGCCAAAGAAGCAGGGCATGATATTAAAGTGGGGCGGTTTGATTTTCGCGCCAGCGGAAAGGCCTTGGCTACGGGAGATTCCACCGGTTTTGTAAAAATTATTTTTGATGCGAAATATGGTGAACTCTTGGGATGCCATATTGTGGGCAGTGAAGCGACAGAATTAATTGCGGAATTGGGTGTTGCGAAGGCGCTAGAGACGACTTGGCAAGAAATAGCCATGACGGTCCACGCCCACCCGACCTTATCGGAAGCAGTGATGGAAGCGGCATTGGATGCATTTGGACAAAGTGTGCATCAGTAGCATTATCTTTGCGAAGGTTCCCGTCAGGGGCCGGGCAGGCAAAACCTTCGCAAAGTTTTTAAAACATGAAAAACCAAATTAAAGTCATTGACCTCGGCCATATGGATTACCAGTCCGCCTGGGATCTGCAAAAAGAATATCACCAAAAGGTTTTAACTGGTGAGAAACCGGATACCATAATTTTTGTCGAACATGAACCTGTTTATACGCTGGGAAAAAATGCCGACGAAAACCATTTGCTCCAATCTGCACCTAAGGATGCGAAAGTTTATCATATTGAAAGGGGCGGCGACATTACCTTTCATGGTCCCGGTCAATTGGTGGGGTATCCCATCCTGGACCTCAATCGTTATAAAAAAAGTGTGAGCTGGTATATGCGGACTTTGGAACAAGTTCTCATCAATACCCTTGCTGAATATCATATCGAGGCAGGCGTCAAAGAAGGTTTGACCGGTGTATGGGTTGGTGACGAAAAAATTGGCGCTCAGGGCGTGCGAATTTCCCGCTGGGTGACTATGCACGGTTTTGCCCTGAATGTGAACACGGACCTGGATTACTTTGGGGGAATTATCCCCTGCGGAATATTTGAATATGGCGTTACATCCATGGAAAAAATCCTTGGAAACAAGCAGGATATCTCTGCTATCAAGCAAAGTGTATTAAAAGCGTTTAGCCATATATTTCAAGCGCAAGAAACAGTAGGAGTGAATTAATGCCCAGACTGCATGGATTCCAGAAAAAAGAATTATTAGATGTTTACCGTAAAATGGTTTTAGCCCGGCGGCTGGACGAAAAAATGATGATCCTGATTCGCCAGGGGAAGTCCTTTTTTCATATTGCCTGTTCCGGACATGAAGCGGCCCAGTTAGCGGCGGCCTCCAATTTCAAACCGGGTGAAGATTGGTTTTATCCTTATTACCGGGATGCGGCCCTCACCATCGGATTGGGGGTGACCAGCCAGGATCATTTACTCGCCTTTTTGGCACGGAAAGATGACCCAACTTCCGGTGGCCGGCAAATGCCTCAGCACTTCAGCGATAAGAATTTGCGCATTGTGAGTCAGTCCAGCCCAACGGGGACCCAATATTTACAAGCTGTCGGTTCAGCACTGACGCGAAGGTGGGAAGGGAAAAAGGAAATCGTTTATGTTTCTTCCGGAGAAGGCACAACCAGCCAGGGAGAGTTTCATGAAGCCCTAAACTGGGCCAGCCGTGAAAAGCTGCCGGTTATTTTTCATGTGGAAGATAATGAATACGCCATCAGTGTACATATTTCCGAGCAAACTTCCGGTGGTTCTGTTTATTCAATGGTTTCCGGCTACCAGAACTTGGCCCGCTTCAACGTGGATGGAACGGACTTTTTTGAAACGCATTTGGCTTTTCAACAGGCCGTTGATCGGGCACGAAAAGGGAAAGGGCCAACAGTTATTGTATCCAATGTGGTACGCCTATTTCCCCACTCATCTTCAGATGATCAGCGTAAATATCGCACCGAAGATGACCTTGAATCGGATAAAAAGCGAGACCCCATCACGCGCTTTGAAGAAGCGTGTGTAGAGGGGAAAATCATTACCCAAAAAGAATTTGATAAAATTCGCAATGCTGTTTTCGCCCAGGTGGATGAAGAAACAGAATGGGCGGAAGAGCAGGATCATCCGGACAAATCAACTGCTCTGAATTTTATATACGCAAATTCGCCTGATTTAGAAGAAACTGAATTTAATCCGGTCAGCGACAAGATCGTTTTGGTGGATGCCGTTAATCATGCCCTTTCAGAAGAAATGGAACGTAATGATAAAATGATCATTTTCGGGGAAGATGTAGCCGATCCCAAGGGAGGCGTTTTTACAGCAACGCGCGGACTAACTAATAAATTTGGAAAAGAACGGGTGTTCAATTCGCCCTTGGCTGAGGCATCAATCGTTGGGACAGGAATTGGCATGGCCTGCGCGGGTTGGAAACCGGTAACAGAAATTCAATTTGGAGATTATATCTGGACCGCCATGATGCAGATTCGGAATGAATTGGTTTCCATGCGTTATCGCTCGAATAATGCCTGGAGTTGTCCCATGGTTATTCGCGTACCGGTGGGGGGGTATATCCATGGCGGTTTGTGCCATAGCCAATCTATTGAAGGATATTTCATGCATATGCCCGGTGTTCGGATTGCCTATCCCTCCAATGCGGCCGACGCTAAGGGATTGCTCAAAGCGGCTTGCCGCATGGATGATCCGGTATTATTCTTGGAGCATAAAGGATTATATCGCCAAGGCTTCGCCGCTACACCGGAGCCGGACGAAAATTATATCCTACCCTTTGGAAAGGCGTGGGTCGTCCAGGAAGGCGCTGTCCTGACTGTTTTAACCTGGGGCGCCATGGTGCAAAAATCCATCGAAGCAGTCAAAAAGGAAGGTATTGATCCCGGAGTGGTTGAAATCATTGACCTGCGTACTCTGAATCCATTGGATGAGGAAACGATTAGTGCATCTATTGAAAAAACTGGTAAAGTATTAGTGGCTCATGAGGATAATTTAACTAACGGTCCGGGGGCAGAAATTGCTGCGATCATTGCTGATCGACACTTTGAGGACCTGGATGGACCCATTAAACGGGTGGGTTCGGCGGACAGTCATGTTCCTTTTAACTGGTTTCTGGAAGAAGAAATCCTTCCCCAAACCCATAATATTCAAACCGCATTAAAAGAATTACTGGAGTACTGATGATTGTAGATGTTGTCATGCCAAAAATGGGAGAATCCATCACTGAGGGCACCATTCTTGAATGGCGTAAAAAAGTGGGTGATATAATAGAATTGGACGAAATCCTCCTGGAAATCGGCACTGATAAAGTGGACTCGGAAATTCCCAGTCCCACGGCAGGAACCCTTGTGGAAATCCTGGCCGAGCCCAACGATGTTTTGGATGTGGGCGCAGTCATTGCCCGCGTAGAGACGGATGGAGCAGCGTCAAAACCACTGGCGGCAACGCCGGAAAAGGAAGCGCCGTCTCCAGAACCTGAACCAGTTGAAGAAAAACCGTTAGAAGCACCGAAGCCGGCACCACCACCCCCACCAGCCGTAACGTCCGGGGATAAGAAATTTTTTACGCCTGTGGTGAACAAGATTGCGGCGGAAAATGGAATTGGATTTGATGAATTAATGACGATTCCCGGCACGGGTAAAGGCGGGCGCGTTACCAAAATGGATATTTTATCCTATCTCAAAACACGGACCGAAACGCCGGCACCGACGCCACAACCTGTGCCGCCAGTAACAACTCAAGAAGTCGCTCCCGCATTTACAGGGGATGAAGCCCGGGTTGAGATGGACCATATGCGTAAACTGATTGCCGATCATATGCGCAAAAGTATTGATACGTCCGCCCATGTCTATGTGATGGCTGAAGTTGATATGAGTCCAATCGTGAATTATGTCAATACCCAAGGGGATGCTTTTTACAGGCGCGAGGGCTATAAGCTCACTTATACGCCTTTCATCATCCAAGCCTGTGTGAAAGCATTAAATAGTCATCCTGAAATGAATGCCTCCTTAGAAGGCACTACAATTGTGTATCATAAAAATGTCAATATTGGGATGGCCGTTGCTGTGGATAAGGGCCTTATGGTGCCGGTCCTGGCAAAGTGCGAAGAACTTAACTTTCTGGGATTATGCCGAAAAGTGAGAGATCTGGCAGTACGAACCCGGAATAAACAATTAAATCCCGATGAACTCCAAGACTCCACATTTTCCATTTCCAATTTTGGTGTTTTTAATGTGACCGTGGGAACACCGATTATTAATCAACCAAACGTAGGAATCCTTGGTGTGGGTGCTGTAAAGAAACGGCCGGTGGTGATCGAGACCGACGCCGGTGATACAATCGGAATTAAGAGTATGATGTTCTTATCGTTGGGATTTGACCATCGCTTGGTGGACGGCGCCGGTGGAAGCCAATTCATTGAATCCGTACGGCAAAATCTTGAAAATATGAATTTAGAAAGTTTGATTTAATGCCCATTGATCACGTACTAAAACTGTATTCTGAATCGATCCGTTCCCCTTATCTCCATTATGGATTTTGGGACAATCCTGAAACGGTGGATGCCGACAAACTCAGCTTAGATGAAATGGTCGCCGCCCAAGGCCGTTATATTGAGCACTTGGCGTCCTTTATCCCTGGAGAGGTGAAAACAATTCTTGATGTTGGCGCCGGGATTGGCGGTAATACCAGCTATCTATTATCCAAAGGATATAAAGTGGAGGCCCTGTCCCCTGACGAATACCAGGAAAAGGTTTTTGCTGAAAAGTATAATGGTGAAGTGAAATTTCACCGTACCAAATTTGAGGATTTCGAACCGGATAGACAGTATGATCTTGTCATGGAGAGCGAAAGCGCCTGTTATATTCAAATCCGACCGGGATGGGAAACGGCACGTAAAACGATTCGAGATGGGGGTTATCTGTTGGCTTCGGACTATTTTTTACATCACAATGACGGCAGTGGGGACTGGCATATCAAGGCCGCTCACGACGAAAAAAACTATATGGCAATTGCTAAGGAATTTGGCTTCAAGCTCATCAGAGAATATGACCAGACGGAAAATACTATGCCAACTCTGGATGGCGCCAAAGCATTCATGGAGCGCTTTATTTATCCCACAATCGAATTTTCATCCAATTATATGGACAAGAATCATCCCTTTATCCTGAAAGTCTTAAAAAAAGCATTTGGCAAAAAAGTGAATGCTAAATTGAAGCAACTCTCACTGGTAGATAGTGATGAATTCCGAAAATATAAACGCTATATGATTTACCTCTTTCAGAAAGTAAATTGATGGAAACAACCTTGAAAAGAACTGTCGTAAGAAAACCAAAAATTCGTTTGCAATACGGCGAAGATTACAAATTCGTCCAGGATGTGGTCACCACCAATAAATTGCATACGGTCTGTGAGGAAGCGCGCTGCCCCAATATTTATGAATGCTGGGGACGCGGTACAGCAACCATCATGATCTTGGGGGATATTTGCACACGCGCCTGCGGATTCTGCTCCGTGAGTACCGGCAAACCTTTAGGTCTGGATGAGATGGAACCGGTACGGACGGCCATGGCGGTGAAGAAAATGAATTTACGTCACGTGGTGATCACCTCCGTTGATCGTGACGATCTAAAGGGTGATTTCGGTGCCAATATTTGGGCCGAGACCACTCGGCAGGTTCACCATCAAGTCCCGGGATGTACGGTTGAAGTTTTAACCCCGGATTTCCAGGGGTATCGACCGGCCCTGGAAACCGTTTTTGAAGCGAATCCTGAAATATTTTCTCACAATGTTGAATGTATAGAACGGATCAGCCGGCAAGTGCGGGCGCAAGCGGTTTGGTCCCGCAGTCTGGATGTCTTAAAGCAGTCGGTGGATTATGGACTACTTACTAAAACAAGCATCATGGTCGGTCTGGGCGAATCAAAAAATGAAGTGGTTGAAACGATGAAAGAAGTGGTGGACCTTGGGGTCGAAATATTTACGATTGGTCAATATTTACAACCAACAGTTAAACATCTGCCAGTTGACCGTTATGTTGAAGATGAAGAATTTGAAGATTACAAAAGAATCGGGTCGGCCCTGGGGTTTCGTGTGGTAGAATCAGGGGCCTTAGTTAGGAGTTCATATCATGCCGATGAACAAGCACGGTTGGCAAAGGTAACACCATGACACAATATAAAAACCTGATATATGGATTAGTCGTTACTGCTGGACTGATTTTGGTTTGGATGGTCTATGCCGATCAAGGGGTTGACCCGCAACCGGAACCTGAAATCGTAGAAGAAGAAGCGCCGCTTATCCTTGTGGATGGGAAGGTGGCGCCAAAACTCTCGAACTTTGTGGCTCACATGCAGTATATTGACGAAGGCACTTGTTTGAAGTGTCACGCCACTGAAAGAGAAATGAATTTTGGCTCCGGCCCTGTAAAGGTGAAGAAGATGCCCCACGAATTCCGAGAAAATTGTGTCTCCTGTCATATACAGCCAAAGTGAACCGATATGGCAGAGAATAGACAATGATTCGGTGGATTTACGTCATAAAAGCAAAGTATTATTACTGGCACATAGTTTGATTCTTTTGTGTCTGACTTAAAATAAGGAATGTCATGAGCGACGAATTTGAAAAAGATTTGAATGAAGATTTGCTGGAAGAAAGCGAATCCTATCCTGTAATGCCCCTGCGGAATACGGTATTATTTCCGCAGCAGGTGATCCCGATTTATATCGGCCGAGAAAAATCCCTGAAGTTGATCAATGAATTGCCGCCAAAGAGCAAGCATATTGTAGTGGTGGCCCAGGAGGATGGGTCCATTGAAGATCCCAGCCCGGAAGATTTGTATTCATTTGGTACCCTGGCAGTGGTTCTTAAAGTATTTGATATGCCCGATAACAGTAAGTCTGCCATTGTACAAGGGATTGACCGGGTCAAGATTTTATCGTTTAAAGAAAAAGAACCCTATTATCGGGCGGCGGTTCAGCGCATGTCTGACAAATCACCTTCAGACGATATTGAACTGGATGCCATGGGAAACAATCTGCGGCAGGTGTTCAGTGAACTGATTCAAGTGGCGCCCAACCTGAGTGAGGAACACACAGGCATGCTGTCCAATATTCAAAAACCGTCTCGTTTGGCGGACCGGACCGTATCCCTGCTCACTGTTCCCAATCCTGAAAAGCAGGATGTCTTGGAAGAACTGGATGTAAAAAAGCGTGTTGAAAAAGCGATCAAAATTTTAACCAAAGAAATTCAGCGCATCAAATTAGGCGAAGAAATTCAAACTGAAGTCCATGATGAAATTGCCAAATCACAACGGGAATATTATCTGCGTGAGCAAATGAAGGCCATCAAACGGGAATTAGGTGAGGATGAATCCCAGGTGGAATTGAAAGAAATTGAAGACGCGATCAAAGAAGCCAAGATGCCCGAAGAAGCGGAAAAGGTCGCCCTGAAAGAATTAGACCGTCTTTCAAAAATCCCATCGCAATCTCCGGAATATACTGTATCCCGGACTTACCTGGATTGGTTGACGGAACTACCCTGGTCGAAAACATCGGAAGACACGATCAATGTTACCGATGCAAAAAACATCCTGGATGAAGACCATTACGGCTTAGAAAAAGTCAAAGAAAGAATTTTAGAATACCTGGCCGTTCGGGCGCTCAAGATGCAGAAGGATCCCGAGGGTGCCGTCCGTGGACCGATCCTCTGTTTTGCGGGCCCTCCCGGTGTTGGTAAAACATCGCTGGGGCGTTCAATTGCCCGATCCATGGGACGTGAATTTGTGCGCATTTCTTTAGGTGGTGTGCGTGATGAAGCTGAAATCCGCGGCCATCGCCGGACCTATATCGGCGCACTGCCGGGACGGATCATTCAATATTTGAAAAAAGCAGGGACCAACAACCCTGTATTTATGTTAGATGAAATTGATAAACTGGGTATGGATTTCCGTGGAGACCCTTCATCGGCCCTGCTGGAAGTCTTAGACCCGGAACAAAACTACTCTTTTGCAGATCATTACTTAGAAGTGGACTTTGATTTGAGCAAGGTCATGTTCATCGCGACCGCTAACTACCAGGATCCCATTCCGCCGGCTTTGAAAGATCGTATGGAAATCATTGATTTCTCCGGCTATATCATGGATGAAAAAATCCAGATTGCTAAAAAACATTTGATTCCAAAACAGGTTGAGGAGAATGGACTCACTAATAAAGATGTATCAATGAATGATTCGGCTGTGAAAGAATTGATCAATTCTTATACGCGGGAAGCCGGTGTGAGGAACCTTGAACGTGAAATTGCAAATGTATTCAGAAAAGTCGCCCGGGATAAGATTGAAAAAGATACGAACAAGATTAAGATTAATAAAAAGAAGGTGACAGATTATTTAGGCGCCGCCCGGTTTTATTCAGAAATTGCGGAGAGGACCACCAAGCCCGGCGTGGTTACCGGTTTGGCTTGGACGGCCGCCGGGGGTGACATCCTATTTATTGAGGCATCCAAAATGAAAGGGAAGGGCGGACTGACTCTCACCGGTCAATTGGGTGATGTGATGAAAGAATCGGCCACGGCCGCAATGACCTATGTTCGTTCGCACACGGATATCCTGGGGCTGGATGAGGGTTTTAATGAAAAAACCGATATCCACGTTCATGTTCCTGCCGGTGCGATTCCCAAGGACGGGCCTTCAGCCGGTGTGGGTATGTTCACTGCAATCGTATCCCTGTTAACGGGCCAACCGGTGGAAGATAAAGTGGCCATGACCGGTGAAATCACCTTGCGCGGTAATGTCCTGCCCATTGGCGGTGTGAAAGAAAAAGTCACCGCTGCCCACCGATCTGGAATTAAAACCATTGTACTTCCCGACCACAACCGCAAGGATTTGGAGGACATTCCGGAACATATCAAGAAGGATTTAAACTTCCATTTTGCCAAAGAAATGATGGATGTGATCGATGTGGCGCTTCCCGGCATGAACGGGCGGAAAAAATCAAAAAAATCTTCTTCAAAGACCAAAAAAGTAGCTTAAATTTCGCCCCGAATTTAAAGGGTGAATTTTACCCTTTGGGTTAATAAACACGGGCGTTTAACTCCCGCCTACATCCCGAAAGATCGGGATTACGGCGGACAGGCAGTTGGTTCTGACCAACTTCGTAGACGCTTTTGACTACCTAAAATTATTTGGGCGTTTAACTCAGTTGGTCAGAGTGCCTCCCTTACAAGGAGGAAGTCGGGAGTTCGAATCTCTCAACGCCCACACATCTATGCTTCGCAACGATGTGCGAGCACTGAGAATCAAATGATAATCAGAACAAAGCTCGCCCATCGAAATGACAATGTAGATGGGGCTCTCAACGCCCACGCATCTGCGTTTTGCTACGAAGCGCAGGTACATCTTTGCAAATCTGCGCTGATTCGAAATCGTCGTATTGAATATGAAGATGCTCATTGAATAACCGATTTCAAGGGAAACAATCCAATGAAATTACGGAACAGGATACTGAACCGGTTAAAACGGTCCCACCGTCAAAACCGTTTCAACGAAAATCCTCTGGATATGGGACGGTTGTCTGCATGGCACAACCCAAACCGTATCAAGGAAAACACCAAGGGTCATATTTAAAGATCTGATAAAAAGCCTTCCCGCATGATGCGGGAGGGCTTTTTTGTTTTTGAATATCAGGGGAGGAGACGAATAGTTTTTAGTATGTGACAATAATTAACGGTAAATTCCGGGCGTCACTAAGGATATAAATGATCTTTATCGTTGAGTTTTCCATATCTCCTCATTTGAAGAAAAAAAAGTATCAAGGTGATATAATGCAGCGATGCATTATTGTAGTTAACAAGATTCAGGTATTTTAAGCCCTGAAAAGGATAGATAAATGAACATATATGTAGGGAATATTTCCTTTCAATTATCTGAGAGCGGTTTAGAAGCTGCTTTTGCAGAATATGGTCAAGTTGATAGTGCTCGCATTATCACTGACCGTGACTCCGGACGTTCAAAGGGATTTGGTTTTGTCGAAATGTCAAACCAATCTGAAGGCGAAACTGCAGTTCAAGAACTGAACGGCAAAGAGCTTGAAGGCCGCGCATTGAAAGTGAACGAAGCCCGCCCGAGGGAAGACAGACCTCGTCGTCCCAGATACTAAATTAGATTTGGTATTCAATTTCTGATTTAGATTTATTTGAATTAGAAAATATTAAAAGCCCCGCCGATGGCGGGGCTTTTTTGTTAAATATCATACTGCTCATCACAGGACGTGACTCTCTTATGCTTCGCCTGCCCGACCGTGTCATTCGGGCGGGGAATGATTGTCCAACAAATTTATATGAATTTCTCTAACTAATAAACCATCCCCGTACCGCCACGTCTTGGATCGCCTATAGCCTCCTCTTTAGTTACAGCATTAACGCCCCCAAAAAATAAGTTTTGTTCATCCCAATTGTGTATTTGAATTCCTTCAGGAAGTTTTTCTTCATCTGGTATCTGAATTCCAGGCTCATAATGAAGTACGTTTCCTTCCAGATGAATTCTGGGTGATTTGATGGCACTTTCCAGATCCATGTTCTTCATTAGATTGAGAATAACCTGTATGATAGCTGAACGGATTCTGTTGCTGCCGCCGCTGCCGATGACCAACTCCGTACCACCATTACCCATGACTATTGTCGGCGACATCATGGTCGGCAAGCGCTGCTGCCGTGTAAAATTGTGAAAACCGGATGGATTCAAATCTTCTTCCCCAAGCATATTGTTCAGCATGATGCCCAATTCAGGAATCAAATATCCGCAACCCTCACCGTTGGTGGTGGTAACGCTGGCAGCGTTTCCCAATTTATCCATGATACTGACTTGGGTGGTTGCTCCGCGGGAAGGGGGACCATTTTCAGTTTTATGGGGTAACTCTAGTGAATGGTATTGTTCCAGATAATGCTTGAAAGTATTTTCGGCCAGTAATTTTGAAATCTGGTAATTGTCATTTGGATCAGTAGATACAGCCCTCCTTGCCCTAGTGGTTACCTGCATGGCATTGATCAGGTCCAATATACGAGGATTGGAGGACGATTTTGCCTGTTCTAATAATTGCAATGTAAAAGTAATTAACATGCCCCCAACCGATGGAGTGGAATTGGTATAAATAGTTTTACCATTGAAACGGCTTCTTAATGGAATTCTCTCAACCACCTCATAATTGGCTAAGCATTCTGCAGTCAGTAAACCGTTTTGACTAATGGTATTAAGAATAAATTTGGCGCCTTCACCTTTATAAAAAAAGTCCGCACCTTCCCTGATGAGTTTTTCCAGGAAATCTGCAAAAGCAGGATTTTGAAAGCGGTCGTTGGATTTTAATATGTTCCCATTTGGGGCATATATTGCCTTTCCGCTTTCCGAATGGGTCAGGATCGGTTCAAGAATTTCGTTAACGTAACCCTGGGCTTCATTAAAGATGATTCCCTTTCTCGCCGTCACAATGGCCGGCTCCAGTACATTTTTCAATGGCAGTCGGCCCAAGCGCTCATGAACTTTTAAAAGTCCCGCTGTATTCCCGGGGACAGCCACCGATCCCTGGCCAATATGGAACTCCTGTTGGCTGGGACCAAAATCCACCCAGACGCTGAAGAAATCCAATTCTTTGTCCGGTTGGGGCGGAGGTGTATCAACGAAAAAATCAAATAATACTGGATCCTCATCCACAGGACAGGCCAGGAGGGCGCCGCCCCCGCCGGGACCGGTGAGGTTGCATTCCGAAACCATGGAGGTAAAAACAGCACCCACGGCGGCGTCGAAGGCATTTCCGCCCATTTCGAATATATCCACGGCTGTTTGAACGGTGGTCTGTTCACCCCCGGCGATTGATCCATATTTCATTGATTAAACCGATTATTGCTGGGGTAATTATAGTTATAATTAAGGATAAATTAAGCCTATACAAAATTTGATGTTTTTTCTATCAACTCATTCCAGAAAAAAATCTCACAGCAACCGACGGTTGAATCCCCCCTTTCCGCCTGCGTCCCTTTGGCGGACAAGTCTTCAAGGATAGGGGCGTTAATTACCGGTTTTCGATTTTCTATTGAATGGGGTGAGTTGTATAAATGGATTGCATCGATGAGCTCTTGTCCGCCTTTGGCGTGGCTTGTCCCAGCCTGCACGCCACGGCGCACAAGCCGGCAGACGGCGCCGGATGGAGGATGCGAATCGTTGTGAAGCACTCATTATAAAATGAGTCCCTGACACTCATCATTTATATCCATTAAATTGTAATCATGCGAATCACTTTTTTAGCCAACCGGGATATTGAAAGCAATTTTTCTTTAAATATTCTCACCAGGAAATTGGAGGGTCACTCATTCACCTTTTTCCTTTCGGACCATGCGGGTACGTCCTATCCTAAGGATTCGGCACTGGCCTTGATCCGAGATGTAGAACAGTCCATTTTCGTGGATCATGTTTTCCGCTATTTGGAAAGGTCATCTTCTAAAGATAATCGCTTCCTGACATTCAATGAATTAGGCGAAAAAACGGGTGGTACAGTTTCCACTTCGAATGATATCAATTCACCCCAAGGACTTCAATCGCTGAGAAGTTCCGAGCCGGACCTGATCGTATCCATTCGTTACGGCAGGATCATTTATGACGAAGCCATCGGTGTTCCCCGATTCGGCATCCTCAATCTTCATTCTGGGATTCTCCCGAAATACCGGGGCATCATGGCCACTTTCTGGTCCATGTTATTCAGGGAAGCAGATTTTGGGTGTACCCTCCATTATATCATGGACGGCACCATTGATACGGGGCCCATCATTTCCATTTTTCAGCAAAAGTTGGATCTTGAAAAGGATTATCTATCCAACGTGATCAGTCTCTATGCCCCGGGGTGCGGACTCATCTTGGATGCTATCAAGAAAATTGATGCCGGAAAATCGTTGGAAGAAAAAACGCCCCAGGGAGAATCGAATTATTACACTTTTCCGCGAAAAGAAGATTTTGACAAATTCAAAGAAATGGGATATGAGATGTTTAATCCGTCAGAATTAATTCAGTTTGTTCGAAAATATTACCATTACAATCTATCTGAAGATTTAGTTCGATACAGATAAAGTAGAACAAGCATCCTGCTCGCCCGCCTTTGGCGCGACTTGTCCGCCCCCTTTTAGAATTATAAGATCTTTGGCGGGCCAGAGGCGTGGCTTGTCGTGAACAATCAGCATGCATAGGATGTGGTTTGCAATCGACAACCAAGGATGGTTGTCGCACTTTATTTATGTACCCTCGCTCCGGCGGTGATCCTGAGATCCAAATGGTTAAAGGGCGGCGGTACAGGACAGGTGGTAAAATTGTTGTAGGCACAGGGGAAATTGAAAGCTTTATTAAAATCAATGATCACATTTCCGTTCATGTCCGGGGCATCAAAATAAAGTTCCCGACCACCGCTGTACGTGTCATCTCCCGTGGTTCCATCCTTGAAAATAATGGTTCGTTTAGGCCCTTCCATATGGGCTTCTAACTGGTAAGATTTTCCATCAATTTTAAATGAAATTATACCGATTGCCGGCTGTTCAATAGGATGACCAAAAATATTGGAAATGGTCCTGACATGTATTTCCGGATAGGCTTCGAACTTTCCCTTTATTTTCCATTTTGGGTCAATATCGAAATAGGGGATTTCAAAGGAGGGATCCATATCAGGATTTTCAAAATCCTTCAAACGGATGGCGTAATGGCCACCCCGTTTGATTCCAAACCATTGAAAGGATTTCCAGGAAAAAGTGTGGTCTATATCATTTGTGTTAAATGCGTAATCGGACACTTTATCTAAACTGTCCAGCAATACCGGTTCAACAAATTGAAATTTCAATTTATCCCCTGATTTAGAGAGCGTACCAAAATTTGGGAGGAATCCTGAAGGCAAAACCAAATCATTATCCTGCCCCGAGCCTAATCTGTATTCTCCGTCAAAGAACCAGTAAAGTCCGACAAGATTCAAGTATCCTTGCCGCGATTTTAAATAATTGATCCGCTTCTGTCGAAAATTAAGTACATCCTGTTCATGGGCTTTCTCAGCCTCGCCCAAACCGCATCCTGAAATAAAAAGGGCGGACAGGATTATGGTGATCAAATTTGTGAATCTTATCATAAAGGGATGTAAAGTTATTATAGAAAAATGGCAGGTGACATATTTCTTTTGATCTATCCTAAACCTAAATTGGACTATGCTAAAGTTTTACGAACTTAGGCCTTCACCCAATAATCTGAAGGTTTACATGGCCCTTAAGTATAAGGGTATCTCCTTTGAAACTGTGGATGTGGATTATTTTAACCGGGATCCCATTCGTGAGGTCTCCGGGCAGGATGGGACACCCATCATCATGGATAAGGGCATTGTCCTCAATGACAGTGAAGCGATTATTCAATACTTGGATGCCAATTACCCCGAAACGCCAAGGCTCATGCCCGTGGATTTAAAGGGGCGCTACGCCTGCGATAATTGGAAGACCCTTTTGGATAAGAAGGTCGTGAAGCCCTGGTTCAAAATTTGGCGATACGTGTTGAGGCGGGTGGATTCTTTTGATAAGGATGCACGAAAAGAATACGCTGAAGCTCTGCACTGGCTGGACAGTGAAATTGGTGATCGCGCCAGTTTCAATGATCATCCTGAAATGGCGATTTGTGATCTCCGCGTGGCCCTTTGGTCTGTATATGGATTACCCGGTGATGGGCTGCTAAACCGTGTCGGTTTACTCAAGAGTTCACAAAAAGCGTTTAATTTGGATAAAAGTGATTATCCCAATCTCACACGGTTTTTGAATAGCTGGCATCCATACACAGAATAATGAAGAAATTCCTTTCAACAATTTTTCATTTATTCCTCTTTCTCGCCGCCTGTTTTATTGTTCTTATCAATTTCCGCCCCAACGTTCCCCACCTGGAAAAGTATGCCTACCATTCCGATTCACGACCTGGAGGAGAGAGCCTCACGGTCCAGTTTATCGGCAATACCAATGTATTGTTCAGTGACGGTGAAACAGCCATTCTCACCGATGGATTTTTTACGCGCCCTTCAATCACAAAAGTATTATGGGGTGAGATTGAACCGGATAGGGAAGTCATACAGAACTGTCTGGAAAAAGCGGGTATCGAAAAACTGGATGCGGTGATTCCGGTCCATTCCCATTTTGACCATGCCATGGATTCGCCCATCGTCGCTCAATTGACCAATGCCAAACTGATAGGGTCCGAATCTACAATGCACATCGCCCGTGGATTGGGGTTCCAAGAAGATCAAATGGTTGTGGCTGAGTCTGGTGTGCCCATGCAAATTGGTTCTATGAAAGTGACCTTGGTTCAGGGGAAGCATTGGCCTTACCCCGACAAAGAATTAAGTGATATGCTTCTGAACCGGGAGATTGAAGAACCACTCTTTCCACCGGTGAATGCCATGGCCTACAAGGAAGGTGCCAGCTATACGATTATCATTGAACACCCGGAAGCCACCCTGGCGATCCATGGCAGCGCCGGATTCATCCCCAACATCTTAGATGACCATGATGTAGATATCCTATTTTTGGGATTGGCAGGATTGGAAACCATGGATGAACAATATAACAATGATTATCAAACCCATGTGACGGATGCATTAAATCCGGAAGTGATCGTCCCCATCCATTGGGATGATTTTTTCGTTCCCTTGAAAAAGGGAATCAAATCCAGGAGTTTGTTGGAAAGATGGCTCCAGGGGATGGATGTGAAACGATCGTTCGAAAGGGTGGAGGTTAGGAATTCAGGAAGAAAAATGGTAGTATTGCCCCTGTGGGAGAATATTCCGATTAAATCGCTATGACCTGGGACTACCCAAACCCATTCATTCAAAAGGTCGAGGTTAATGATTCCCACATTGATGAATTGGGCCATGTTAACAATAAGGTATATTTGGATTGGATCATGGATGCGGCCTGGGCCCATTCCGGGGCATTGGGTCTGAAGGCTGATGATTATATTAACTTGGGCTTTGCTATGGTGGCCCGCCGCCACGAATTGAATTACCAAGCGGCCACTTTTTTAGATGACCGCCTTATTGTGGGCACCTGGATAATCACCAATGATGGCAAATTCCGAAGCCGCCGGGAATATCAAATCCTGCGAGAGAAAGACGGAATAACGGTCTTTCGCGGCGCCACCGATTGGGTCTGTATCAGGTTGAATGATGGGAAACTTCGTCCCATGCCAACTGAATTTATACAAGCATATCAGCCGACGAATGTGTAATATTGGCTATGGCGAAAAATAAAAAGAAGAAAAAAGGGAGTCATCCCGAATGGGAAGAACTGGGGTTCGCTGGCTTGATTTTGAAAGCCATGACCAGAGCCGGTAAGAAGAAGGGTAAGAAAAAAAAAGATGACCACATAATCGAGAAGAATTATTGGTAACCTCTATCAGCTATGTATCGATTATTATTCATAATTCTTGTTTCTTTTTCTTTCTCATTTTCCCAATCGAAAACACTCACCAAAGACAAAATTTCTGTCATCAAAAAACAGGCCCGGGCAGATGCAATGGGCGACTTTAAATTGAAAAATCGGTTAGGATGGGCAACCCTTGGAACATTGCCAATGATGTATGATTATTTCATTCCTTTCAGGAGAAATTCATATTTTAAAACAATGGGGATTCTTATGTTTGGAACACCACTCTCTACTTTATTCTTTCCTGTCAAAAATTCCTGAGGAACATTTAAGAAAAATTGAAAATGAATCTGAACGATATCAGAAATCCTATCGATTCCATTATAAAAAACAAATAATTATCAGAAGAATCTTAAATACAGTCTCGATTGAATTTATTGGATTAATAATAATATCACGCCCAGAAGTGGTTTATAACTGATTTGAACCCTAGAGGAATAAGAGGACAATTGGGTATTTTAAGAAATTGAATCCCTGTTCTTTTTCAGCAGTTCATTGGTTAGACGAATGCCCTCCATGTCGCTGTGACCACTGCCTTCATATTCGATGCTCAAGTGGCTAAATCCACCACTATACAAATTTATATTGATTAAAGATTCGAGCTAAACTTATATTTGAGCAGAATAAGTAATCTTTAATAAGGAGTATGAAATGAAAAAACTAGCCATAATTATAAGTTTCTTGACATTTGTTACGGCTCAGACAAGAGAATCCATCCCTCAAGATTCAATCCCGAAAATTTTTCAAAAAGGGTCAAAATCCGTCCAATATGGTATTGGTGAATTATTAGTACCAGGTAGGTTTGGCGGGTTGTCGTTTAGTAAAAAAGAATTTATCAGCCCCTTAAAGGCGAAACGTACAGGTATATCATTTGGATTAAGGTTCTATGATTTAAAAGAAAAAGAAGAATTAAATAGGAGAGGGCAGTCGGAATTAAGCCCCTTTGTAACTTACTCCCTTAATCGATTATCCTATGTGCCGATTGATGAATCTCTTTATCTATATAAAGGGAAGGGGTACAGTTTTACATTCTCAGGTTCTTCACGTTCAAGCTCAGATTCGGATGGAAGAGTCCAAGAGAAAAGTTCATATTCACTTGGTGTAGGTTATAGATGGATATTTGGGTTTGAATATCAATATAAGAAAAATATCGGGATTCACCTTGAAAACAACTTTGGGTTATTTGGGAGTATTAAAAATGAAAAACATACGTATTCAAATGGTGACGAGTATGAAAGGAGGGGACCCTTCTTTAGCCATATTAATTCAGTAAAATTCGGAATTTCATTTTATTACTATTACTCCGGCACTGGTTAAGCGTATGAATATTCATACCATTATATACCCCATAAATATGTAAAACGTAATTATCCCCTATATCACGTTTTATTAGATATTTACGTTTTAAATAATTAATATAATTCTTCATTTAAAACACATTATTTTTATTCGAAATATGAGCATAATTATTACGACTAACTGATGCCAGTTTAATAATGGGAAATTATGAAATAGAATCTCTGATCTTTTTCAGTAATTCATTCGTTAGGCGAATGCCGTCCATTTCACTGTGGACGCTGCCTTCATATTCGATCCCCACATAGCCGTTATAGCCCGCTTCTAAAACAATATCCATGATGCGGTAAAAATCCGAACCGGTCTCATCACCATTCGCATCAAATTCGTGACTCTTGGCGCTAACGGCCTTGGCATATGGCATCAGTTCTTCCATCCCCAGGTAGCGGTCGTACCATTCATCACCTTCAATCCGAAAATTGCCAAAGTCCGGTAGCGTACCTACGCGGGGGTGGTCGACCTTAGCCATCACAGCCGACAGCCATTTTCCGTTGGAGGAAAGTCCGCCATGGTTTTCGACAATCGTATTGATGCCGATTTTATCTCCAAATTCTGTCAGGCGGCGCAGTCCATCTGCTGCTAATTCAATTTGGTCATCCCATGATCCTTCACTGCGGGCATTCACGCGGATGGAGTGGCATCCCAAAAATTTGGCCGCTTCGGCCCATTTATAATGGTTTTCGATTGCTTGGGTTCGTTTGGCTTCGTCCGGATCACCGAGATTGCCTTCACGATCACACATGATCAGGAGGCTCTTTACGCCCAGGTCATCGGCCCGTTTTTTCATTTTATTGAGGTAGGCAGTATCCTCGGCCTGTTCGAAGAAAAAAGTATTCACATATTCAATCCCATCAATGCCAAATTCATTTTTAGCAATTGATGCAAAATCCAAATGGTCGATCTCTTTATTCCACAGGGTTCGGTGGAGGGACCATTCGGCTAATGAAATTTTAAAAGGCTTTCGTTTACTGCATCCTGACAATAAAGAACTGCCTAATCCTGTAAAGGCCAATCCACCGGTGATAGCTGCACTTTGTTTAATAAAGTCACGCCGTTTCATTCTAAAGCCTGCGGATGCGAATGTTGCGGTACCAGATTTCCCCATGATCCCCCTGGAGGCCGATATGGCCTTCCGTTGCTTTGGCAAAGAGGGGCATGGAATTAAATTTACTTTCTTTCACCAAGGCCCACAAGGCATCACTTTGGTATTCGTAAGATACAACTTTTGTGCCGTTGAGCCAATGTTCGACCTGGTTGTCTTTTACTTTGATCCGGACTTTATTGAACTCACCCACAGGATTCACTACACTTTCGGTGGCCGCAACGAGGGCGTAGAGGGACCCGGCGGAGGTAAGGGTGCTTTCACCGTTGGTGTGGCCAGCGTCATCCAGCACTTGCATTTCCGGGGCGGATTGCCAGATATAATCTCCATCTTCCGTGGCAAAATAGAAAATACCGCTATTCCCTTTGGGCGGCACTTTCCATTCCAGTTCAAGTTCAAAGTCTTTATAAACATCTTCACTGATCAAATCCACACCGTGCCCGGGGACCGTTTTGAGTGTACCGTCCACAATGACCCAATCATCCGATGGGAAACCCGATTGTTTATAGCCGCGGAGGCCATTGACTTTTTCACCATCAAAAAGGATGGTCCAATCGTTGGGTTTGGATGAACATCCTGCCATGATTATTACCATTAAGATAAAGCTCAACTTTTTCATGTTGTTATTCCTTTTGGGTTCCATTTACCTTTGGCTACGGCCGGGATGAAGGTGTCAATATTTGGGTTAGGCAGTTGAATGGTTTTGCCTTGTTCAGCGCTCATATAAGCGGCCATGAGGAGGCGCGTCACATCCAAGCCATCATCAAAATTTTCTTCCGGGCGTTTCCCTTCCAAGAAGCATTCAACCATGTGGCGGTTCTCAGCCGTATAGCCGTACACTTCCGCTTCATTGCTGACGATCGGCATGGCGCCTGATTCGGCATTTTGTTTTTCAACCAAATCTTCACCTTCTGCACCGGCGACCTTGCGGCTGAAAAATACTTTCAAATCCGGATCAAGGGTGTTGACAAACATAGAATATTCTGGTCCGAAGAGTTCCATACTCAAGCGTAACCCTTCACCCACAAAGCACCATGATGTGGTTGTTTCCACGATCAGTTTATTCCCATCTTCATCCAAATATTCAATCAGGGAACGGGCAAAATCTTCCGATGGTTTTTTGGAATAATCGGTTTTGCCGCCACTGTTGTCCAAAAGAATTTTGGCATATTCCGGACGTTGCCATTTCAGGCAGTCCGTGTGGGCGCTGATACTGATGGGTGTGATTGAATCCCGGGGTTTGCCAGGTTCAGTCAGCATAAAACGTGCTTCCTCCACGGAGTGGCACATCATATCATTGAGCACGCCGCCGCCCTGGCGTGATCCTTCCCAGAACCAGGGCATATGGGGACCGCTGTGTTCTTCCGCCGCTCTAGCTAAATATGGTCTACCTGTGGTTGAAGCGCCTCGAGCCCAAATAATTTCCTTTCCCCGCACAATGGAAGGAGAGAAAACCTGATTTTCCAAATAGCCGTCCAAGAGGCCCACACTTTGGGTGAGCTCCAGAACTTTTTGTGCTTCCTGGACATTTCGGCCGAGAGGCTTTTCACAGGCCACACCGATCAGTTCACCTTTACCGGAAGAAATAGCGTTGGCGATCTCCTCGAATGTTTCGATCCGAGCGAAATTAGGAGAGCAGACCCAGAGTGCATCTATGGCTGGGTCAGCGATCATATCCGTGATCGTATCGTAGGCCTTTGCATCATTGCCCACCCCGATGGACTTGGCCAGTGCCGCAGACTCTTCTGCCGATGCTTTGGTACGGGACATGACGCCCACCACATCGCAATTCCGCACGGATATCAAAGATTGAATATGAAAACGGGTGATGAATCCACCCCCAATAAATCCGATTCCTAATCGTTTAGACATTATTCCTCTTAAATCGATTTTAATTCAGCGTCTGAAGCTTTAGTATCTTCCTTGAAAAAGAAAAGGAAGATAAACGCCATAACAGTACACAGGCTCGCAGGGACGAGAAAGAATTTCCACCATATCGTATCCCCTGCCGGCGTTTTAAATGTATCCCAAATATATCCAGTGAACAGTGTGCCAAGATAATTTCCTACCCCCAGGGTAAAGAAGGTGAGCATGGCTTGGGCCGAAGCACGCATATCATCTTTGGCTTTCATATTCACATAGATCTGGGAAGTCACAAAGAAAAATGCATACCCAAAACCGTGGAGGGTCAGGGATGAAACAATCACAGGTAAACTGGGGACCATGAAAAGGAAATACCTGATTGGCCATGCCATGATTCCGATGGCCATTGTTACACGAACACCTAACTTTTTAATGGAAATGTGCAGTAAAAAAAGCAGAACCGCCACTTCAGCGATTTGGGCCACTGTTTTAATGGCCGTGATCCAAGCTTCTTCGGCACCCATGTCTAATAAGAATGGCGCCGTAGGGATGTAGTAAAACTGGAGTTCAGTTGTTACAACAAATGAGGCCAGCATGAAGATTAAGAAATTCCGATCTTTAAGGAGGGACAATGCTTCCAGGAATGCCAGTGGGTTTTGTTTGCTGGCTACGGGATAGGTCTGGGGAAGGGTGAAGCAGAACAATCCCATGATCGCGGATGTTGCCGCTGCAAAAATGAGGAGATCACTGCCGCCGGCCCAACTTTCAGTTTGCCAATTACTGCGCATGAATGTGACCATCCAGCCCACAGCAATCCAGCCCACCGTACCCCACATGCGGACTTTACCGAATTCCTCTTCTGCATTTTTTAAATGCTTAAAACAGATGGAATTGGTCAGTGCCAGTGTGGGTGCATACAAGAGACAATAAATGAACATCCATGTCCACATAGAACTGAACTCATGCTGCATGGCAGTCATGTACAGTAAGGCTGCCCCGCCAAGATGGGCGACTCCCAGGAAAACCTGGGTTTGCATGAGACGGTCTGCAATTTGTCCGCCAATAAAGGGGGCGATGATACACCCGAGCCACATACAGCCATAGATGGCGGCGATCTCACTTCCGGAGAATCCTATCTTATTAAGATAGGCCCCTAAAGCTGTTGTCCAGGATCCCCAGATGGCGTACTGGAGAAACATCATAATCCCGAATCGAAACTTATTCGTCATATGGTTACTCTGAGGTTTGAATTAGATCAATTTCCGGTTGACCGGATCCCATTCGACCCGGCGCCCGGTGAGGTACGATTCTGTTGCCATATGACAGGCCACCGCTTCATGGAAGGCCACTTCAATATTACACCGAGGAGTACCGTCACTGCGAATCGCATCGAGCCAATCCTTGATATGCAAATGGGTTGGGTCCACGCGCTTTCCTTCGCGATAGGTGTACAATAATCCTTTATTAGCAAAATAACGAGAAGTGGCGGATGTAACACCATCAATCTGTTTTGACCCGGGCGAATATGTGTAAATGGGATACTTGGGATTGATGACACCACTTTGGAGGCGTTCTTTATATTGTGTGGATTCAGAGTCCGCCGTCACCACAAACCCATGGACTGATCCACCACCGCTTTGACCGCCCATCTGCATAGTGGCATCGTGTCCCATGATCCGGTTGCCGCGGGGATTATTGCTGGACAGGGTAGCACTGTAGAGAACAGTGAGATCCTTATCCGGGTATTCCAATGTTGCATTCCATGTATCGGGTACATCCCGGCCATCTTTATAAAAATAAATGCCGCCAGTGGATGAAGCATATTTAGGGATGCCCATTTCCATGATTTGATTCAGGGCATCGAAATCATGGGAGAATAAATCTCCGGAAAGGCCGGTGCCGTAGTCATACCAGCAGCGCCAGCGGAAGAAGCGTTTGAGAGCTTCTTCCCCAAAAGGAATTTTATTCGGTGATGGTTCCTGGAATGTATCCCAATCCAGCGTTTTTGCATTGGCTCCCGGGTGGATATTCCACACCCAGGCGCCCCAGGGCGAATTCCGGTTGGTGGTTAATTCTACCAAATTGATGGGCCCCAGGAGGCCTTGCTTAATGATCTGTTTCGCTTTTTCATTCGCTTCCACTTGGCGGTTCTGGTGTCCGAGCTGGAACTTAATTCCCGTCTCTTTCACTGTATCATACACGTCAACCGCTTCATCAAAAGTCCGCGTCATGCCTTTTTCACAATAGACGTGTTTTCCAGCCTTAGCCGCATCAACGGAAATTCGGGAATGCCAATGGTCCGGTGTCCCGATGATGACTGCGTCAATCTCATCATTGGCCAGCAATTCCTTATAATGACGGTACCGCGTGGCTGTCTTTTTGGGTTTGCCCCCGGGGCGGACCTCATTCTCTGAAGCGGCCATACCTTTTTCTGCATTGATATCGAAAAGATCGCACATACCCACAAGAGATACATTTAGATCTTCTTGGGACATAAATGTGGCGAATCCTTTATCCAGTTTATTCTTCTGGGCATTTTCTGAGGCCCGTTCTGTCCAGCCCGGTGTGGCGAATCCTGCTCCCCGAACCAGGTGACTGCCGCGGCCCCCATATCCAATGATGCCGATATTCAAATGACGACTGTCTGACAATCCACTGATGACAGCAGGAGCGGATTTCTCCTGGATAAGGTCCGAAAGGAGGTTTGCTTTTTTAGCCGCATCCCGGCGCATTTTCTGTAATAGGTTGTAAAGGAAAAGTCCAAAAACAGGCACAGTTGCAAGACCTTTTAACAGATTTCTGCGTTCCATATTTTTTTCGTTTTGTTGTTGTATTTGATCACTCATAGCCAACTCCCTCTAATTTGATTCCGGTTTGGAGAAAAAACGGTCCAAACCAATAATTTGACTGGTGGGTAAAGTATAAAGCACCCATAGTGCACAGGCTTCAATCAGGTTTTTATTCACGATGAGGTAACTGCCTTCTCCCGGACGGCCATATTCCAGACCCAGGAGGGGTGGTGCGAATAAATAGTAAAGTATCACAAACCCCATTCCAACCAGGGCACCATAGCGACTGAATAAACCCAAGAGGAGAGAAAGGCCAACCAAGGTCAGTCCCCACATATTCACATAATCGGAAATACTGAGTAAGGATGGATTGGATACAATCGTCTTTGCTAATCCTGAAAAGATCCATTTAGAATCCAATAGATAGGCCGCGGATGACCAGTAGGGATTGATTAACTTGGATACGCCCTCGAATAAAAAATGCCAACCAATGAGTACCCGCAGCGTGACGAGGCCATATAGCTGGCATTTGTCTTGTATGATCGATGAATCAAAACTCCTCATATTAATTGAACCTCCTTTTGAATTGATATGGGAATAAAATGAAGTGGGAAGCATAAGTTTTAATCATCTTAAAAAACAAGGGTTAATTGTTAAGGAATTCCCCTAAAATTGCATTATTTTGTTAAGGAAGGAGACTCAAGCAATAGTTAACCTATTTTTAGATTTCAATTGCCTTCCGTTACGCGCCCAACCTTTTGTCATCCCTTATTCGGAATGCAACAATGAATGCAATGAATTGTTGCTAAACAATCCTCGCCAAAGGCGGGCAAGTGTTGAGAAATGATTCGCTCCCTACCTGCTCCGCCAGCCGGTGGATTCGGTAGGCAGGAGCTCATTATTTCATTCCAAAAATCGGGGAATACCCAGCAATTTTACAAATTCACCGGGAACGACTCCAGCATTGTGGTTCGGACTGATTTAAGATTATTTTCTGGCATAGATTAAATCAAAATCACCTTATCCTTGAGGAGGGATAAATGAAGTATCGCATCATGAAATCGATCGTTTTCTTACTCACTCTAAATTCCTTTATGATGGCTGATGAGGGTTACAGGATGCCCCCCAAGGCTATCGCTGACCTGGTGGATGCACCAGTGACGCCAGCGGTCAGCATTGGGCCGAATAAAAAACTGATGCTGATCTTGGAACGCCCCAGCCTGCCTTCCATTGAAGAATTATCCCAACCGGAATTACGCTTAGCAGGATTGCGGATGAACCCGGCCACCAATGGACCCAGTCGCCGGAGTTATTATACGGGCATTACTATTCAAAATGTCCGGACGGGAAAACAAAAAAAGGTCAAGGGCATTCCTAAAGGCGGACGAATCGGCAGTGTAAGTTGGGCCCCGGACGGAAAACATATTGCAATGACGGTAACAAAGGGGAATCAAATAAATCTATACACAGCCGATGTGAAATCAGGGAGAGCCAAACAGTTAATTACAACGCCACTGAATGCTATTTATGGTTCTTCCTATTATTGGTTGTCAGACGGGAAGAGCCTCCTGGCAAAAACTATTCTTAAAGACAGGGACAATCCACCTGAAAAATCCACCGTTTCTCAAGGACCGGTTATTCAAGAAAACCTGGGCCAAAAATCTCCTGCACGAACCTATCAGGACCTATTAGCCAACGCCCATGATGAAGCACTTTTTGAGTATTATCTGAATTCTCAGGTGGTTCATGTGACTCTAAAAGGGAAGGTAAAAAAGATTGGTAAACCTGGATTAATTCGGCGCGCCGAACCATCGCCTGATGGGAAATATGTCCTGATGGAAACGATCCACCGGCCCTTTTCATACCTGGTACCGGTCTATCGCTTCCCGATTTTGGTTGAAGTTTTGGACAGGGATGGGAAAGTGGTTCAAACCATTCGGGATATTCCCCTGGCGGAATCCCTGCCCAAAGGGTTTGGTGCGGTGATTACGGGCCCCAGATCATTCGGTTGGCGCTCCGATACAGGCTCAAGCTTGTATTATGTTGAAGCTTTGGATGGGGGGGACCCGAAAGCAGAAGCTGAGTTCCGGGATCAGGTCTTTACACTTAATGCGCCTTTTAGGGGCGAAGAGAGAGCGCTCATTAAGCTGGGCTTACGATATAGCCGAATCCAATGGGGAAATGAGAATATTGCCCTGGTTTCTACCCGTGAATGGTCCACCCGCCGTACCACCACCTGGCTGGTGAACCCCTCCAGTGCTTATGCCAAACCCAAAAAGATCATTGATCGCCTTTATGAAGATCGCTACAGCGATCCCGGTTCGCCCATGATGGATCGTAACCAGTACGGCCGTTATGTATTATTATTAGCCAGGGATGGGGAAACGGTGTTCCTGTCAGGAGCCGGGTCATCGCCTGAAGGGGATCGCCCCTTCGTGGATGAATACAATTTAATGACCGGCAAAACGCAACGACTGTGGCGCTCGGAGGCGCCATATTATGAACGGTCCGTGAGCATGTTTGACGCAGACCAAAAGATCGTCCTGACCAGCCGTGAATCCCAGGTGGAACCGGCCAATTATTATCTGCGGGGCTTGAATGATAATTCACTAACGGCCGTGACTGAATTCACCCACCCTTATCCGCAAATGAAGGGTGTGTATAAGGAAATGATCCAGTACAAGCGGGACGACGGAGTCGATCTTTCGGCGACCCTCTATCTCCCGCCAGGCCGTAAACCGGGTGAGGGGCCCCTGCCCATGCTCATGTGGGCTTATCCCAGGGAATTCAAAACCGCCAAAGCTGCTTCACAGGTTGTGGGTTCAACTCATCGTTTTGTGCGCATCAGTCCGACATCTCCATTAATTATGCTGGCCTATGGCTATGCGGTCCTTTCAGGGCCCACTATGCCCATCATTGGCGAGGGGGATCAAGAACCGAATGACACCTATGTCAAACAACTGGTGGCCAGCGCCCAGGCTGCTGCCGATGAAATGATCAAACGCAGTATTACCACCAAAGATCAAATTGCCATTGGCGGCCATTCCTACGGGGCCTTTATGACGGCGAACCTGTTGGCCCACTCCGATATTTACCAGGCTGGCATCGCGCGCAGCGGAGCTTATAATCGTTCTTTAACGCCCTTTGGCTTCCAGGCCGAAGAGCGAACATTCTGGGAAGCGCCCGAAATCTATTTCGCCATGTCTCCCTTCATGCATGCCGAAAAAGTGAATGAACCGATTCTGTTAATCCATGGTGAAGCCGATAATAATTCGGGTACCTTTCCGGTGCAGAGTAAACGATATTACCATGCTCTGAAAGGCCACGGCGCTACCGCCAAGTTGGTGATGCTGCCCCATGAAAGTCATGGTTACCGTGCGCGGGAATCCATCATGCATATGCTATGGGAGACGGCCAATTGGTTAGATACCCATGTGAAAAAAGAAGTAAAGGAATAAGCTGATGTCCAAAAAAGATATGTCATTTGATACTAAAATCATCCATGCCGGCGAGCCGGATCCCCGGATCGAAGGTGCGGTCAGTATTCCTATTTTCCAAAGTTCCACTTTTGAGTATTCGGGCCAGACTTCCTACGATGCCCTGCGCTATATCCGCCTGAATAATACGCCGAATCATGTGGCCCTCCATAAAAAGTTAGCTGCCCTTGAAGGGGCCGAAGCGGCCCTGGTGACCTCCAGTGGTATGAGCGCCATCACAACTACCTTACTGGCCTTCCTTAAATCGGGCGATCACCTGTTGGCCCATAATACACTCTATGGCGGCACTGCCGATTATGTGAGACATGATTTACCGGATTATGGTATTGAAGTGGATTTCTTTGATGCCTCCAAGCCAAGGGATTGGGAATCCAAACTGAAGCCCAATACCAAAGTCATTTATGTAGAAACGATCACCAACCCATTGATGGATGTGCCTGAATTGGGCGCTGTGGTTGAGTTTGCCAAAGCCAATAATTTGATTTCCATGATTGATAATACCTTTGCCAGTCCCATGTTATATTGTCCTATAGAGCAAGGGTTTGATATATCGTTGCATTCAGCCACGAAATATTTGAATGGCCATACGGACCTTGTGGCCGGTGTAGTGATTGGCAGCCAGGCGCATATTACCAAAATTACATCCAAGCTGAATCATTTGGGCGGTTCCCTGGACCCAAATGCCTGCTTTCTGCTTCACCGCGGGATAAAAACATTATCCTTAAGGATAGAACGGCAGTGTCAGAACGCCATGGCCATCGCCCGTTTTTTGGAAAACCATCCGAAAGTGGTCAAAGTAAATTATCCAGGACTGAAATCCAGCACCAGCCATGAACGGGCCAAGGAATTTCTGTGCGGCTTTGGGGCCATGATCAGTTTTGAAGTTGAGGGGGGCGTTGAAGAAGCGGATGGTGTTATGGGACGGCTTCAATACCCCATCTGTACGCCTAGTTTAGGCGGCGTTGAATCGTTGGTGACTCGGCCGGTCCAGACATCTCATTCCCTATTGAGTCTGGAAGAACGTGCCAAAGCAGGTATTGCGGATACCCTTATTCGTTTTTCGGTTGGCATAGAATCGGCCGATGATTTGAACGCCGATTTGAAACAGGCTTTGGAAGGATAATTGTTGAAACGATTTCGATTGGTTTTATTTTGTGGACTCCTGTTCTCAATGCTGCCGGCTCAAACGGATTTGACCCAAACTGACTCCAATCGTGTGGACTGCAGTCAGGATCCATTGTTTGGACAGGATAAGTTTGTCCATGCCGGCCTCAGCATGGGGTGGGTTGTTGGCTTAGATCAAATTGAAGGCATAAACACCCCATCGGCAGTTGCGAGTGGCTTAGTAATTGGCCTATTCAAAGAAATTTACGATCGCAAATACGGCAGCGGATGCTTCAGTTTCCGTGATCTGGTTGCTGACGTGGTGGGGATTTCAGTTGGATTACTCATCCTAACCGGAATGCAGAAATGAGTGACTGCCAAAAAGCAGGAAACGAATTGTTGCGGCGCATTCGTAATGAAACTAATAGTTGGGCAGATTATTTCTGATTAAGCGTGGCGCAACAATTCACAGGTTCATTGTTGCATTCCGGACTTAAGCAGGCAAAAGCATGAAGGCCAGCTTGTCATGCCATGTGAGGAAGGAGAGAGCAACCTGATCTAACTATCGTAGGGAAATAATAAGGCCAAGTCCGGAGACCTGGCCTTATTACGGATTTTTTTCGTTGAAAAGCACTGACTTATTTGAGTAATACCATTTTCAGAGTTTCAGTGAAAACCTGGCGGCTTTCTTTTGATTCAGCCGTCAGCTTCAGCAAGTACATCCCAGCCGGTACACGTTTCCCATTTTTATCGGTACCCTGCCAGGTTTGGCGTTTATAGCCCGCCGCTTCATTAGCCATTGTCCAACGGGTAACTTCTTTCCCTCTTAAATCATAAATAACAAGGGAAACTGAACTGGCTTCAGGCAGGTCGTATTTAATCGTGGTGGTGGGATTAAAGGGGTTGGGATGATTCTGAGAAAGGCTATAAGTCTCAGGGATGCCGCCCTTAAACTCTGCATTCGTAATGCGAAAACCACCACCGCCGCCGGTCCGCAAGACGTAAAACGTATTATCGGTATACTCCGTCCCTCGGTTAGCCGTCACCCGCAAAGTAAAGGAGGAACTTCCCATGGTCACCGATTTTGTTTGACCGCTTCCCAGGGGCTGCCATTGGCTTGACCCATCATTCTTTTTGTCCCATGCATAACTGACAGTCCCCGTTTCAAAACCGCCGGATACGCTTGCGGTCCAGGTTCCTGTGTTCCCTTCCAGCAGTTCGCCGTCGCCGCTTATGGAAACAGAAAAGGGTGGATATATACCTCGGGCCCCAAAAATACTCTCGATAGTACTGACATGGATGCCATTGTAAAAATCCTCGTCATATTGGATGATACCTGCTCTGCCCTGGAGAAAGGTTGCATCCCCATTTGCATATTCTAAACCACCACAAACAAGCTCATCCGTGAGATTATTATTATTCAATGCACTTCGCAAATCCCACAGTGCGCTTGACCAAATCATACCGTTTGCATAGTGCTTATTAGAAGAGGAATTTGTATTGGTAATCGAGTTATAATATAAATTATCGTAATTGATATAGTTCCATTGACTTGCAGATGTATTTAGTATCCGCAGGTTTGGTTCCGGTATTGTGACCCACTCCCCTATTATTGAGTCATTTGTAAAAGTGGCTGCGAAATAATCGGAATAGGCTTCGTTCATTGCGGCGCTTTCACCATTTATATTATAGGCAAGGCCAATATCATCAGTGATCGCATGGGTATATTCGTGATAAATCACATCGTCCTTCTTAGCGAGGTCCTTAAAGAATACATTGCCATCACCGAAGTGGAGTTCCCTATCGGTGGGACTAAAATATGCATCATCCAAATTCACACCAGAATGAACAAAGGCGGGAATCTGGTAGGGGAGCCCGGAATAACCAAAACCGATGAAGTTATAGGCGAATCGATCCGCGTGATAATAGACATTCACTTCATCAAAATGGGTATTGGAGGGACTGTAAATAAATGAACGATTTGCGTTGAAAGCCTCATTCCCATCGTCATTCTCTACTCTCACATAAGGTCCTATTAATTCGTGACCAAGTGAATACAATCGGTACAGTGTCTTTGTTTGATAAGAAGAAAGCGGATCGGTTGGATAAACCCGTCCCGTTCCGTTGGTATGCCGAAGTATGTTTTCCTTCCATAAAATATCACCACTTTCAGCATCCAAATATACATTCCACTCTGCATGGATTCCCTGTGGAACAACAAGTACCTCCCAAGACAAATAATGGGAACTATCTTTGGGGTAAATGACAAGCCGCACAGCGACAGAGTCTAAGGGAACATTATCGATTTTGACAGCAGTGCGTGCGGCCTCAATAGCAACGTTTTCTGACATTGCCGGTGTTATGGCTCCTTCAGGTTTGTTGGCCAATCGTACCTCTGGAAAGTAACGTCCATTGGCCATATGAATGCTCTTATCGGTATTGTTTACATGGACAAAATATGCAGCCCCTATGATTGGAATCCCATTATATGTTTGCTGGAAACGTACATGCGCAATACCTTTAATATTTCTTACGCGCGAGATTTCCAAATCGGAAATATTGGTCTGCATTTTGAATATATCCCTGTGTTGGATTAGAAATTTACGTGCCACTTTCTCTGGGGATAAACCTTCGGAACCGTGTATGCGGATTCGTTGTTGGACTTTGGCGCCGAAAATAGCTTCAGGCACACCTGTTTTGGTATTCCAGTAAACTTGAAACCCGTGGCCACGGTTGAATGATTTGAAGGCAACAATTTGGGTGGAATCCGGTCCTCTACCTTGGGCCTGCAGGATAGAAAATATCCCGATTAAAAAATATACCACCAATAGCATCAAACTTTTTATTTGTTGGTTTGTACGCATGCTTATTCTCCTTTGTTTTTATACAAAATGCATTATTCTTTGATGTTGTCTTTGAACACACTTAAGCTTTTGCTAATCCATGATGGTTACCTCTTTCGATTTTGGAGTTATATTGTTATTTATTCCAGAAAATGTCAATCTGCCTGGGACTAAAATTTCCTTTATTATCGATCGAATGCACATCCAAGCCTTCAGCCGTCATCAGCCAATTACTGTAATTGGGATGTCTACCCCGTATAAATAGTATTTTTTGATCATTATCAATTAATTTGGGCCATTTCCCTGAAGTCAAAATCTTTTATTCTTGGTCTGTTATGCTATAACTAAATATTTTTCCCTTTGAATTATTGCCGAACCCTCTTTTTCCGTCTTGGGCAAAAACGGAGATAGCCGGCCAGGCCCCTATTATTTCTACGGAATCGGATTCAAAGCTATAAATGAATATATTTCTTAGACTGTCAGGATGTGCTGAGTGAGTAAAGAATATTTTCTTCCCATCTTTGCTCCAACGAGGTGATACTATATTCCCAACCTGGGTACTCAGCCAAGTAAGGCGCTTCCAAGTATCGGCTTCTAGGTCGGTGATGAATATTTCCGTGAATGTACCGAAATATGAAGTAGACATTGTATAAGCAATCTTGGTACCGTCAGGGGACCAGTCCGGCGAACCCACCATCTGGGGATCGGGACTCGCTGTTTTCGCATTTCTGCCATCAGCATACATCACAATTAATTGAGATTGATCCATGGCTACACCGACTACTAAGGCGAATTTTGTCCCACTGGGACTCCACCGGGGCTCACTTATATTCAAAATGGTCTTATCATTGATATTTCCTATTTCAATCGGGGTGATGGTCTCTTTAACACCCATAATGTGAATCCGCTTTCGGTCAGTTCCATCCAAATTCTGGGTATAGAGCTTGCCGTCCGATTTACTCACGTACACGACTTTTGCCTCTGGTTCCTTTGCTTCAAACAAGCTGCAGGAAAAAAATAAAAAAATGCTGAGAATTAGAGTAAATAATTTGAAACAAATAATTTTAATCACCCCGGTGCATTTCCTGAATTATTCATGAGTGGTACTAACAATTTGAGGGGGAGCCAAGGCAACTTCAATACTCCCTTGAAGCTGGATATTCCACGATCCAGCGGACAATAAATCCACTTTTATAAAACGTATTTTAAAACTTTTCATACCATTTAATCGAATATTAATAAAACTCTAAATTGCTTATTAAAAGGTAAATATGGTTGATTCAATCTGTCAAGTTGGTTTTTTTATTAGAGCTTTGAGTGTGGTTTTAAGGCTTGTTTCTTCAAGCTTTTCGCATGGATTCATTTCAGTATTTCGAGGTAGGCCCACCGGGAATTCAAATGTAGAATATATGTTTAAGGTAATCCTCACTGAGATAAAGTAGATGGAGTTGTCATTCCGGATTATCCTAAATAGTTATTAAATGGATTTACCGAAGCACACCTTAGTTACGAATGGTTCGCAACAATTCACACGTTCATTGTTGCATTCCTGAATTAAGAAGGAAAAAGCATTAAGGAAGGCCTGGTTGACCAGGTTTTTAAAGCCGTTTTATCCGTACACCCGGCCCTTTTGGGCCATTTTATAATAATCCTCCAGCTTTTTCATGGATTCCGGTTTTGCCTGCTCCACCACACAATGCATAATGGCATTGCAAATGCTGAAGGCGGCCACATGGGGGCTGAAAAAGAATTTGGTTGTATTGTAGATCAGCAGCGCTGTTTCGGTGAAGTTCGTCAGCGAGGAGCGCTCAGTGTCGGTAATCGCCACGGTGGGAATGGATTGTTGACGGGCGGCCTCAAACAAGTCGCGGGTTTCTTTCATACAGCGATCAAACGAAAAGCCGATGACCATATCCTTCTGAGACAAATTGTTGATGACATCGAAAACGTCTCCATGATAATGGGTGATGGCTTCTATTTTGGGCCGTATGGTTTTAAGCAGGGTCCTTAAATACAGGGCCAGGGGCGCCAGGTAACCCAACCCAACGATGTAAACACAATCGGCGGATATGAGTTTTTTGGATATAGCCTTGATCGCCGGAAGGTCTAGTTTTTCGGAAGTAAGCTGGAGGGCCGACAAATCCGAGGAGATGGATGAAATGACGCTTTCTTCCTCCTCATCGGTAACCCGGAACTCACTCAGCAAGTCGCCGGGCCCTCCTTCCGTTTTGAAAGATGTAAGGCGCTTTCTTAAGTGGGCTTTCAGGTCACGATAGCCCCCATAACCGAGGTCTTTACAAGCATTGATCAGGGTGGAGCGGTCAATGCGTAAGGTGGCGGCTAATTGTTGGGAGCCGGAAATTACCACCTGGTCAGGGTGGTCCAGCAGGTATTGAACGACACGCCGGCGTTTTTGTGGGATGTTCTGAATATCAAATTCCATTTGTTTGTGGGTTTTGTTGATCCAATATTAGGGAAATGCTTCCACTCAAACAATGGTAAACCTACAAAAAAATAGATAAATATAAAAAAACAACAAAAATGTTGTATTTATAGTTTGTAGTTTCTGATCTTCTTCCCTCAGTTTTCGAGCAATTTTAAACAGGATAAACAATGAAAAAGAATCTGATCATTTTATTTACATCAGCACTGATGTTTTTTTGCGGATGTGCGCGGTACGATGTTGTCATCCGTAATGGGAATGTGTATAATGGAACCGGTACGCCGGCGGTGGTGGCCAATGTGGCCATCAAGGGCGACCGCATCGTTGAGATTTCTTCCGATTTGCCCGGAAAAGGAAAATCGGAAATTGATGCAGAAGGCCTGGCGGTCTCCCCGGGTTTTATCAATATGCTCAGTTGGGCTACCACTTCACTCATCGCCGATGGGCGTTCTATGAGTGATATTAAACAAGGCGTCACCTTGGAAGTCTTTGGTGAAGGCTGGTCCATGGGGCCCTTGAATGAAAAAATGAAGGACCAGCAACGAGCGGACATGAGCGATTTCAAATATGAAATTGACTGGACCACCCTAGGGGAATATCTTGAATCATTGGAAAAGCGCGGCATCGCTACCAATGTGGCTTCCTTTGTGGGGGCGACTACACTGCGCATCCATGAAATCGGGTTTGAGGACAGGCCGCCGACCGATGAAGAGCTAAACAATATGCGGGCTTTGGTGCGGCAGGCGATGGAAGAGGGTGCCTTGGGGGTTGGATCTTCCTTGATTTATGCACCGGCTTTCTATTCCTCCACGGAAGAGTTGATTGAACTCTGCAAAATCGCCGCCGAATATAACGGCATGTATATTTCCCATATGCGCAGCGAAAGCAATCGCTTCTTAGAGGCTTTGGATGAACTCATCACCATCGCGAAAAAAGCAAAGGTCCCTGCTGAAGTGTATCATTTGAAGGCCGGGGGTACCCCAAACCATCATAAGATGGATCTGGCAATTGCCAAAATAAACGAAGCCCGGAAGCGAGGTTTGGATATTTCCACCGATATGTATTTATATGTGGCTGGCGCCACTGGTCTGAACGCCCACATGCCCCCCTGGGCCCAGGAAGGGGGCTATGAAAAATGGGTGGAGCGCCTGAAGAATCCTGAATTCCGCGCGAAAGTTAAACAGGAAATGATTTCTGACACCGATGATTGGGAGAACCTGGGTTTTCTGGCTGGGCCGGACGGTGTATTGTTTTCCGGGTTTAAGAATCCTGATTTGAGAAAATATATTGGCAAAACACTTAAAGAAGTGGCCGATGAACTTGGAAAACATTATGCCGATGTGGCCATGGATTTTGTGATCCAGGACAGTAGTCGTGTAGATGTAGTATATTTCCTCATGTCAGAAGAAAATATTAAAAAACAGATTCAATTGCCATATATGAGTTTTGGGTCCGATGCGGGGTCTCTCGCACCGGAGGGGGATTTCCTACAGTATAACCCTCATCCAAGAGCTTATGGGAATTTTGCGCGACTTCTGGGGAAATACGTTCGGGACGAAAAGGTAATCCCTCTGGAAAATGCGATCCATAAACTGACCGGTCTTTCGGCGGATAAACTGAAGATCAAGGAGCGGGGCTACCTGAAAAAAGGCTATTTCGCAGATGTGGTCATTTTTGATCCTGAAAAGATCCAAGACCATGCCACTTTCGCCAAACCCCACCAACTGGCCACCGGTGTCCAGCATGTGTTCGTGAATGGGATCCATGTGTTAAAGGAAGGTGAGCATACCGGCGCCACACCGGGTAAGGTTGTTCGGGGGCCGGGATATAAAAAATAATCAGATATGGATTTTGGAGTGGATTGACCGTGTCAATCCATGCATCAACGTGGTTGATGCAGTCCAAAACGTGTGATTTTGGTATCTTCAATTAAAAATTTCATTAACCAAATAATTTGAAAAACTGTGTAAGCTGATGAAAATATTAAAAGCGAAAGCATGGTCAGAGAACCTTGAACTGACCCGCCCCTACAGTATTGCCTACGAAACGATTGATGCGGTGGAGAATGTCTTTGTTCAAATTGAACTTGAAAATGGCATCGTGGGCATCGGCGCCGGCTCGCCGGCTGAATTTGTCACGGGCGAAAGTATGGCGTCCTGCTTAAGGGCATTGGACAGGCATCTCAATGAACTCGTCCTAAACAAGGATGTTGAATCCATTGATGAGATTTGTGAATTATCAGCGTCGCTGATGTTCGATAAGCCGGCCGCCCGGGCCGCCATTGATATCGCTCTCTATGATGCCCTCGCCAAATCCCTGGATAAACCTTTGGTGAGTATGCTGGGCCGCACCCACACCGCTTTCCCAACCTCTATCACCATCGGGATTAAATCACTGGAAGAAGCCCAGGCGGAAGCGGAAGAATATGTGGGGCGCGGGTTTCGCATCCTGAAAGTCAAAACAGGGAAATCGGTAGCAGAAGATATCATGTTGATTCGAAAACTGCGCGAGCAGGTGGATCGGGATGTTTTGATCCGGGTGGATGCGAATCAAGGTTACAACGCCGAAGAATTGGCGCAGTTTGTCAATAAGACGGCGGAAAAAAATGTAGAATTCATCGAACAACCTTTTCCCGATGATAAAGATGGGGAAATGATGGCAGTTTCAGAAGCGATCCGCGCAAATTGTGCCGCGGATGAAAGTCTGCACCATCCGGCCGAAGCGGAACGCTTGGCCGCTGAACCCCATCCGTTTGGGATTTATAATATCAAATTGATGAAGTGTGGCGGCGTGTATCCGGCCTTAAAAATAGCCCATACGGCCAAGCGGGCCGGCATCGATCTCATGTGGGGATGCATGGATGAAAGTATTATCAGCATTTCGGCTGCACTCCATGCCGCCCTGGCTTCCCTGGCCACTAAATACCTGGATCTGGACGGGAGTCTGGACCTGGCCCGGGATTTGGTGAAAGGCGGTTTTATTTTGAAAGATGGGATGATGTCCGTCACTGATGAGCCGGGATTGGGTGTGACACGATTAAATGATTGATTGAAGGAATGATTGAATTGGATAGAGCGATTGTATTTACCCATAACCTGTTGGCGGAAAATTTCGCCAAAACCTGCCACGGACTGCTGCGCGGTTCGGACCGGTTTGAGGTTTTGGCTGTTATTGATTCAGCTAATGGAGGCCAGGATGCGGGGAAGGTGTTGGATGGGCGGCCTTTAGATATTCCTGTCTTTCATTCGGTTGAGGCGTTTTTACAACAGGTAGAGGAATCGCCAAAATATTGTATCGTAGGAGTAGCATTCCCAGGAGGAATGCTGCCTGACCCATGCCGCAAAGAACTGATCGCTGCCATGAACCATGGCTTATCAATTATCTGTGGCCTCCATCAATTCTTGGGTGATGATCCGGAATTCAAAGAAATTGCCGATAAAAACGGTGTGGAACTGACTGATATCCGCAAGCCAAGGCCAACCGCTGACCTGCATTTTTGGTCCGGGAAAATTATGAAAGTGGACACGCCGATCATTGCCATGCTGGGGATTGATTGTGCCTTGGGGAAACGCACCACCGGCCGTTTTTTGATGGAAGCCTGCAACGCATCCGGCATCAAAACAGATATGATTTACACCGGTCAAACCGGTTGGATGCAGGGCTACAAACATGGTTTTATTTTTGATGCGACGCCAAATGATTTTGTCAGTGGCGAAATTGAACGGGCCATTTTAGAATGTGTGAATGATTCCAACCCGGATTTGATTTTAATTGAAGGCCAATCCTCCCTCAGAAACCCGTCGGGGCCATGTGGTTCTGAATTCATTTTATCCGGGAATGCCAAAGGCGTCATTCTCATGCATGCGCCGGGACGAGAGTTTTTTGTTGATATGGGAGAAATTGGCGCCGTACTGCCTGAAATCGGCGATGAGATTAAATTGATCAACCATTATGGCGCTGAAGTTCTGGGTGTTGGTTTAAATGAAGAAGGAATCGAAATGGATCAATTAAAGTTGATTCAGGAAAAATTAAATAAGGAATTAGAAATCCCGGTTGTGTTGCCCCTTTCTGAGGGTGTCGATCCCCTTGCTGAATCCATTAAAAAGTATATTAATGAATAACACATTTTTCCAAAAATACCTGTTGCCGGGATTCATTTTTCAGTCGTTGATCATTGGCGGCGGATATGGTACAGGGAGGGAACTGGTTGAATTTTTTCTGACTGCCGGTCCTGTTGCAGGATTAGTGAATATGGGTGTTGCCACCCTCATTTGGGGTGCTGTGTTGGCGGTTTGTTTCGAATTAGCACGCATGGGGCGTAATTATGAATATAGATCATTCGTAAAAGGATTACTGGGCAAGGCATGGTTCAGTTATGAGGCTCTATACCTAATCGGATTAATTTTAGTTGTTTCAGTCATGGGTTCCGCTTCGGGCGAAATCATCCATGAAATGTTTGGCATTCCCGATCTCATGGGGATTATCATCATGATGGGGTTGGTTGGTTTGATTGTTTTTTTCGGCACTGCTTTAATTGAAAAAGTGCTTTCCTTCTGGTCCATCATTTTATATGGTGTTTTTGTGGTGATGTTTATCGCTGTGTACTTCATTTTTGGGGATGCCATTAGTATGAGTTTTCGTCAGCAACCCGGTGGCGCCAGTTGGACGATGGGCGGAATAAAATATGCAGCCTATAATATTGGGCTTGCCCCGGCTATCTTATTTTGTGTTCGCCACATTGAAACACGTAAAGAAGCACTCATGTCAGGGATTGCCGCCGGCGCCATTGGTATGATCCCAGCCGTTTTTATGTTCTTTGCCATGCTGTGCCAATATCCACTTGTATTGGATGCATCCGTACCTGTGAATACAGTATTGGATCACCTGGGCTGGGATGCTTTTAAACTCATTTTCCAGATAGTTTTATTTGGGACGTTCATTGAAACTGGGGTAGGTTTGATCCACGGATTCAATGAAAGAATTGCCGCTGTCTATCCCGGTTTTTCAAACCAATGGCGTGCTATAATAGGAGTAACCTTATTGATCATCTCAATTTTTATAGCAAATGCAGTCGGTCTTGTGGGCTTGATTGCGCAGGGTTACGGTGCATTGACCTGGGGATATTGGATTGTGTTTGTTATCCCAGTTTTAACCATCGGAGTTTGGAGAATATTAAAACGTGAAATCACTCATTCATGATTTAAAACAATTTGCCCGGCAGGATTTCCCTGTCCCTGAAATGTCCGCTTTTTTATCTCAATATGAATTCCCCCAAGATGCTTTGGATGATTATGTAAAATTCAAAAATGATAAATATGCCCGTAATCTGGTGCACAAGGATGACGATTTTGAAATACTGATTGTCTGCTGGCAGCCGGGTCAGAAAGCGCCCATTCATGGTCATGAGGGTGAAAAATGCTGGATGCGGGTCGAGTCGGGTACCCTGCAGGTCTGCAATTACCAATTGGATTCCACCGAACCGCTCGCTCTGACCATGACCGATCTGGCAAAAGGTGAAAAAGGATATTTGGATGGTCCGGCGGATATTCATTCGGTGGAAAATGTTTTTGAAGCATCAGCAGTCAGTTTACATATCTACGCCAAACCATTTGCCGAATGTGATATTTATGATTTGAATGAAGGCGCTATCAAGCGAGTGAAGCTGGTTTACGACTCAATGTATAAGGAGTTGTGCTAAGTCTGAAGGGACTTCCCTGTATTTGGGAATGAAATGAGAAACCTATGTATACCTGTTCCCGAAGTAAATTGGTAACCAAGAGTTTGACGAATCGGAGGCTTTGAAAAACCTTCACCTGGCATGCTGAGCATGTCCCTGCCCGCTACAAGTATAATTTTTAGTGGGGCAGGCGGGGAATTATCTCAAATTATCGATGGTATTAAACTGGCACTGGTTATTCGTAATAATAATGGTCGGATTATAAATGAAAATAGTTTGGTTGAAACGAAGCCATTTAATAATTATTTAAGGGTCAAGACTAGTTGGCATAACATGAAAAGCTGTAAGTTCCATAATAG